>JANWJK010000081.1 GCA_025452005.1 Acetobacteraceae bacterium | reverse complement strand
TCCCGGCGGTGATGATGCCGGAGCGCCTCGCGCAGACCGATCCGTTCAAGCAGATCCCCGAGGCGATCGGCAGCGGCCCGTTCCGCTGGCTCGCAGACGAGCACGTGCTGGGCAGCCACGCCGCATTTGCAAATTTCGATCGCTATGTGCCACGCGTTGAGCCGGCGAGCTACACCGCGGGCGGCCATCGCGTGCTGGTCGATCGGGTCGAGTGGAAGATGATCCCCGACGGCGCCACCGCCGCGAACGCTCTGATGACCGGCGAGGTGGACTGGATAGAGATACCGCTGCCCGACCTGCTGCCGAAGTTGCGGAAGACGCCGGGCGTCAAGACCGGCGTGCTGGATACCTACGGCCAGATCTGCTTCCTGCGGCCCAATCAGGTTGCCACACCCACCAGCAATCCGGGCGTTCGCCGCGCCATGCTGGCGGCACTCGATCAGGAGGAGGTGATGGCCGCCTCGATGGGCGGCGATCCGGAGAACATGTTCACTGGCGTCGGTTTTCTCCGCACCGGCAAGAAGGAGGTGGACGAGGCCGGAATGGAGCTGGTGCGCACGAAGCATACGCCGGACCAGGTGAAGGCGATGCTCGATCGCGCCGGCTACGGCGGCGAGCGCATCGTGCTGCTGCACGCGACCGATCACTGGTTCTTCAATCCGACCGCCTCGGTGATCGCTCATACCTTGTCCGCCGCCGGCATGAATATCGACGACCAGGCGATGGACTGGGCCACGGTGCAGTCCCGCCGCACCAACCGCGAGCAGCTCGACAAGGGCGGCTGGTCGATGTTCCCTTCCGTCGTTGCGGCACCCGATCATCGCGATCCGCTGCTCGCCAACTTCATCCGTGGCAACGGCAAGGAGGGGTGGTTCGGCTGGCCCACCGATCCGACCATAGAGCGGCTCTACACCGACTGGCTCGGCGCCACCGATCCGGCGGAGCAGACGCGACTGGAACGCGAGTACCAGTTGCGATCGTTCGAGACCCTGCCGTTCATTCCACTCGGCGGCTATCGGCAGAGCGCCGCCTGGCGGACCAATGTCGTCGGCATCCCGAAAGGGCCGTCCGTGGTGTTCTGGAACGTGAGCAAGGGCTGAACCATGCAACGACGCGATTTCCTGTCGGGCGCCGCGATGGCAATGCTGGCGCGTCCCGCGATAGGCGGGGCGGCGAAGACGCTGATCTTCGTGCCGCAGTCGCCGCTGGCGAGCCTCGATCCGGTGTGGACCAGCGCGATGACCACCCGGAACGTCGGCTTCATGATCTACGACGTGTTGTTCGGCCGCGACGCCGCGATGAACCCGAAGCCGCAGATGCTCGCGGGCTACGTGGTCGAGGACGACGGCCGCCGCTGGGTGATGACGCTGCGCGAGAACCTGTGGTTCCACGATGGCACCAAGGTGCTGGCGCGCGACTGCACCGCTTCGCTGCGGCGCTGGATGAAGCGCGATCCGGGAGGTGCCACGCTGGAGGCGCGGCTCGATGCGCTGGAGGCACCGGACGACCGCACCATCGTGGTGCGCCTGAACAAGCGGTTCCCGGCGCTGCCGAAGCTGCTGTCGAAATTCCAGACCGCGGCGGTCATGGTGCCGGAACGCATCGCCACCGGCACGGATCCGTTCAAGCAGATGACCGAGATCGTCGGCTCCGGCCCGTTCCGCTTCCTCAAGGACGAGTACGTGATCGGCAGCCACGCCGCGCTGGTGCCGTTCGAGCGCTACTCGCCGCGCGACGAACCGGCGAGCTTCACCTCGGGCGGTCATCGCGTGCTGGTGGATCGCGTGGAATGGAAGATGATCCCCGATCCAGCCACCGCCGCGAATGCCTTGGTCACCGGCGAGGTGGACTGGCTGGAAATGCCGATGCCGGATCTGCTGCCGATGCTGCGACGGGCATCGAACGTGGTGACAGGGCGGCTGGATCAATGGGGCTTCATCAGCCAGTTGCGGCCCAACCACGTCGCGGCGCCCACCAACAATGTGAAACTGCGTCGCGCGATCATGGCGGCGATCGATCAGCACGCGGTGATGGAAGCGATCATGGGCGGCGATCCGGAGGGTGTGACGGTGCCGATGGGTTATCTCGCCACCGGCAAGCCCGACGTGGACATGGCGGGGATCGAGGCTTTGACGACACGTCGCAGTGCCGCCGAGGTAAAGGCGATGCTGGCGGAGGCGGGTTATTCCGGCGAAAGGCTGGTGATGCTGCACACCACCGACCAGCCATTCTACAACTCGGCGTCGCTAGTGGTTGCGGATGCGCTGTCGCGGGTCGGCATGACGATCGACGACCAGGCGATGGACTGGGGAACAGTGCTGCAGCGCCGTGCCAGCAGGCAGCCGTTGGACAAGGGCGGCTGGTCGCTGTTCGTCAGCGTGACACCGGTGCCGGAGTACCGCGATCCGCTGCTTGGCTCTCTGCTGCGCGGCAATGGCAAGGACGCTTGGATCGGCTGGCCGGACATTCCGCGCATCGAGACGGCCTACAATGCGTGGCTCGACAGCGACGATGCCGCGGAGCAGACGCGGCTGGAGCGCGAGATCCAGTTGGCGGCGTTCGAATCGGTGCCATTCATCCCGCTCGGGCGCTACATGCCGCGCGCAGCGTGGGGGAAGGCCGTAAGCGATCCGTTGAAGGGACCGGCGCCGGTGTTCTGGAACGTGAGCAAGGCATAGTCCGGCCCCCCCTCCCCAACCCTCCCCGCGCATGCGGGAGAGGGAGTTCCGTTGGGGGGTATATCAGGCGCGCTTGTAATAGGGATGCGGCATTCCGGGCGTCTTCACCCGCAGCGTATAGACGGACGTGCTGGCGGTCAGGAACAGGGTGCGCAGGTCCGGGCCGCCGAACGCGCAGTTGGCGCACACCTCAGGCATCTCAATGATGCCGATCTTCGAACCGTCGGGTGCGAACACCCAGACCCCGCCGGTGCCGGTGCAGAAGACACGCCCTGCCTGGTCCACCTTCATGCCGTCCGGCACGCCGTTGGTGCCGTCCGCCGACATGTCCGCGAACACGCGCCGGCGCACCATGTTGCCGGCCGAGTCCAGTTCCACCGCGTGGACGTACTGGCACCAGCGCGTATTGGCGATGTAGAGCGTGCGCTCGTCGGGCGACAGCGCCAGCCCGTTGGGATACTCCACGGGAACCGCCAGGCTCACCGCTCCGTCCGGCGCGATGCGATACACTGCGGCATCGAGCTCGCGCTCGGCCAACGGCACGCGATAACCTGGGTCGGTGAAAAACAGCGAGCCGTCGGAACGGCAGATCACGTCGTTCGGCCGGTTCAGCTTCTTGCCCTCGAAGCGATCCGCCAGCGTCGTCACCGACCCATCGGCGGCCAGCCGCGTCACCATGCGGCCGTCGCCCTCGCACTGGATCAGGCGCCCTTGCAGATCGAACGTCGTGCCGTTGCCGCCGATGGTCTTGCGCACCACTTCGGGCTTCTGGCCGATCGTCATGCGATACAGCAGGTTCTGGCGGATATCGACGAAGTACCAGAAACCATCCGGATGCCACAGCGGCCCTTCGGTGAACACGAACCCTTCCGCCACCTTCTCAAGCTGCGTGGTCTCGAGGATATCGGACAATCCGGCCATGTTTGCTTCCTCCCGCGCGATGTCCGACCGTAGCACCGCCATCCACAGTCGCGAAGGCGCCGCCAATGGAACTCATCGACCTCAGCCGCGAACTGTTCCATCGCACGCAGACCCATCCGTCGCACCCGCCCGTCATCGTCTCGGTGTGGGGCGACCACTCGGAGAAGAAATACGCGGGCAACACCGTGTTCACCTCGAAGGCGCTGTCCATCGCGTTGTCGGACCACGCCGGCACGCATGTCGACGCGCCGGTGCATTTCGATCCGCGGCCCGGCGCGCTGTCTATCGATGAAGTGCCGCTGGAGAATTTTTATACCTCGGCGATCTGCCTCGACCTGTCGCACGTGCCGCTGAAGCACGCGATCACGGTGCCGGAGATGCAGGCAGCGCTGGACCAATCGGGCCAGGAGATCCGTCCGCGCGACACCGTGCTGCTCTACATGGCGACCAACGACCGGCTGCTCGGCAAACCCGGCTATCTGCACGACTTCCCTGGCCTCGCGTTGGAATCGGTGCACTGGCTCGCCGATCGCGGCATCCTGATGTTCGGCGTCGAGGCGATCAGTCCGGCGCCGGAAGGCGAACCGAACTACCTCGCCCACATGGCATGCGCCGAGAGGGGCATCACGCACATGGAATGCCTCGCCAATCTCGACAGGCTGATCGGTCGCGGGCGGTTCCGTTTCATCGGCTTCCCGCTGAAGATCCGCGGCGGTACGGCAAGCCCGATCCGCGCCGTCGCCCTGTTCGAGTAAACGCCATGGCAATCCGCACCCGGCTGACCGAGCGACTGAACATCGAACATCCAATCCTGAACGCACCGATGGGTGGCGCGGCCGGCGGCAGACTTGCCGCGGCTGTCACCGCCGCCGGCGGGCTCGGCCTGATCGGCGGGGGCTCCTCCGATGCGCAATGGCTCGCGCACGAATTCGCCGAGGCCGGCAACACCCGCGTCGGCTGCGGCTTCATCACCTGGGCGCTGGCGACCCAGCCCGCCGTGCTGGATGCGGCGCTGGCGCACGCACCTGCCGCGGTGATGCTGTCGTTCGGCGATCCGCGCCCATTCGCTCCGGCCATCAAGGCGGCGGGACGGCTGCTGATCTGCCAGGTGCAGGACATGCGGCACGCCGAGGCGGCGCTCGACGTCGGTGCCGACATCATCGTCGCGCAGGGCACCGAGGCGGGCGGTCACGGCGCCAGGCGCGCGACGATGACGCTGGTGCCCGAGGTCGCCGACCTGCTGGCACGGCGCAGCCCCGATACGCTGCTGGTCGCCGCCGGCGGCATCGCCGACGGCCGCGGCCTGGCCGCAGCGCTGATGCTGGGCGCCGACGGCGTGCTGGTCGGTTCGCGTCTGTGGGCCAGCCCCGAGGCGCTGGTCCACGCCAACCTGCAAAGTGCTGCCCTGGCCGGCAATGGCGACGACACGCTGCGTCAGTATGCCGGCGACGTCGCGCGCGGCGCTGCCTGGCCCGCCGAATTCACCGGTCGCGTGCTGCGCAACAGCTTCACCGACCGCTGGGCCGGCAAGGAGGAGGAACTGCGCCCGGTGGCCGAGCAACTGCGGCCGGCCTACGTGCAGGCGATCGCCAATGCCGATGCCGACAAGATTGCCGTTTATGTCGGCGAGGCCATCGGCATGATGGACACGCTGGTGCCGGCGGCCGACAGCGTGCGCGCCATGGCGGCGCAAGCCGAGACGTTGCTCAGGAGCCGCGCCGCAGTCATGACCGGATAGCGCGAGCGTCGGTTATCGGGGCGGCGCCATCGGCGCGGTGTCGGGCCCGATCTGCAGCTTGATGAATCCCGCCCCACCGCCGGCGGTATCCCGCCCCACGCCAAGGCGCAGCTTAAGCGGTGTTCCCCCGCTTGTCTTGCCTTCGAACTGGATCCCGCCGCCCGAGGCGAAATACTTCATCTCATTCGCGTAGGCATCCTTGTCGAGGTAGAGATAGAGGTGCACGTCCAGATCGGAGGCAAACGGGAAACGCTTGCCAAGCTTGATCGCGGGCGAAGGCAGGCCAAACCCCGCTATCAGGTCGTCGGGCGCGGATGGCACGAATGTTCCCGATGAATCGATCTTGCCTCGGGACACCGGACCACCGGTTACGACGTTCCGCTGCGCACCGGGCACGTCGGACCATGCAAGAGTTGGGCCCGCCAGGCGCAACAACCCATACAGCGTGTCCCAGTCATCGGGCTGCAACGCGTTCAGGAAGCTTGGCGCCGCCGCCTGTGGGTCGAGCCGCGAATTCAAGCGGAACTGCTGACTCAGCGCTCCACAGGCCGTTCTGAACGCATCATCGTCACCGTCCTGGAGTAGTTGCATGCTACGCACCTGGCAGTCCCAGCCCATCAGGCACCAGCCAAGACGGCTCTGGACGAACGGGGAAAGCGTCAGATAGCCTGCCTGTGTGCTGCTGTCAGGCGCGGCAGACTGCGTCGGAGCATCGGACATCTCATCCTCTGGGCTCTGCCCGTGGTCAGATTGCCATCCGAGCTATAGCGAAAGCCGCGAGCCATCGCAGCCGGGATCTTTGGCGGACAAAATTCGGACGATCAGGCTTCGCGCTTGACGAGTGGGGCGACGAACTGCGGCTCGGTGTCCCACGGGAACAGGATCCAGGTGTCCTGCGAGACCTCCGTGATGAACGTGTCCACCGCCTCGCGCCCCGCCGGCTTGGCATAGACCGTGGCGAAGTGGGCGCGGGGCAGCAGCGCTCGGACTGCGCGTGCGGTCGCGCCGGTATCCACCAGGTCATCGACGATCAGAAAGTCGGTGCCGTCGCCCGCCGCAGCCGGGGGTTTGATCACGACCGGCTCGCCTCCCCTCGATTCCTCGATCAGCGAGCCGCCGCCTCCGGCGGCATACGACACGATCGACACGCTCTCCACCAGGCGCACGTCCAGTTCACGCGCGATGATCGCCGCCGGGATCAGCCCGCCACGCGTGATCGCGACGATGCCCGCGAGGGGTCGCTTGTCCATCAACCGCCAGGCCAGCGCGCGGGCGTCGCGATGCAACTGGTCCCACGACACCGCATAGTAGTGCGTCGCCATCAGAACAGTTTGCCGCCGTTCGGCACCTTGAAGTCCGGCTTGACCAGCACGACCGCCCCCTCCTCGTCCGGCATGCCGAGTGTGAGCACCTCGCTGATGAACGGGCCGATCTGGCGCGGGGGAAAATTCACCACGGCGCAGACCTGCCGGCCGATGAGCTGATCGGGCCGGTAGTGCACGGTGAGCTGCGCGGAGGAGCGCTTCTCGCCGATCTCCGCTCCGAAGTCGATGACCAGCCGGTAGGCAGGCTTGCGCGCCTGGGGGAACGGCTGTGCATCGGTGATCGTGCCGACGCGGACATCGAGCCGCTCAAAGTCGCTGTAGGCGATCGTTTCGGCCATCGGCCGCGCTCCAGTGGTCAGTGGTCGGTCGCTGCGCCATACTGGCGGACTTGCCCATTTCTGACCACTGGAGCGACCCGAAGAATGCGCGATCACCAACTGCCCGGCCGCAGCCCGGTCTATGCGACGCACGGCATGGCCGCGACCTCCATGCCGGCTGCCACGCTGACCGCCCTCGATGTACTGCGCGCCGGCGGCAACGCGCTGGACGCCGCCGTGGCGGCCACCGCCGTGCTGTGCGTGATCGAGCCGCAGTCCACCGGCATCGGTGGCGACTGCTTCTGCCTTTATGCGCCCGCCGGGGCCGGCAAGGTGTTCGCACTGAACGGTTCCGGCCGCGCACCCGCAGCCGCCACGATCGACTGGTACGAGCAGCACGGCATCGCCGCACTGGAGAACACATCGGCGCACGCCGTCACCGTGCCGGGGGCGATCAACGCATGGGAGACGCTGCTGAAGGCGCACGGCCGCAAGGGACTGGATGAGCTGTTGCAGCCTGCGATCCGTTTTGCCGCCGATGGCTGGCCGGTGCATCCCGTCGTGGCGTGGTCCTGGAAGCGGCTCGAGGCGAAGCTGCGCAAGAACGGCACGCACGCGTTCCTGCCGAACGGCGTTGCGCCGAATGCCGGCGACATCTTCCGCAATCCGGCGCTGGCCGAGACGTTGCGCAGCGTCGCCCGTCACGGCGCCAAGGCATTCTATGAGGGTGCGGTTGCCGCCGACATCGTCGCAACCCTGCGCGCGCGCGGCGGCCTGCACACCGAAGAGGATTTCGCTGCCGGCCTCGCCAACGCGGAGTTCGTCGAGCCGCTCTCGCTGAACTGGCGTGGCTACGACGTGTACCAATGCCCGCCTAACGGGCAGGGTATGATTGCGCTGATGATCCTGGGCATGCTGGGCGGATTGCAGTCCGCACCCGATGGCCCGTTGGGGGCGCAGCGCTATCATCGGCACATCGAGGCGGCGCGGCTTGCCTATCGCGATCGCGACGCCTTCCTCGCCGATCCGTCGCACGTCGATGTGCCGGCGAAGAAACTGCTCAGCAGCGATTACCTGTCAGGCCTGCGCGCACTGATCGACGATAGCAAGGCACTCGGGGCGCTGCCCTCGGCTGGCGAGACGCTGCTGCCACGGCACCGCGACACGATCTATCTCTGCGTGGTCGATCAGGACGGCAACGCATGCAGCTTCATCAACTCGCTGTTTGAGGGGTTCGGTTCGGCGATCCTTGCCGAGCGATCGGGCGTGATGTTGCAGAACCGCGGCTTCGGCTTCCGCGTGGAGCGTGGCCATCCCAACTGCATCGCCCCGCGCAAGCGGCCGATGCATACGATCATCCCGGGCATGGTGATGCAGGACGGTCAAGCGGTGATGCCGTACGGCGTGATGGGCGGGCATTTCCAGCCGATGGGCCACTCGCTGTTCCTCACCAACATGCTGGAATACGGGCTCGACATCCAGGAGGCGATCGACCTGCCGCGGCTGTTCCCGCTGCGCGACAAGGTGCAGATCGAGCACGGCATTCCGCACCACGTCGGCGAGGCGCTGACGCGATTGGGTCACACGCTGGAGACGGTGGATCGGCCGCATGGCGGGGGTCAGGCGATCTGGATCGACCGTGCCCGCGGCTGCCTGGTCGGCGGATCGGAACCGCGCAAGGACGGGCTGGCGCTTGGCTACTAGGATGGCCGAACCCTGCGACCTTACGGCCGTCGAAGCGCGCCGCCTGATCGGGCACAAGAGGCTGGCGCCGAGCGAACTCCTGGCGAGCTGCATCGCCCGCATCGAGACGGTGGACCACGCGGTCAACGCCATGGTCGCGCGCGACTTCGACCGGGCTGGCGTGGCTGCGAAGGCCGCCGATGCGGCGGTGGCGCGCGGCGATGAGCTGCCGCCGCTGCACGGCTTGCCGATCGGCATCAAGGACCTTCAGGAGACCGAGGGCCTGCGCACGACGTTCGGCAGCGCGATCTACCGTGACCACATTCCTGCCGCCGACGAACGCCTTGTGGCAGCGGTACGCGAGGCCGGCGCGATCGTCGTCGGCAAGACGAACACGCCGGAGTTCGGCGCCGGGGCGAACACGCGCAATGCGGTATACGGCGCGACCGGCAATCCATTCGATCCGACCCGCTCGGCCGCGGGTTCCTCGGGCGGGTCCGCAGTGGCGCTTGCCACCGGAATGGTGCCGATCTGTTCAGGCTCCGACACTGGTGGCTCGTTGCGCAATCCCGCCGCGTTCTCCGGCATCGTCGGCTTCCGCCCGACGCCGGGCCTGGTCGCCAACGAGCGGCGCGGTCTCGGCTGGAACAACCTGTCGGTGGCGGGGCCCATGGCGCGCACCGTGCCGGACCTCTGCCTGCTGCTCTCGGCCATGGTGAGCGACGATGCGCGCGATCCGCTGGCGACCACGGTGCATGGCCGCACGATCCGTCGCCCTTCGGACTACGCGGTTCCGGCGCGCGTCGATCTGTCAAGCCTGCGCGTGGCCATCACGCCGGATTTCGGCTTCGCACCGACCGAGCGGCACATCGCCGAGGTGTTCGCGGAGAAGACCGGCCTGTTCCGCCACGTCTTCGCGCGCACCGGGGATGCGACGCCCGACTGCGCCGGCGCCGACGAGGCGTTCGAGGTACTGCGTGCCGTCGGGGTCCTGGCGAGCCATCTGGAGAGGGTGCGCTCCCGGCCGCAGGACGTCGGGCCGAACGTGCATGCCAATGTCGAGGAAGGCCTGCGCTATTCGGCAACAGATGTCGCACGGGCACATTCGCTGCAGACCGCGATGTACCGACGCTGGCAGGCGTTCTTCCAGAATTGGGACGTCATCCTGACCCCGTCGATCACCATCAGCCCACGGCCATGGCGCGAACTGTATCCCGCGGAGATCGACGGGAAACCGACGCGCACGTATTTCCACTGGCTGGCGCTTGCCTATGCCGTGACCTTGCCGGGTCATCCCGCGGTATCGCTGCCGGTCGGCCTCGACCGCCACGGCATGCCGTTCGGCTTGCAGATTGTTGGCCCACGCGGGGGAGATGCGTTGGTATTATCGGTCGCAGCCGAACTGGAGGCGCTGCTGGCCGGCGATCAGCGCACTGCGCGCCCGGCACCGGACCTGGCGCGGCTCAAGGCAGCGTCGCCAATCAGCGAAATGCCCGGGTTCCTGGGCTTCGACTGACGCTATGGCTGCGCCAACCGGATAAATCCGTCGACCGAGGCCGGGTCCATCCATCGCATCACTGCCACTTGGTCGTTCGACGGATCGATCCAGGTGATGTTACCGCCCGCTCCTGACGCGAAGAAGCTTCTCTCGGTGGCGCTTGGATAGCGTGTCCGCCCCGTGTTCAGCCACCACAGCAGCCCGTAGTTCGCATGCAGCGCACACGGTTTCAGCGACTCGTCGATCCAGTCTTCAGGCAGCAGCCGTCGACCGTTCCACACGCCCCGGTGCAGCATCTGCAGACCGATGCGCGCCTGGTCCTCGGCATGGATCGCAACGCCGCCGCCCCAATGACTGCCGCCGGATACCGACTCGATCATCCGTCCGTCGATCTCCACCATCGACGTGCGGTAGCCGTGCCAGCTCCAGTCGTCCGACGCCCCGATCGGACGCATGATGCGTTCGGCGAACACATCGGGCAGCGGCTGGCGGAAGCGGCGCAGCAGTGCCAGCGCCAGCCGGTTCACCCGCACGTCGTTGTATTCCCAGAAGGTCCCGGGCGCGAGCAGCGGCCGCGCGTCGCCCTTGCGGCCCTTCCCCTCCACCGCAAGGTTGCGATTGCGATCGACGATGTCGGACTTGCCGAACAACGCGCCTTCCCACTCGGAGGTCTGTTGCAGCAGATGTCGCCAGGTGATGGCGCCGTTGTGCGGGCCTTCGAACCCGCCGTCGTCCACCGTGCGCGCGACCGGTTCGTCGAGGTCCGCGATCAGTCCGTCGGCCACGGCAATACCCGCCAGCAGGCTGAGATAGCTCTTGGCCGCCGAGAAGGTGAAATCGACCTGCCGCGTGTCGCCCCACCGCGCGACCACTGATCCGCCACGCAGGATCAGCCCGTTGGGAGCGCCGCGAGGCCGGATAGGCCCGAGGACTTCGTTGTGCGGCGGCGGCTCGAAGAAGCCGGCCTCGAGATGCGCCCGCAGATCGCGCGGCCACGGCGTCTCATGCGACAGGGCGTAACGCACCGCTTCATCCGGCACCGGCATGGCGTCTCCTTCGGCAGGACCATGCGGGATACCACATTGGCACCAGGACGCGCATACTGCCCGCGGGAATCGCCCAGCACGGGGTCAACCGTCGGGCGGGGCATCGGGACCGGGAGACGCTCGTGGCCAGGCTTGAGCGCAACGTCAAACGTACGGCCCTCTTGGGCAGCCCGCTGTTCGCCGCCATGCGACCCGAGGAGCTCGACGAGATCCTGAAATTCGCCTCGGAGCGCCGCGTCCGCCGCGGCCAGACCATTTTCCAGCGCGGCGACAGCGGCTCGTCGATGATGGTCGTTCTACGCGGGCGAATCCGTATCAGTTCCATTTCCGGCGACGGCAAGGAGGTGACGCTGAACGTCATCAACCCTGGCGACGTCACCGGCGAGCTCGCCCTGCTCGACGGCAAACCGCGTAGCGCCGATGGCGCCGCGATCGAGGATTCGCTGCTGCTGGTCGTGGAGCGGCGTCACTTCGTGCCGTTCCTGATGCATAACCAGGATCTGACCCTGCGGCTGCTGACGGTGCTGTGCGAAAAGGTGCGCCGCACCAGCATGGCGCTGGAGGAGATCGCTCTGTTCGATCTGCCGGAGCGCCTCGCCCGCGTACTCCTGAAGCTCGCGGAGGACTACGGTCGGCCCGGCCCCGCCGGTACGCGCATCGACCTGAAGCTGTCGCAGCGCGACCTCAGCAATCTCGTCGCTGCGTCGCGTGAGAGCGTCAACAAGCAGTTGCGCGCCTGGCGCGAGGACGGGATCGTCGAACTGGACGGCGGCTTCATCGTGCTGCGCCGACCGGCCGGGTTGCAGGCGCTCACCATCGTCAAGTAAATCCGGCGCCGCCGGAGCCGCGCGAATTGAAGCCGCGGGCGTTGACACGGCGCGGTGCAAACCGGTGTTCTGCTGACCATGCGGACGGCAGCCTGTATCGTCGCGGCGCTGGTCTTGCTGCTGGCACGGCCGGCAGCGGCCCAGGGTCCTGCGCAAAGCCGGTACTTCCTGACCAGCGACGGAATACGGCTGCACTACCTGGAGGCTGGGCCGCGCGTCGGCCATACCATCGTCTTTGTGCCAGGCTGGACCATGCCGGCCTGGATCTGGGAGCCCCAGATACGCGCCTTCGCACAGCGCTATCATGTCATCGCATTCGACCCGCGCGGCCAGGGCGAATCGGACGCGCCCGCGTCGGGCTATGAACCAGGGCGGCGCAGCCAGGACATCGCCGAGCTTATCGGCAACCTGACACCGGCGCCTGTGCTGCTGGTGGGCTGGTCGCTGGGGGTGCTCGACACGCTGGCCTATGTGCGCGCCCACGGCGACGAGATGGTCGCCGGGCTGGTATTGGTGGACAACTCGGTCGGTGAGGAACCGCCACCCCCTCCGCGCGCGCCGCGCCGCCCAGGGCCGGTGCTGCCGCACGCCATCGTCATGCACCGTTTCGTCCTCGGCATGTTCCATCACCGGCCAAGCGACAGCTATCTGGACCGGCTCACCGAGGCGACGCTGCACACACCCGAGTCGGCGAGCCGCGCTTTGCTCGCCTACCCGCTGCCGCGGACCTACTGGCGCGAGGCGGTGTATTCCACCCGCAGGCCCGTGCTCTACGTGGTGCGGCCCGGCTGGTTGTCCGAGCAGGCGGCGAACCTCGCCCGCAACCGGCCCGGCACGCAGATCGCGGTGTTCGGTGACGCCGGCCACGCGCTGTTCGTCGATGACGCAGCACGGTTCAATGGGTTGCTGGCGGGCTTCATCGCGCGGAACGTGTGGCCGTGACGGCGCGCACCGCTCTGGTGCCGCTATTCCTCGTGTCGATGGCCGCGGTGGGATACGAGACCGCGCTAACCCGCTACTTCGCCGTCGCAAAGTGGTCGGAATACGGCTACTGGGTGATCTCCATCGTGATGGTGGGCTTCGCGTTCAGCGGCGTGGTCCTTGCGCTGTTCCGTGACGCCTTTGCGCGCCATGGCGAACCGCTGCTGGCGGGGCTGCCGGCGCTGCTGGTCGCCACCGCGGCAATCGGCTTCCACTTCACGACGACGAACCCGTTCAATCCGCTCCAGTTGCAGAATCCGGCGACCTGGGAGCCGCAGATCTGGAACATCGCCGGATATTACGCGTGCCTGCTGCCATTCTTCTTTCTCACCGGCGTATTCGTCAGTCTGAGCTTCGTGCTGAACGCGGACCGTATCGGCCTGGTCTACGGCTATGACCTGACCGGCGCGGGCGCCGGGGCGGCGCTGGTGCTGGCTGCGATGTTCGTGGTGCACGCGTTCTTCCTGGTGCCTCTGCTGCTCGTGCCTTTGGCGGCCAGTGCCTGCTTCGTCGCCGGACGCTGGCGCTGGGTGGCCGCCGCGGCAGCTGGTGCCGCGCTGCTCGGCGCCGAGGCCCTGCTGCTGCTCGACAACCAGGCGGAGTTCAACGACTTCAAGGCGATCTACGCGCCGCTGCACACGCCGGACGCACGGGTGGTCGCGACCGTGCTGTCGCCACGCGGCGATTACGCGCTGCTGGACGATTTCACCGAGCGCGTCGATACCGACATCTCGAACAATGCCGGCATGCTCGGCGTACCCGGTCCGCCGCAGACCTTCGGGCTGTACCGCGACGGCAACCGCATTGCCGCCCTGCCCAGGACCGGTGCGCTCGATGTCGATTATGCCGCCGCATCGCTCGACGCCTTGCCATATCGGCTGATCCCCCACGCGAATGTTTTGCTGGCCGGGGCCTCGGGCGGCTTTCGCATTGCCGAGGTCCTGGCGCTCGGTGCGGCGCATGTCCGCGTGCTGGAGCCGGAACCGGTGCTGCTGCGCTCGCTGGAGGATGGCCTGGGCCCATCGCCTGCGTGGCGCGCGGACAGCCGGGTCACTCTCTCGGGCGAGGGGCCGGTGGCGGCTGTCCGCGACAGCGGCAGCTACGACATCATCGACCTTTCGGCGGATTTCCTCGATGCCGCCGATGCCAATGCGACCGCGTTCACGGTGCACGCCCTGGCCGACTATCTGCATGCGCTGACGCCGGGCGGGATCGTGTCCATTCCCGTGTCGATCCGCGACTTTCCAGTCTATGCGCTGCGCATACTGGGGACGGCGCAAGCGGCTTTGCGGGCCGCCGGGATCGCCGACCCCGCTTCTCACACCGTCGTCTATCGCTCCGCCTGGGGCGCCCGCGTTCTGCCGTCGAACCACGTCTGGGACGCCGAGCGAATCGCTGCGCTGCGCCGGTTCAGCGACGAGCGTTCGTTCGACGTCTCGTGGTATCCGGGCATGGACCCGGCCGCCGCAGGCGCCGCCATCTACAACGACCTGCCGGCGGTGTCGTTCGCCAGCGGCGAGGTCACCTCGGATGGACCCGACGATGCGATCGCCGATGAGGCGCGCGCGGTGCTCGCGGATGCCGCGACACCGTCGCGGTCGGCCTTCAATCTGGCGCCGATCACGCTCGACCGGCCATTCTTCTATGCCGTGCTGCGACTGGATCAGCTCGATACGATCCTCAAGCGGCTGGAAATCCTGCCGCAGGCGGAGATCGGTGCGCTGATCAACCTCGCCGTGCTGGCGCAGGCGGTGGTGATCGCGATCCTCGTGCTGCTGGTCCCGCTGATCGCACCGCGGCGGCTTCGCCTGCCGGAGGGCGGGCTGCTGCGGCCGATCGTGTATTTCCCGGCATTGGGCCTGGGCTTTCTGTTCATCGAGATCTTCGTGATCGAGAAGGCGAGCCTGTGGCTGAACGATCGTACTTCCGGCTTCGCGCTGGTGCTGACCGGAATGCTGGTGTTCTCCGGCCTGGGAAGTATGTTGGCGGATC
This sequence comes from Acetobacteraceae bacterium, assembly GCA_025452005.1. Lineage (GTDB taxonomy): Bacteria > Pseudomonadota > Alphaproteobacteria > Acetobacterales > Acetobacteraceae > JAMXLO01. The sequence goes on along the minus strand of JANWJK010000081.1, from coordinate 22,703 downwards.
GGCTGACCCAGGCGCCGCGTCGCGCGATGGCGTTGGCCTGCTTTGTCGCCGTCGCTTGGTGCGGCGCGGTGCTGGCAGGGCTGCAACCTGCCATACTCGCGACCCTCGGCCTTCCCTGGCTCGTGCGAGCCGGGCTGGTACTGGCCGTGGTGGCGCCGGTATCCCTGGCCCTCGGCCTGCCCTTCCCACTCGGCCTCACCAATACCGGGTCGGGGGGAATGCTGCCCTGGGCCTGGGCGCTGAACGGTGCCTTTTCCGTGGTCGCGACGCCACTCGCCAACCTGATTGCGCGCGAGGCCGGGTTCAGCCGGGTTCTGCTCTCCGCCGCAGTGCTGTATGTGGTTGCGCTGGTGACGTATCCGGCAGCAAGGAAGAGCCGCGCGTGGCAACATCTTTCAGCACGATCACGCGCCGCGGAGTGATCTCCGCCGCCGGCGCGCTATGCCTCGTCCGTCCGACGCACGCGGCGTCCGCCTGGACGCGTTCCGCCTATGAGACGGCGATGAACGCCTCTGGCCGTCCGGTCAGCCTGACGGATGCGCAGTTCGACGCCATCCAGAAGCGCAAGCCCGCGGTGCTGAAGCACATCGAGGCCTACCTGAAGGAACGCCTCGGCGCCGCTGATCCCGCCGTGGTGGCAGCCTTCGAGGCGGTGCCGCGCGAGTATTTCCACTACATCTATTCGGAGCACCGCGCGACGCCCGGCGATGCCTATGAATCCGACCCGAAGCCCTGGGGTCTGGGTTACGGCTCAGCGCTCTCGGACTATCTCGGTCAGGCCTACATGACGCAGATCTGCAAGCCGAAGCCGCAGGACGTGACACTCGAGATCGGCACCGGCAGCGGCTTCCAGAGCGCACTGCTGTCGCGCATCGTGAAGCAGGCCTATTCGATCGAGATCATCGAACCGCTGGGCAAGGCGGTCAGCCGGATCTTCGCCCCGCTGGGCTATGAGAATGTCCATACCCGTGTGGGCGACGGCTATTACGGCTGGCCCGAAGTGCCGGGCGGGTTCGACATCATCATCGTGACCTGCGCCGCGCAGTACGCGCCACCCGACCTGTTCAAGCAGATCAAGCCCGGCGGGCGGCTGGTCATTCCGATCGGCCAGCCGTTCAAGCGCGGCCAGGTGCTGTACATCTATACCAAGGACGACGAAGGGAAGATCCATTCGAAGCGCGACATGGGTGTGTTCTTCATTCCCATGACCGGCGCAATTTCCAAGAACCCTGCGCCACACGTGGCGTCGGCGCCGGCAACGCCGACAGCATCGGAAAAGCCAACCAGCGACTGACGCCCGCCTCCATTGTCATTGCGAGCGAAGCGAAGCAATCTCGGCCGAGATAGCTTCGTCGCTGCGCTCCACGCAATGACAGGACCGCTGGAGGAAACCATGAACTACGAACACATCCTGGTCGATGTCGAAGACGGCGTCGGCATCCTGACGCTCAACCGCCCCGACAAGCTGAACGCGATGAACCGCAGGCTGTCCGCCGAGCTGCACGACGCGGTGAAGGCGATGGACGCGGACGATGCGGTGGGCTGCATCGTGATCACCGGCGCCGGCACCAAGGCGTTCTCCGCCGGTGGGGACATTCATGAACAGCGCGAGGACGACCGCCGCTACACTTTCGAGCAGCTCGAGGAGATGCGTGGCGGCCGCAGAGCCTATGACATCGCGGCTTCCGCCAAACCGACGATCGGCATGATGAACGGACTGGCATTCGGCGGGGCGGCTGTGCTGTCTTCATCGCTCGATATGCGCATCGGCTGTGAGGACACCAAATTCCGCTTCCTCGCCGCGGCGTATGGCCGCATCAACAGCACCTGGTCGCTGGGAGCGCAGATCGGCTGGCCGATCGCCAAGGAACTGCTGTTCACCGCGCGCGTCGTCGAAGCCGAGGAGGCGTATCGCATCGGCCTGCTGAACCACCTCGTGCCGCGGAGCCGGTTGCGCGACAAGACCATGGAGATCGCACGGATGATCGCCGGCAACCATCGTGGCGCGGTAATGGGCGTGAAGGCGCTGTTGCTCAAGCAGAAGGGCGAGAGCCAGGAGCAGCAGTACGAGATGGAGCACCACTACACCACGCATGTGATGCGCGGCGCCAAGGCCGAGCAGGCATTCCCCGAGTTCATTGCGCGCAAGGGAAGGGCGCTGACCTGATGGCCATCAAGTATGAAAAGCGCGATGGCGTCGCCTATATCACGCTGAACAATCCCGCCAAGGCGAATATCTTCGACAAGGAGACGTCGGACGAGATTTCCGCGGCGTGGATCGATCTGTGGGAGGATCGCGACATTCGTTGCGCCATCCTCACCGGCGCCGGTGACCGGCATTTCTGCGGCGGTCATAACCTGGCGCCGCGCAAGAACATCACCGAGGAGGAGCGCGAATACCTGCGCACCCAACGGATCTTCTGGCCGCTCGCCGGGACGGTGCATGGCCAAAAGACCGGCGCGGATGGACGGTTCGGCGATCACTATCCTCGCGTGTGGAAGCCGGTGATTGCCGCGGTGAACGGCTGGGCGGCGGGTGCGGGGCTTTATGTGCTGCTGTCCTCGACGGACATCCGCATCGCCAGCGCCGAGCATGCGCGGTTCAGGTTCTCGCTGCTGTCGCAGGGGTGGATCGGTCATGGACCCGGGGCCAGCCTGCTGATCAGGCAGCTTCGCTATGCTGACGCGATGAAGATCCTGCTGACCGACGAACCGTTCGACGCGCAGGAGGCATTGCGCATCGGTCTGGTCAATGAAGTAGTACCGCATGCACAGCTTCTGGAACGCGCCGAGAAATACGCGCGCCATATTGTCACATTGCCGCCGGTCGCCGTGCGGATGATGAAGGAGTTCGTGGTGCGGTTCGGCGATCTGCCGACGGACCAGGCATGGCACGTGCAGAACCTGATGAACAATCTATTGATCCAGGTGACGACCGACGGCGAGGAAGGACGACAGGCGTTCAACGCCAAGCGGCCGCCGGACTTCACCGGAGCGCTACGGCGGCGCGGCGAGGCGTGGGAAGAGTTGTCGGAGGACGATCGGCAGCGGCTCGACGAGGCATACCGCAGCGGAGAGTTCTAGCCCTTTTCGCCAGGACGGCGGCATCACGGAGGCGACCGCGATTCCATCGTAAATAATTCATCGGCTTGCGACGCATCCGGCGGGTGCGAACATGCGGCTGGCCGTATCACGGAGTTGTCAGGTAGCTTTGTAAGAGAAGCCGGTATCACCTGCCGTGCATTGTCGTATACTATGTGAGTCATACGAGAAAAGCGATTTTTACAAGGTCAGCACGGGGCACAACCTTGCCGGGTAATGACGATGAGCTGCACGGAACCGAACCACCTGAGCTTGAGCCGAACCCGCAATACACAGTCTTGGTTGTGGAGGATGAGGCGCCTGTACGGCTTGCGGTTGTAGAATACTTGCGAGATCGCGACTTCCAAGTACTGGAAGCCGCGAACGGGGTTGAAGCCGTCAATATACTTTCGGCCGACACGGCGGTCGATGTCGTCTGCTCGCACGTGCAGATGGCAGGCGATCTCGATGGCTTCGCGCTCGCTCGCTGGGTTCGAGTGAACAAGCCGAATATCCGCACGCTCCTGACGTCCGGCTATGCCGGAGACGTAGCGAACCAGATTGACGCGTCCGCCGATGCGTCGCAGCCGGATGAGCCGTACAATTGCGAAAACCTCCTTCGTCACATACGTCGCCTGCTTGCCGAACAGTCGTGCAGTCTGAATTAAGCTGCACCAAGGCTATGGCTTTGGCAGCGTTGGTGGTCCTGTGCATTGCGGGAGCGCCGGCAGCAGCCGCACCGTTGCCCTTCGGCGTGGAGAAAGCCGATGGGAAAATGCTGGTCATGGCGAAGGTCTGGTCCAGCCATTCCACAGGTTCGTATACGGTAGCGTACAATGTACAGCCGCGTGTCGAGCTTGATGCAGGCGATCTTTCGTGGGCAGAGCCCGATGCGACCGCCACATCAGACCCGCCATTCCCGGCCGACGCGGCGGACTTCCAGGACTGGATCGGAACCGGAACCCTGGGTCTCGAGCCGCTGTGAACATGCCGGCCCACGCCGGGCGCTGAGCTACCTTTGCTGCCAGACCGACCGGGTCATCCGAAACAGCACATGTCGCCGCAAAGGATCGGCATGCGGCAGGCGCGGGTGGTCGAAATCGTCGGCTGACGAATACGTCATCCCGAGCCGACGCATGACCTGCTGCGATCTGATGTTCGCGGGAACAGTGACCGCCACGATCTCATCGAGCCGCAGATCCGCGAAGCCGAACGTCATGGCCGCTTCGGCCGCCTCGCTGGCGTAGCCGTATCCCCAGTAGCGCCGGGCGAGGCGCCACCCCGCGCCGACCGCCGGCGTGAAGTGAGCTTCGTACGTGACACGCGACAAACCGACAGCTCCGACCAACTGTCCCGTCTCGCGCAATTCGACCGCCCAGTAGCCAACTCCGTGCTCGGCGAACCGCGCGCATTGCCGGTCGATCCAGGCATCCGAGGTCTCGCGCGTCGCAAGCGGCATCAGGTACTGCCATGACGACCGGATCCGCCGCGAGTTCCGCCTATGGCCGGCGATCCTCGTCCTTCCAGGATCGCAGGATCAGCCCGGCGGTATGCAGTTGACCCGTCATGGCACGGCGACCCTTTGGCAGCCACGAAGAGCACATGGCGGCAAATCGCCCCGGCCCACAAGGGGCACCGCCCGACCTTCTTGACAGGTCGGGCCAGGCCAACTACTTAACCGATGAGTTACTTAACCAACGAGTTCATGACCATGCCACCGGATCAGCTCAGCCGCACCTTCTCGGCCCTGGCCGATCCGACTCGCCGGGCGATCCTGGCACAACTAGCCTCGGGCGAATCCTCGGTTACCGAACTGGCCGCGCCGTTCGATATGAGCCTTCCCGCGATCTCCAAGCACCTGAAGGTTTTGGAGCGCGCCGGGCTGATCACTCGCGGGCGGGACGCGCAATGGCGGCCGTGTCGCCTGCACGCTCGTCCGCTGAAGGGCGCCGCCGACTGGCTCGAGCACTACCGCATCTTCTGGGAGCAGAGCCTGGATCGTCTCGAAGGCTACCTGAAGGAACTGCAAGGCAAGGAGAAGCGACGTGGCCGCAGACATTAGCACGCAAGAGCGCGAACTCGTCATCACGCGCGTCATCGATGCGCCGCGCGGCCTGGTATTCAAGACGTGGACGCAGCCGGAACATATCGCGCGCTGGTGGGGACCGCGGGGATTCACCACGATCCACTGCGAGATGGACGTCCGCGTCGGCGGCGCTTACCGCTTCGGCATGCGCTCGCCGCAGGGCACCGAGCATTGGAAGCGCGGCGTCTATCGCGAGATCGTCGAGCCCGATCGGGTCGTCTTCACCTTCGCGTGGGAAAACGCCGACGGCACACTCGGCCACGAGCTGCTGACAACGGTGACATTCGACGAGCAGGGCGCGAGGACCAGGCTCACCCTGCGCCAGGCGCCATTCGAGACGACAGAGCGCCGCGATGACCATGGGCAGGGTTGGACGAGCACCATGGAACGTTTCGCCGAATACGTGACCACACAAGGAGGATGACACCATGCAAAATCAAGTCGTCTCACGCGACGAATGGCTGGCCGCGCGCAAGGAGCTTCTGCGCAAGGAAAAGGAGTTCACCCGACTGCGCGATCAGTTGAGCGCCGAGCGCCGCGCGCTCCCCTGGGTGAAGGTGGAGAAGACCTACGTGTTCGACGGAGCGGACGGCAAGGTCACTCTGGCCGATCTGTTCGACGGACGCAGCCAGCTCGTGGTCAAGCACTTCATGTTCGGCCCCGATTGGTCCGAAGGCTGCGTCGGCTGCTCGTTCGAGCTGGACCACACCGAGGGCGCGCTCCAGCATCTCGAACACCACGACGTGTCCTACGTCGTTGTTTCTCGCGCGCCCCTGGCGAAGACCGAGCCGTTCAGGCGGCGTATGGGCTGGCGGGTTCGGTGGGTGTCGTCGTACGGCAACGACTTCAACTTCGATTTCCACGTCTCGTTCACGCCCGAGGAGATCGCCGCCGGCAAGGCCACCTACAACTACCGCGAAGGCGCCCAGGTGATCGACGAGATGTCAGGTCGAAGCGTGTTCTACAAGGACGCGAGCGGCCAGGTCTTCCACACCTATTCGTCGTTCGCGCGCGGCGGCGAGATGTTCCTGGGCAGCTACGCCTTCCTTGACATAACGCCGAAAGGACGCGACGAAACCATCAACGGCAACCTGACTGACTGGGTCCGCCATCACGACCGGTACGACGATACGGGGTCGTCCTGTCATTAGCCCAAGGGGGCGACCATGAAACTCTTCTACGGCTGGGTCATCGTCGGCGCCGGCATGGTGATCGGCTGCATCAGCATGGGCACGATGATGTCGCTCGGCGTGTTCCTGCAGCCGATGTCGCAGAGCATGGGCTGGTCGCGCGCCGGCATCTCGTTCGCCGCGGTGCTCAACTTCCTGGCCATGGGGTTCGGGTCATTCTTCTGGGGATCGCTGTCGGATCGGTTTGGCACGCGCGCGGTCGTGCTGGCCGGCGGCATCCTGCTCGGTATCGGGCTGATCGCGGGAAGCCAGGCGACAACGCTCTGGCAGTTCCAACTCCTGTTCGGCATCCTGGTCGGGTTGGCGGCGGGCAGCTTCTATGCGCCGATGACGGCGACGGTCACCCGCTGGTTCACCGCCAACCGCAGCCTTGCTGTGGCACTCGTCTCGGCTGGCATGGGACTCGGCTCGGTGCTGATCGCACCACTGTCACGCTGGATCATCAGTGGCTACGACTGGCGCGTTGCCATGCTGGTGATCGGCGGTCTCGCCTGGATCGTGATCATCCCCACTTCCCTGCTGGTGCGTCGGCCGCCTGCCTCGCCGCATGCGGCGGGCTCGTCGGCGAGCGTCGCGTCTGCCGGCCATGACTTCACCATGGCACAGGTGATCCGCACGCCGCAGTTCGCCGCTATCGCGCTGACGCACTTCGCGTGCTGCGCGGCACATTCCGGGCCGATCTTCCATATGGTGAGCTACGCGATGGACTGCGGCGTGGCGTCGATGGCCGCCGCGACCATGTTCGGCGTCGCCGGCCTTGCGTCATTGAGCGGCCGCATCGCGTGCGGTCTGATCGCCGACCGCGTTGGCGCCAAGCGCACACTGGTCACCGGTCTTGCGGTACAGGCACTTGCCGTGAGCCTGTATCTTGTGACGCAGGGCACCACAGGTTTCTACGCACTGGCAGCGCTGTTCGGACTGTCCTATGGCGGCGTAATGCCGCTCTACGCGATCCTGGTGCGCGAGTATTTCGGCGCGCGCGTCATGGGCACCGCATTCGGTGCCGTGGCGATGGTGTCGACACTCGGCATGGCGATCGGACCATGGGCCGGCGGCTGGCTGTTCGATACGTTCGGCAGCTATTTCTGGCTGTATGTCGGTTCGTTCGGCATCGGGATCGGCGCCGTGGCGATCGCCTTCAGCTTCCGGCCGCCTGAACGCCAACCGGTCACGCTTGCCGTCGCAGGAGCGGCGTGACGAGATAACGACGTCAGCCGAACGCCCCGCGTTCGCGTAACGTCGCGATCTTGCTACCGGACAGGCCAAGCACCGAGGCCAGTACTGTATCGGTGTCGGCACCAAGATCCGGCGCCTCGCCAAACCTTCTGCCGAAGCTCGTACGCCACGGCAGGCCTGGCAGGGCGCGGTCAGCATACGCGTCCCAGAACCCGCGCGCCCGGAGATGGTCGTCGCCGAGGAGGTCGAGCGAACTGGCAAGTGCTGCGGCCGGGACGCCGTCACGCCGCAGGCAGTCCGCAGCGGCCACGGCAGCCTGTGTGCGCAGCCAGTCAGGCGGGTCCGGCGCGACGCCGCGCAAGGCTTGCCATTCCGCCTCGCCGTCAGCAGCGATGGCAATCCATTCGTCATCGCCTGCGCACCGATATGTGCCATGCAGTGCGTGGCGATCGGACCGGTTCCCTTGCGGCCTCGGCGGCGCACCGCATTGCGCCGCGAGCAGCGGTTCCGCCATGGTCCACAGCATGGCCTCGATCATCGAAAAATCGATCCGCGCCACGCCGCCATGTCTGTGCCGCTGCCACAATGCGGCGGCGACAATGAAGGCGAGCATCAACCCGCACATCGGATCGAGCCAAGCGAACCCGACGCGCGGCGGCACATCGGGGTGCCGGTTCAGTCCGGCAAACCCGGCGTAGCATTGCAGCAGCGTGCCATAGGCGACGGCGTGCGACTCCGGCCCGGTGCGCCCGAGACCCGAAGCCGATACATAGATCAGGCCGGCATTGCGCTGTCGCAGTGCGGCCGCGCCGAGCCCCAGCCGATCCATGACGCCGGTCGCGAAATTCTCTACCAGCACGTCGCACCGTTCCGCCAGCGATCGCGCGACATCCACGGCCTCCGGCAGCTTCAGATCGAGCACGATACCGCGCTTCGCCTGGCCGAGAACCGTGTGCAGTTCCGATGCGCGACCGGGATCGCCGCGACCGGGCGCCTCGACCTTGATCACATCGGCGCCCATCGCCGCCAGGTAACGCGTGGTTGTCGGTCCCGCGATCACCCAACTGAAGTCCAGCACTCGCACGCCCGACAGTGGCAGAGGTCCGCGCGACAGCACCGCCGCCCGCTGGGTCTCGGTTATCGACAACCCGAATGGCGGACCCGGCGCCTTCACGGTGTGGCCATCCAGCGCCACCGCACGCCAGAATCCGCGATGCGCAAGCTGTGGCGATTCGAGCTGTTCCGCCAGTTCGCGTAGCGGAAAACTCGGCACGCGCGCGGCCTGTGCGGTATCGGCGATCCACTGCTTGTCATGCCCGCGGCTCCACGCCGACATCAGCGCATGCAGCGCATCCCAGTTGGCAACGCGATCCGCCTTGGTGGCGAAACGCGGATCGCTGCCCCAGTCCGGCGAACCCATCGCAACGAGCCACGACGCCCATTGCCGATCCTCGCGCGGCGAGATCGCCGTGTAGCCGTCGCGCGCCGGCAGGATGCACACGGTGGCGCCGTTGCCGTCGGTCACGCGCTTGCGCGAGCGGCTTCTGCCGTGCAGACCCGCGCTGGTCAGCTCGCCCATCGCCATGGTCGCCAGCGCCTCCTCGATCGAGACATCGACGACCGCGCCCGACATATGCGGCTGTGCCGCATGCATGGCCGCGCATGCGGCGGCAAGCCCGCCGATGAAGGCGGACTGCTCTCCCACCGGGCGGATGGGGGCTTCCGCCAGATCGTCCACCTGCCCGGTCAGCAGCCGGGCGATGCCGCTCGAATACATCAGGGTGAGATCGCTCGCCGGGTCGTTCGCCCTCGGCCCGGTCTGACCGAACGGCGAGATGAACACCAGCGCAGCCGCCGCATTCACGCGGCGCAGTGCATCGGCATCTCGTTGATGCGAGCGAAGCGTGGCGGGGCGTCCCTCGCACACGATCACGTCTGCCGTGGCCAATGCGTCACCGGTCACGCCCGGCTTGCCGTGATTGAGGTAGGTCGTGAGAAGCGTCGAGGCGTCCGGGTCAATACACATGACGTCGGCGCCGACATCGGCCAGCAATCGCCCGCAAACGGCGGCAGCCAGGCCCTGGCCGACCTGGACGACACGGAAGCCTGTCAGCAACGACATTGTTTTCACTCATTCAGGATTGGGCCGACGAAATCAGCCAGATTTCCTCCCGGAAAGCGAATTCCACGGATGCCGGCAGCTTCCGCTGCCGTCATATCGGTGGGCTGATCGCCGACCAGCACGCAGCGCGCCGGATCGAGTTCCCAGGCGTGCATCAGATCCAGCAGCATGCCGGGCGCGGGTTTGCGCCAATCGCTGACGCGGCGATAGGCCGGCACGTCGGCATCCGGATGAAACGGGCAGTAGCGGATATCGTCGATCGTGCCACCGGCGCGCCGGACCTCGTCGGTCATCCAGGCGTGCAGCCTGGTTACGGCAGCTTCGTCATAGTGACCGCGCGCCACGCCCGCCTGATTGGTCACGACGAACACGTGCCAGCCCGCATCGGTCGCGGCGCGGATCGCCTCGCGCGCACCGGGCATCCACTCGAAGCGCTCGCGGCTGCCGACATAGCCATGGTCGATGTTGATGACCCCATCGCGGTCGAGGAACAGCGCCGGCCGGTGCAGCAGGCGCGGGATTTCCTGCTGCGCCTTGGCGTAGTCCTCGGGAATCCCGATGTCGCGGAAGTAGCCGTCGCCAACTATGCCGCGTAGCTTCCCTCGCGCCGCCAGCCCTGGGAGGATGTCGGTTTCCAGCGAACAGGCCGGCGACAGATCGTCGAGCAGCCGGCGGTTGAACAGGTAGATGCCGGCGTTGATTAGCCCGGACTGCCCGGTCGCTGGCCGAGCGGCGAACGAGTTCACCCGATCGCCATCCAGTTCGACGACGCCATAGCGCGATGCGTCGTCCAGCCGGCGCAGCAGCATCAGCCCGGCTGCGTCGGCATCGTTGATCGACAGCAGCCTGGCGAGGTTGCAGTCGTACAGCGAGTCGCCGTTGCACAGCAGGAATCGTTCATCCAGGTATTCCCTTGCGTGAAACACTGCGCCGCCCGTGCCGGCGCGCGTCGGTTCCCTGGAAATGACGAGACGCGCCTGGCGCGGCAGCAGTGCCGCCAATTCCTGCACGCGGGCTTCCACCTGCTCGGAGAGATAGCCGGTCAGCACCACGAATTCCTCGACGCCGAAGCGGACGAATTCGCGCAGGAGCCAGCCGAGGAATGGCCGATCGCCGCAGGGCAGCAGCGGTTTCGGCGTGCCTGCCGTCAGCGCGCCGAGGCGGGTGCCCAGGCCGCCGACGAGCACGGCACATTGGCGGATGTTCGTCGGCCGCAATTCAGCGTCCCACCGCGCCTTCGACCTGCTTGCCTATGATCGGCAATTGCAGATCGACGATGTGCGGGCCTTGAGCGACGTGGCCCATATTGCGGTAGATCAGCAGCGTGTGATCCTCCGTCGGCAGGTTCGCGACCACGGGGATCCGTGCGACCTCCTGGAAGTGCGCGGATCGCAGCACCGACTGCAACCGCGCCATGACGGGCAGATCGGTCCAGAAGCCGTCCTGGGCGACAACGTAGCTCACCCCGTCACGATCCAGCAGATCGCCCAACTCCTGTTCGGACAACGGCCTCTCACGCACCCCCAGCTCGCGCCGCACCGCAATCTCCAGCAGCAGCTTGTCGGCGCGCAGCACTGCAATGTCGCGGCGGGACTCGATGGCGCGCATGTTGAAGATGAACGAGCCATCGCGCTTGCCCGAGAACACCACGACCGCATCCTTGGGAGCCTCGCGCGCGATCCACTCCGCTGCCTCGCGATAGCCTTCGACATACGGGGTAGGCGCCTCGCGCCAGGTATAGATGCCGGTGCCGAGTACCAGGGCGAGCAACGCCGGACCTGCGGCACGCTGTGGCAGCAGCGCTTCCACGGCGATGCCGGCCGCCAGCAGCGCCACCGGCAAGATGACCAGTGCGTGGCGCGCCTCTTTAAGATCGATCGACGAGAGGAACAGGTAGCCAAGCAGGAACCAGCCGCCCAGCAGCACCAGGTCGCTGCGTACCATGCGGTGGGCGGAGGCCAGCGGCACGCCAAGGATGGCAAGTATCAGCAGTGGCCAGCCGAGTTGCGACGGCATCTCGCGCGCATACCAGACCCAGCCGGCGACGCTGGCGCGAGAGACGCTGGCGTCAGGGATGCCAGTTACCGACTGCACGTTGGCGCTACCGAACGTGACGGTCAGATAGATCACTGGGATCAACCCCACGATGGTCAGTCCCACGACGATCCAGACGCGACGCTCACGCAACACGGCCAGTCCGCGCGCCGCGAACAGGACCACGGCGAAGACCGGGAACAGGAAGATCGTGGTGATCTTGGTGTAGCTCGCGCACAGCAACAGGAATGCTGAGAGATACAATGCCCCCGACCGCTCATGAGTGATGTGGCGTCGAAGCAGCAGCGCGGCCCAGACCGCAAAGGCGACTGAGGGCACCTCCAGCATGACCTGCCGCCCCCAGAGCGCAATGCCTGGCGCCGCCATGACAGCGAGGCCGACCGCAATGGCGGCGAACGGGCCGATCCAGCATCGGGCGAGCAGATAGAGCCCGAATGCCAGTGCGAAGTAATGCAGCAGCAGCACCGCGATCGCGGTCGCGTGAGACACCCCGAACAACGCATAGAACGGTGCCGATATGGCGTAGAACAGCGGAGGATAGAACAGTATCGTCAGCGCCGGATATTGCACATAGTACTGCATCGCCCATGCACCGGGATGCGCCGGCATGGCGGCGATCAGGTCCTTGACGAAGACCCCGTTGAGCGCGTGGCGGGGCGCGTCACTCCACCAGAACTCGCCATGATGCGGCGCCGTGACAAACAGCAGCACCGCGCCCAGCAGGAATACCGCGGCAGCGACAGCGTTGGTCACGCCGGCAGCCACGCCGCAGCGGCGACCACGGCCACGCCGGCGAACACCAGCCATGAGACCCAGTCGCCGGCGGCATACACGATCGGGTCGTCGTTCATATAGCCGCGGCTGGTCGAGAGCCACAGCCGGCACTGCCAGAACAGCAGCAGCGGGATCACACCCCACAGCATCGACGGCCGTGCATAGGCATGCAGCGCGGTGTCGCTCTGCACATACAGCGACAGCACGACGACCGACGCGAAGCTCGCCGCGGTGCCGAACATCTGCAGCATCGCGAGGTCTTCGATGGTGTAGCCGCGGCGCTCCGTTCGCCGCTGCGCCGCCGATTGCAGCCGGTAAAGCTCGGAGACGCGCTTCACCAGCGCAAGACTCAGGAACAGGAACGAGGAAAATCCCAGCAGCCACATCGACACGCTGTGCCCGCTTGCCTCGCCGCCACCGAACAGACGGATCGTATAGAGCGCCGCCAGAATGAACACGTCGATTAGGGGCATCTCTTTCAGCCGCACCGTATAGGACAGCGAAAGCACGGCGTACAAGGCCAGTGCGGCCCAGGCGCCACTCGCCACGCCCAGCACACCGCCGATCAGGAACAGCACCGGGGCCATGAAGAGACCCGTTGCCAGCGGCAGCGCGCCGCTGGCAAACGGGCGCAGGCGCTTGCGCGGGTGCGCCCGATCGGCAGCGAGGTCCGAGAGGTCATTGATCACGTAAATCGCCGATGCGGTGGCGCAGAACGCCGCCATGATCGCCAGCGAGTTGCGCCAGGCCGCGCCGTTGCCGACGTCGCCCGAGGCCAACAGCGGCACCAGCGTGACCAGGTTCTTCACCCACTGATAGGGCCGCAACGCGCGCAACGCGGCACGTGCGCGCGACGCCCTGTCATCGATCACGGCAACCACGCGGTGGCGCTGCGCCGCGGAGCGCGACACCGAGGTGGGCGCATTGACCACCACCGCGGCGGCCGCGTGTTCCCAGACGGCATGGTCGGTGGCGTCATTGCCGGCATAGACAAATCCGCGCTCACCGAACCGCTGGCACAGCTCCTCCGCCTTGCGCGACCCGCGCAGATTGTTTGTGCCTTCGGACGCGATCACCTCGTCGAATACACCGAGATGCTCCGCAACCGCCTCGGCCACCTGGCGATCCGCGGCGGTGCACAGCACGATCCGGCGCCCGTGGGCACGTTCCCGTTTCACCAGTCGCAACAGCGTGTCGCTGTAGGGCAGTTGTGCCGCGGCGAAACGCCAGCGCGCCGCCAGTTCCTGCTTCAGCCGGGCGCGACCGCCGGCGAGCCACACCGGCAGCCGGGCAAGCACGCGCCAATCCGCCAGAACGGCCATGAAGGCTGCCTCGTGCAAGGAATTGATCCTCAGCAACGTGCCGTCGAGGTCGATGCACAGCGGCAGGGCGTCCATCGCGTCGTCGTAGCGAAGTGCCTTGGCAGGATCATCCTTAGTACAGGCCACACCCGCTGCGCCACCGGGTGCCGGCATCGCGACGAAATGCGCCTGTAGGCGCGACCAGAACCGGTGCAACAACCGGGACAAGACGACCCTCTAGGGTGGTTCAGGCCGAACCCTATGCCGGGTTCCGGCTTGCCAGGGCAAGCATTGGATGCGGTCTCACGCTTCCGCCGCCGGCTCGCGGCTGGCGCGCACCTTGTCCACCCGCCTTCCGTCCATTTCCAGCACCTCGAACCGCCAGCCCGAGAACACGATGCGATCTCCCACGCGGGGCACCCGCCGCAGCAATGCCAGCACCAGTCCAGCGAGCGTGTGATAGCTGCCCTCAGCGGGAAGGTCGGGCAGCGACAGGCGTGATTTCAGTTCATCGACCGGCATCAGGCCGTCCATCACCAGTGCGCGCCCGGCCTCGCCCTCCGCGCCGCCGGACTGGGTTTCGGCATCGGTCGGATCGCCGACGATCGCCTCCAGCACGTCAGCCGCCGTCACCACGCCCTCGAAGCTGCCATACTCGTCCATCACCAGGGCAATCCCCAGCGGATCCAGTTTCAGCCGTTCCAGCGCATCCAGCGCCGTCACCGTATCGGGCACCACCATCGGCTGGCGCAGTGCAGCGGCGAGCGAGACCTCGCCGCCGTCGAGGATGCGGTCCAGGATGTCCTTCGCCCGCACCACGCCGACCACGTTGTCCACCGAGCCATCGCATACCACGAAGCGCGAATGCGGCGCCGATTTCAGCGCCACCGCGATCTCCTTTGGCGGGTCGGTGCGGTCGATCCAGGCGATCTCGGTGCGCGGCGTCATGATCGCGCGCACCGGCTTGTCGGCCAGCCGGAGCAGGCGCTCGATCATGTCGCGCTCCTCGGTCTCGAGCACTCCGGCTTGCGCGCCCTCGGCCAGCAGCGCCTTGAGCTCCTCCTCGGTCACCGTCTGCCGCGCCGCGCGGTGCAGGCCGAACAGGCGCAGGACAGCGCCCGAGGACCTGTCGAGCAGCCAGACGACTGGGCTGCTGGCGCGCGCCATCCAGGCGATCGCCGGCGCCACGCGGGCCGCTGTCTGCTCCGGGCGGCGCAAGGCGAGGTGCTTGGGCACCAACTCGCCCAGCACCAGGGTAAGATAGGTCGTCACCACGACCACGAGCGCCAGCGACAGGGTCTCGGCCGCCGAGGCCAGCATAGGGATGGTGGCGAACCACGCCGTCAGATCGCCCGCGATCCGCGCGCCGCCAAACACGCCGGTCAGCATGCTGACCAGAGTAATGCCGATCTGGGCGGTGGGCAGGAACCGCTGCGGATCGCCCGCGAGTTCCCTGGCCGTGGTGGCGCCCGGCGTTCCTTTGCGCTCCAGAACGGCAAGCCGGGCACGCCGCACCGACGCCAGGGCCAGCTCGCTCATCGCGAAGACGCCGTTCACCACGATCAGCAGCAGAACGATGATGATCTCGAGACCGATGCTCATGGCGTAGCATAACGGGGGGAGACGATCTTCCCATAGCCAGGCGGCGCGTCGTATGGCAGATGGCCGCATGCCCCTGTTGGCGATCCTGCTGAGCGTCCTGGGCCTGGTGCCGTTCATCGTCTGCGGACTGGCGGCACTCGGCCCCGATCCCGCCACATCGGCACGTATGCTGAGCGCGCTGATCGCCTACGCCGCGGTCACACTGGCGTTCGCCGGCGGCGTCCACTGGGGGTTCGAATTGCAGTCGGGCCACCAGGAAGCCTTCGTCCAACGGGCGCGGCTCGGGCTCGGCATCCTCCCGCCGCTCGCCGGCTGGATCGCGCTGCTGCTGCCGCTGGTGGCGGCACCCTGGGTCTCTCTCATCCTGCTGATCGCCGCCTACATCGGCGCCGTGCTGCTGGAGCAGGAGGCCGGCAAACGCAGTCTGCTGCCGCCGCGCTACCTCTGGCTGCGCTGGGGGTTCACCGTGGTGGCCGTCGCGATGATGGTAACCGTGCTGACCCTTCGATTGCTGGATCAGGCCATCACATTTTAAGATTCATCTGGATTTTGCGTCACCACCATGATTTGCTCTCTGTCACCTGACGGAGTGCCGTCCATGTCCGAGCCGCCACCGGTTACCGCTGAGATCATTGCCTTCCCGCCGCGTCGGTCAGGGCCCGCCAGAGACGCCGGGCAAGAGCGGCTGCAACGCGCGCTGGCTGCGCTGGACGAGGCTGTGGCCGGGCAGCGTGCTGCCATCGCCGCGTGGCGCGGCGCACTAGCCAACCTGAGTACGGTGGTCTCCGGCCTCGGCGACAGCCTGCACCGCTATCGTAGTAGCCTGGACACGCTGGGCACCCGCGTCGCAGGGCTGCACACGCAAGCCCTGCGGCTCGAGCGGATCGCCGATGCCGCCCTGGTGACGCGGGCCGACTGAGACCGGTCAGCCTGGGGTTTGCCCGAAGTGGCCAGTGATCATTTCGTGGGGGGCGGAGTCCACCAGGGCACCTGGACGCCCTGACAGCTCACATTCTGGCCGTGGATGTTGGCGGTAAGCCAGCCGCTTCGCGGATTGACCATTCCGTCGATGGTGGCAGTTCGGCCCTGACCCCCGACCTCCGTCGCGTTCATCTGGAATGCTCCGGTCTGCACGTTCACACTGCCCGAGGCATGAGCGAACGATTGCATATCGTTCCAAGAGATCATGCCGTCCAGGACACCCCCTGCCTGCAACACGATGTGCCAGTCCAACGCTGGACATCCGGCCTGCGCTGAGGAATGCCAGGAGTAGACCCTGCCCGGCGGGAGGTCCAACTGCGCCTGCATCGCCTGTTGCTGTGCGGGCTGCGTTGGCGGCGGGGTGCAGCCCGCTGCTGTGGCCGTCAAGGTGGCTGCGGCTATCAGCATCATCTGTTTCATGTTGGTTTCCCCTTTTATGATGGTGGGCTTGCAGTGTTGACCGAAGTCGCGTCCGGAGCCTGCTTCATCGCCTCATCGACCGTCTTCTTCCATGCCGACGTGAACCCGTCACTCTCCAGCGGGGTGCGCGTGCGTCGAAGAGCATCGTCAGGGTGAGAAAACGCCGGGTCGTCGCAGCCGTTATCCGGCCGAGCAACTCATAGCATATTGGCGAGCTTGTTCGGTTGTCTCGAACTCGCGGGGATTGGCGACGCAAGGCCACCCAGTTCGGCGAGACGCTGCACGATCGCCGGGCCATGGATTCCTAGCTGTTTCCCTGAATTCAGCGGTCGCCATGTTTGGCAGAGACAATCCCGAAGTCAATCCTCGAGCGTGCCGGCTCTCTCGGCCACTTAGACCACCGGACCGTTCGGTGACAGACCGATGCACAGCCCCGTCGCGACCACCAGCAGTGAGCTTATCGTTCGTTTCCCCGCTGTTATGGCGAGATCAGCCGATCCTTGGGCGGGAAAAAGCCGTTCGGTAAGGATTTGGTGCTGCGATGTGGACCATGGCGAACCCACTGCCGACACCTCGGTCCGCACAGGCCGATTGGAACCGTCCGGTGCTGCTGGCGATCTGCGGAGCGTTCGCCTTTGCCACCACCGGCGCGGTGCTCGCGCCTCGCTGGTTCTGGGCGCCGCTGGCGATCGTCGCCGTCGCGACCGTCGGCATCCTGGCATTCCGCCATCTCGTCGCCGTCTGTGTCGTCTGGCTGCTGATCGCGGGCGCCACGCTGGAGATGACGCTCGGCGACATAGTCGGTCTCGCCGCTTATCAGCCCACGATCGCCGCGGTGAAGGCGGCCGAACTCGGCCTCGCGTTGCTGTGCATTCTCCGTTACGGACCCTACCCCGACGTGTTCAATCCTGCCCTGGCGTTCGTCGCGATGTTCGTCGCGGGACTGGCGCACGGGCTGCATCCCGACCTGACGCCGGCAGACAGTGTGCGCTCGCTGCTGGGCTCGGTGGCACCCTTCGCCTTCGCATTCAGCCGACTGTCGCCTGAGTGGGGCAGTGCGATAGTGCGCGCCACCGCCTGGATCCCGCTGCTGTCCGTGGCCGGCGGAGCGGCGCTCGACCTTGCGGGTTTGCGCGCGGTATTCGTCGACAGCGGCGGCGCGCGCCTGGCCGGCCTCGGCCACCCGGCATTTCTCGCTGGCTTCTGCCTGGCCGCGATCTACGCCTGTCTGATCGAGCTTTACCGCGACGGCCGGTCGCGCTGGCTGCTGCTCCTGGCGGCTAACTTCGCAGTCCTGGTGCTGACCGGTGCCCGCGCGCCGCTCGCCTGCGCGATCGCGGTAACGGGGCTGACGCTGGGCTTCGTCCGCTCCGGCGCATTCCCCCAGCGGTGCCGCATCCTGCCGCTGTTGCTCGCCGCCTGCCTGCTGCCGCTGCTGGCCGTGCTGGCCCAGCAACTGCCGATGGTGCGGCTGTTCAATGTACTGAGCGGCGAGGCCGGCAACCTGAGCGGCCGCGAGCTGCTCTGGCCGCTGTTCGAGCAGGCGGCCGCGGCGTCGCCCTGGTTCGGCTGGGGGGTTGGGGCTGGCAACGCGGTGATCCCGCCGGACAGCGAGCTGGCGCGGATGATCCAGAGCTGGGCGGCGCACAACGAGTATCTGCGCACGGAGGTAGAGGGCGGCCAGCTCGGGCGGGGACTGCTGATCGTGCTGTTCGTGTTATGGGTGTGGCGGCGCACGCGTCGGCTGTGCCGGACCGACAAGGCGATCATGCGGCTGGTGTTCCTGGCCTTCGCGGTGCACGCCTACACCGACAACGTGCTGATCGCGACCACCGCCTGCGTGTTCTTCACGTTCGCGGCGGCGGTGTTCGCCCGTGATCGCGTTGGGCGCGCCCAGGCTCCAGACCTTGAGCAGCAGTACTTTTTATAATACACAATCAAGGTCGGAAAGACGCGGATAGGCCCGGCGCGCCTGACCGAGATGCCGGTTGTCTTCTATCGCACGTCTGGTGGCGCGGAACCGGTGCTCGCGTGGCTGCGGAGATTGCCGGCGGAAGATCGGCGGGCAATCGGCACCGATCTCGCCACGGTCCAGTTTGGCTGGCCGATCGGGATGCCGCTGTGCCGGCCCCTCGGCGACGGCCTGTGGGAGGTTCGCAGTCCACTGCCGAGCAGCCGCATCGCGCGGCTGCTGTTCTTTGTCCATAGGAGGCGGATCGGTGTGGTGCATGGCTTCATCAAGAAGAACTCAGAGAACGCCGGCGGGGGATTTGGACCTGGCGCGGCGGCGGATGAAGGATATGCAGGCGTGAGCGCGAAGAATCCCCATTGGGGCACTACTCTCGATGCCTTCCTGGCGGAGGAAGGCATCCGTGAAGCGGCAAATGCCGAAGCGGTGACCCGCGTCGTCGCCTGGCAGCTTGTCAGGGAGATGGAACGCCAGGGCATCACCAAGGCGGAGCTCGCCCAGCGCATGCACACTAGCCGTGCACAGGTCGACCGCATTCTGAAGGCGAAAGGCAACGTGACCGTCGAAAGCCTGCAGCGTGCGGCCGCCTTGGTTGGCCGCGAGCTGCGGCTTGAGCTGGTTTGAAGGGCGCCGCTCACCTGCGCGATCGCGGTAACGGGGCTGACGCTGGGCTTCGACCGCTCCGGCGCATTCCCCCATCGATGCCGCATCCTGCCGTTGTTTCTGGCCGCCTGCCTGCTGCCGCTGCTGGCCCAGCAACTGCCGATGGTGCGGCTGTTCAATATACTGAGCGGCGAGGTCGGCAACCTGAGCGACCGTGTGTTCGCCCGGCTAGATCAACGTCCGGGCTCGCGCTTGAAGCGTGCGGGTGGGTCGAACGCCCCGTCCGGCGGTGCACCGAAATGAATTTCGGTCGCGGTCATCGACGCGACATTCGGTTTCGACGGCACGATGCGGAGCACGATGCCATCGTCGGTCACGCAGGCGGTGTCCTGCTCCTCGCTTGTGTCCGGAAATTGCACCTGCCAATCGGTGCACGGAGCGAATGCGACGATCGACGTCCCGAGGCGGGTGAAGTGCATGTCGGGCTTGAGCAGTGCAGCGGGGTTGTCGGTGTTACCAATCGGCCGCTCGCTGTAGCTTCTGCTCTCGTAGTGTATGGTGATGAAGCGGTTCGCCGGACCGTCATAGATCACTGTGACGAAAGGCCGTGTCGCCTCGAACCAGCGGAAATAATCGTGACGAACCCGCTGCCCTACGTCGGAGTAGATCACCTGCCACTTGTGGTAATCATGCAGGCCGATGCGATCGAAGCGATAGACGACCGTGACGTCATTCTTGGGCAGCAGTAAGGGATGATCGGGCTGCTGAGCCCACGCGACCGCGGCCGAACAGATGCACACGGCGATTGCCAGGCCCGCGACGGGGCGACGGCTGCACCAAACCATATCGGCTCACTTTTCCGGGTCGATCATCCCCGAGCATAGCGGCGTTCGGTCTGGTGTGACAGCGCTCTCGCCAGCCGGCGAAAAATTCGCCCCAGCAGGCCGGGGCGCGAAGCAGAAGACTTCGGAAAGGCGGACCCAGCCACCAGGAGCCTGGCGACTGGGTCGTTCGGATCAGGAGACTCTAGTGCCGGCGGCGGATCACCAAGCCGAGCCCAACGATGCCCGCCCCGAGAACGAACAGTGAGGCTGGCTCGGGAACACCTTCAACAAAGGAGTTCTGGATGCCGTCGGCGTTCGACCCAGGGGTTGAAGACAGCGTCAGTGAGTCGGACACATCCACCCAAACAACCGTAGGGTCGAGGGCGGTTGAAGTGTTGCCGCTGACGGGAGTCGCATTGACCTGCGTGAAGGCGATGTTGAACGTGTCACCGTCATTGTCTGTCAACGTCTCAATCAACGACGCCACACCCGACGACTGCAGGATGGCCGAGTTTGAGGAGAGCAGGTGCGCCAGGCTCCCGACCACCTCGATGTTGTAGCCGACCGTGTACGTGCTGCCATTGGTCAAGCCCGAACCAGTTAGCGAGATGCTGTGGGTGTCCTGGCCGCCAACGGTGCCGAACGACAGATCGGCCGCGCCGCTACCCGGCAAGGCGCCGAAGCTGAAGGCACTGAACAGCTTATCCTGCTGCCGGATGCAGTCGAACACCCCAGAGCCACCGACTGGGGTTACCGTCGCGCCCCCGGCGTCGATCGTGAAGTTCTGACTGAACGTGGGCCCCCCGATCACGAACGTATTCGTGCAGGTCCCAGGGGCCGCATAAGCGGCGGGCGAACCAACCAGCAGGAGGGCACTCGCCGCCACTCCGGCCAAGATGCTCGGTATCGACAAGAGCTTCGGCATGGATCTCTCCTTTCGGACTCGTTTCCCTCAACCCTCAGGCGAGGCTGCAACCACCAGAAGCACGTTGCGTGCCAGTCGCCTAACACTAGGGAAATCAGGCACTTAGTCGACCACCAAAGGGCGAGCACAACCAAAGTGTAAAAACTTCCGACTCCTCATTCTCGTGTACAGCGCATGGCGTCTGCCCACGGGGAGGCGGTGCGCGGTCGCCACCCCTAGCCAAGCTCTGTCTTGCGGCACGCGGGACAGGTGGCGTAGGCCACCCTTCTCTCACGGGAGCCGTGCCTCATGCGCCTCGCCCGCGCTGCCGCCCTGCTGCTTCTGGCCCTGCTGCTGGCAGCCTCGCCCGCTGCCGCCTCCGGCCTCGCCTTTATCATCAACTCGGGCGGCGCCTCGATCAGCCTGGTGGACATGTCCTCCCAGAAGGAACTCCGCCGCATCCCCGTACTGCGCGAGCCGCACCACCTGGCGCTGAGCCCGGACGGCAGGAGCCTGCTGGTCGGCGATACCGTGGGCAACGAGATGCTGTTCCTCGATCCGGCCACCGCGGCGCTACAGCGGCGCCTGCCGGTCGCCGATCCCTATCAGTTGGGATTCAGCCCGAACGGCCATTTCCTGGTGGTGAACGGCCTCGCGCGCAACCAGGTCGACGTCTACGACGCCGGCTCCATGCAGTTGCTGAAGCGCTTCCCGACGGCGACGATGCCGAGCCACCTGGACTACGCGCCAGACTCCTCGCGGGTGTTCGTCAGCCTGCAAGGCACCGACAGCCTGGTGGCGATCGACCTGAACCGCCTGGCGGTGCTGTGGACGGCGAAGGTCGGCAAGACGCCGGCCGGGGTGCTGTGGCACGACGGCCGCGTGCTGGTCGCCGACATGGGCACCGATTACGTCGCCGTGGTCGATCCAGCGGACGGCCGCGTGACCGGGCGCATCCACACCGGCAAGGGTGCGCACAACCTGTTCATCTCGCCCGATCGCAAGATCATCTGGGTGAACAACCGCGTCGGCGGCACCACCACGTCGCTCGACGCGGCGACACTTGCGCCGATCCGCAGCTATGCGATCCCCGGCGGCCCGGACGATATCGCCTTCGCGCCCGATGGCCGGCTATGGATCACGCGGCGCTGGGCCGAAAAGGTGGCGGTGCTCGATCCAGCGAGCGGCGATTACCAGACGATCGACGTCGGCCGTTCGCCGCACGGCCTCTTCCTCAGCCCGAAGGGCAGCGCGGCACCGAGCGTTGCCGCGCGATGATTGGAACCACAGATGAACACGGATGAACACGGATAAGGTCCACTGCGAGGCACAGCGGCGGCCACCATTCGGCCAGCATCCGTGTGCATCCGTGTGCATCCGTGGTTCCTTTCATGCCTGACCCGTTTGACCTCGCCGCCGGGTGGCTGCAGGAGCACCTGCTGATCCCGCTGCTCTATGCGCTGGACCTGATGCAGTGGGAGGACGTGTCGTACGGGTGGGCGCTGTTCGCGGTGTACGGCGCCTGCCAGGTGGCGATCACCTACGCGGTTTGCGTGCCGCTGGAGCACTGGCGCCCAGTGGAGCGCTGGCCCGATGCGCGCGCCGTCACGGTGGA
>JANWJK010000080.1 GCA_025452005.1 Acetobacteraceae bacterium | reverse complement strand
CATGAGCGACACGCTGCCGCTGTCGATCCAGAACAATCGCCGTATGGAGAAGTGGCTTCGCTTCGAGCCTGGTCGCACGGTGCGGCTTGCGGTGGGCAAGGTGGAGTTGGGTCAGGGCAACGTCACCGCGCTGGCGCAGATCGCCGCGGACGAGCTGGATGTCGATCTGGAGCGCATCGCGGTGCTGTCAGGCGATACCGAGGATGCGCCGGACGAAGGGCAGACCACAGGCAGCCAATCGATCGAGGTATCGGGCCGTTCGGTGCGACTGGTATCGGCGGAGCTGCGCGCACGCGTGCTGGATCGGCTTGCGCGGCGGCTCAACTGCAGCCCCGCCGAGTTGTCGGTGGAAGACGGCGTGTTCCGCCGCGGGGATGCGCCGACCGGGCACGACTACTGGAATTTCGCGGCAGCCGAGGATTTCGCGAGCGATATCGAAGGCACTGCGACACCGAAGCCGCATACGGCGTATCGCTATGTCGGCAAGCCGATGCCGCGGCGCGATCTGCCGGGCAAGCTATCGGGCGCCGGGTTTGTGCATGACATGGTGCGGCCGGACATGCTGCACGCGCGCATCCTGCGTCAGCCGTGTCGCGGTGCGCAGCTTGCCGCATTGGACGAGGCCGCGTTGCGTCGTGCGGAGCGCGGCGAGTTCCGTGTCGTGCGCGTCGGGAATTTCGTCGCGTTCGTGGGCGCCGATGAGGGCGTGGTGCAGCGCGCCGCCGCGGCGGCGCCGGCGCATGCGAAGTGGGACCAGACCCGGCAGATTACACCCGAGCAGCAGGAAGCAGCGTGGCTGGTCGGCCAGCCATGCAACGATCGCCTGCACGGGGCGCCGTTGCCCGCGGCCGAGACAGCGAATGTGGTGACCGCAAGCTATTCGCGACCTTACGTTGCGCATGCCTCGATGGGACCGTCCTGCGCGCTCGCGGAATATCGCGGCGGGCACCTTTCGGTGTGGTCGCACACCCAGGGCGTCTATCCGCTGCGCAATGCACTGGCGAATGTGCTGGGGCTTTCGCAGGACGCGGTCACCGTCCGGCATGCGCACGGCGCCGGCTGCTATGGCCACAACGGCGCGGACGATGTCGCGGTGGATGCCGCGGTGATCGCGCTGCAAATCCCCGACCATTGCATCCGCGTGCAGTGGCGGCGCGAAGAGGAATTCGGTTTCGAGCCGTTCGGCTCGGCGATGCATGTCACCGTGCGTGCGGCGCTGGACGATGTGGGAAAACCTGTGGACTGGACTGGGGAAATCTGGTCGGCGACGCATGTGCAGCGACCGAGCACGGGCGGCAACCTGCTGACGCACGAGGCGCTGCCGACACCGCCGCCGGATCCGCGACCGACCGACCCACCCGAGGCCAACGGCGGCGGCGGCACGCGCAATGCGTTTCCGCTGTACGACTTCGCGGCGAAGCGCGTGGTGCATCATCTGGTGTTGCGCGCGCCGGTGCGCACGTCGGCTCTGCGCGGGCTGGGCGCGCTGCCCAACGTGTTCGCCATCGAGTGCTTCATGGACGAGCTGGCCGAGCGTGCCGGCGTCGATCCGGTGGAATACCGGTTGTCGGTGCTGTCCGACCCGCGTGCGCGTGGGGTGATCGAGAATATCGCGCGGCGATGCGACTGGTCGGGCCGCGGGCCTGCGGGCGGCGGACGCGGGCTCGGGCTGGGTTGGGCGCAGTACAAGAACCACGCCGCCTATGCCGCCGTCGTGGTGGAGGTGGAGGTCGATCAGGAGGTGCGGCTGCGGCGTATCTGGTGCACTGCGGATGCGGGACTGGTGATCAATCCGGACGGTGCGCGCAATCAGCTCGAGGGCGGCATCGTGCAGGCGGCAAGCATGACGCTGAAGGAGCAGGTGCGGATGGAAGGCGACGGCGTTACGTCGCTCGACTGGTCGACCTATCCGATCCTGCGCTTTTCCGAGGTGCCGGAGATCGACACCGAGATCATCCACGCGCCCGATCTACCGACGCTCGGAATGGGCGAATGCACGTTCGGTCCGACCGCTGCTGCCATCGGCAACGCGGTGGCGCATGCGCTGGGGACGCGGATTCGCGACATGCCTTTCACGCGAGAACGGATCGAGGCGGCGCTTCTGAAGTAGCGGCGCCGATCACGCCTTCACAAGTGTGCAGCCGCCCTCGGCAAGCGGCCGCCACGCATCGGCCGGTGCGATGGACACCACTTCCTTGCAGTAATCGTACGGATACTTCGACTCCGCGACGGTCTTGACCTGCCAGAGATGCATCTCATGCATGACGCGGCCATCCTCGCGGATCTTCACGTCGGTGTTGTACATGTCGTTCACCGGCGTCGCCTTCATCTGCGCCGCCACGGCATCGGCATCTGTGGTTCCCGCGGCCTTCACCGCCTTCAGCCAATGCGTCGCTGCGGCGTAGTTGCCGGCGTGGAGCAGTCCGGGGACCATGCCGTTCATCTTGGCACTCCACCGCTTTGACCAGGCGCGCGTCTTGTCGGACATGTCCCAGTAGAACGAGTCGGTATAGACCAGTCCCTCGCAGGTCTTCTGCCCCAGCGAGTGGACGTCGTTGATCGCCATCAGCAGCGTCGCCATGCGGGTACCGCCCTGCGACAGGCCGAACTCGGCCGCCTGCTTGATGCAGTTCTGCAGGTCGGTTCCGGCATTGGCGAATCCCATCACCTTGGCTCCGGATGCCTTCGCCTGCACCAGGTAGGAGGAAAAATCCGCAGTCCCCAGCGGCGCCTTTACCGATCCGAGCACTTTGCCGCCGGCGGCCTGCACCGCCGCGACGGTGTCGCGCTCCAAAGCGTAGCCGAACGCGTAGTCGGCGGTGATGAAGAACCAGGTATCGCCGCCGGCCTTGGTGAGCGCATTGCCGGTGCCATGTGCCAGCGCATAGGTGTCGTAGACCCAGTGGATGCCGTATGGCGAGCACTGCTTGCCGGTCATGTCGGATGTGGCCGGACCGGTGATCAGGTAGATGCGCTTCTTCTCCTTGGCGGTCTGCTGGATCGCGAGACCAGCGGATGAACCGGCGCCATCGGCCAGAACATCGACGCCCTGGCTGTCGATCCACTCGCGCGCCAACGAGGAGGCGATGTCGGGCTTGTTCTGGTCGTCGCCTTGCAGCACCTCGATCGGCCGCCCGAGTACAGAGCCGCCGACATCGGCAATCGCCAGCTCGACGGCGAGCCGGTTGCCGGGGCCGCCGACATCGCGATACGGCCCACCCATGTCGCTGAGCAATCCGATGCGGATGGGTTTCGACGTGCTCTGCGCACGGATGATGCCGGGCGTTGCCAGAGGAGCAGCAGCCAAGGCGCCGAGTGCGGCACGTCGCGTGATCTTCATGAGGATGTGTCCATTTCAATTGTCATTGCGAGGAGCGGAGCGACGAAGCAATCCCGCGCCAGCGAGGCTCTTGTACTTCGAGCCGCTGGAGATTGCTTCGTCGCTTCGCTCCTCGCAATGACAGGTCTAACGTAAACTGGCGTTCAACTTGTCCAGCGCTGCCGGGCCCGGGCATAGCGCCGCTTCGTCAAGCTCGTTGAACGGCGTCGATACGGTGTTCATGTGGTGATGGAGATCCATGGGTTCCGGATCGACGTACAGCAGGCCGGTGACGATCTCGCCCGCGGCGCCGCGTTCCTGCAAATAGGTCATCGCAGCGATGCGATCGTGCACGTCATAGTCGTTGGCCAGCTTGCGCAGCCGCAGGA
Source organism: Acetobacteraceae bacterium (assembly GCA_025452005.1). Classification (GTDB taxonomy): domain Bacteria; phylum Pseudomonadota; class Alphaproteobacteria; order Acetobacterales; family Acetobacteraceae; genus JAMXLO01. The sequence goes on along the minus strand of JANWJK010000080.1, from coordinate 6,921 downwards.
TCGAGCCGTCGTGCTGCTTCACCATCTCGACCGTACCCGCGGCGTACTCCACGGTGATCTCCTCGCGGCCGCTGATCACGTCGAGATAGTTCACCGCCAGGTTGTGCTCGCGCACGTAGTCGAAGCTGGTGTGCGAGCCTTCGTGGTTGTTGAACGCCACGCAGGGCGAGATGCAATCGATGAAGGCCGCACCTTGGTGTTTCAGCGCCGCCTCAATCAGCGGGATGAGCTGGTCCTTGTCGCCGGAGAAGCTGCGCGCGACGAAGGTGGCGCCGAGTTGCAGCGCCATGCCGACCAGATCGATCGCCTCGTCCTTGTTCTCCACGCCGCGCCGGCTCTTGGCGCCGCGATCGGAGGTGGCGGAGAACTGCCCCTTGGTGAGGCCGTAGACGCCGTTGTTCTCGACGATATAGGTCATGTTCACGCCGCGTCGCATGATGTGCGCGAACTGGCCGATGCCGATCGAGGCGCTGTCGCCGTCCCCGGATACGCCGAGATAGATCAGGTCGCGGTTCGCGAGGTTCGCACCGGTCAGTACCGACGGCATCCGCCCGTGAACGGAGTTGAAGCCGTGCGACGCTCCGAGGAAATAGGTCGGTGTCTTGGACGAGCAGCCGATGCCGGACAACTTGGCGATGCGGTGCGGCGGCAGCTCGAGATTGAAGCACGCGCGAACGATGGCGGCGCTGATCGAATCGTGGCCGCAGCCGGCGCATAGCGTGGAGACCGCGCCTTCATAGTCACGGCGCGTGTAGCCGAGTGCGTTCTTCGGCAGCTCCGGGTGGTGCAGCTTCGGCTTGGGGATGAAGGTCATGGCACAGCCTTGCGGAACGGAACAACCTTGAGCTCGCCGACCTTGTCGGCGATCGCATCGGAGATGAAGCGGGCGGTGATCGGCGTGCCGTCGAAGTGCAGCACGCGCGTCAATTTCGCCGGGTCGATCTCCAGTTCGTTGACCAACAGCGTGCGCAACTGGCCGTCACGGTTCTGTTCGACCACGAAGACCTGGTCGTGCTCGCCGATGAAGCTCTTCACGTCCTGATGGAACGGGAAGCCGCGCACGCGCATGAGGTCGAGATGGATGCCGCGCTCTGCCAGGATGTCTTCGGCTTCGTCCATCGCCGGGCTGGTGGAACCGAAATAGATCGCCCCCAGTCGCGTCGGTTCCTTGGCGGAACGCGCGATCGGCCGTGGAACGAGCTGCTTCGCGGTGTCGAACTTCTTCAGCAGCCGCAGCATGTTCTCCTCGTAGTCGGGGCCTTCCTCGCTGTAGCGCGCGCGGCGGTCCTTCGACGTGCCGCGGGTGAAGAATGCCCCGCGGGTCGGATGCGTGCCGGGATAGGTGCGATACGGGATGCCGTCGCCGTCCACGTCGAGGTAGCGGCCGAAGTCCTTGCCGGCCTGCAGCTCCTCCTCCGTCATCACCTTGCCGCGATCCATCATGCGGCTGTCGTCCCAGGTCAGCGGCTTGCACAGCCGGTCGTTCATGCCGATCTCCAGGTCGAGCAGCATGAAGATCGGCGTCTGCAAGCGGTCCGCCAGGTCGAACGACAGGGCGGCGAACTCGAAGCACTCGTAAGGATCCTCGGGGAACAGCAGCACGTGCTTGGTGTCGCCGTGCGAGGCGTAGGCGCAGCTCAGTATGTCGGTCTGCTGCGTGCGCGTCGGCATGCCGGTGGAGGGGCCGGCGCGCTGCACGTCGAAGATCACCGCGGGGATCTCCGCGAAATACGCCAGGCCGACGAATTCTTGCATCAGCGAGATGCCTGGCCCCGACGTCGCGGTGAACGCGCGTGCGCCGTTCCACGCCGCGCCGATCACCATGCCGATCGATGCCAGCTCGTCTTCCGCCTGAACGATGGCGAACTTGTTCTTCTTCGTCTCCGGATCGACGCGGTAGCGACCGCAGTAGCGCGTGAACGCTTCGGCCAGCGACGATGACGGCGTGATCGGGTACCACGCGCACACCGTCGCGCCGCCGTACACCGCGCCAAGCGCGGCGGCGGCGTTACCCTCGATGAAGATGCGATCGCCGACCGTGTTCGCACGTCGCAGCGTCAGGCCTATCGGGCATTCCAGATTGGCGAGCGCCCAGTCGCGGCCCATGTGCAGCGCCTGCACATTCGCCGCCACCAGCTTGTCACGGCCGCGGAACTGCTCGGCCAGCAGCTTCTCGATCTCCGGCACGTCCATTTCCAGCAGCGCCGAGAGCGCGCCGAGATAGACGATGTTCTTGAACAACTGCCGCTGGCGCGATTCGGTATAGGCCTTGTTGGTGATCTCGGTCAGCGGCACGCCGATCACCACGATGTCCTCGCGGAAGCGCGACGGCGGCATCGGCTTTGTGTTGTCGTAGAACAGGTAGCCGCCCGGCACGATGGATGCGACATCCTGCGTCCAGGTCTGCGGGTTCATCGCCACCATCAGGTCCACGCCGCCGCCGCGTGCGCCGAGATGCCCGGCTTCCGACACCCGCACCTCGTACCAGGTCGGCAGACCTTGGATATTCGAGGGGAAGATGTTGCGCGGCGTAATGGGCACGCCCATGCGCAGGATCGACTTGGCGAACAGCGTGTTCGCGCTGGCCGAGCCCGAGCCGTTGACGTTGGCGAACTTGACGACGAAGTCGTTGACGCGCTGAAGGCCCTTTACGCGTTCTGCAGACTGCAACATGCGTGCTCCGCCTGTGCCACATCGAGAAGGAAGCGCTGCATGTCCCACGCGCCAGTGGGGCACCGTTCGGCACACAGGCCGCAGTGCAGGCAAACGTCCTCGTCTTTCACCATCACCCGGCCGGTCTTCAGCGCGCCGGAGACGTAAAGGTCTTGCGTCTCGTTGTGCGCCGGCGCGTTCAGCCGCAACCGCAGCTCCGCTTCGGCGCCGTTCTCGACAAAGCTGATGCAGTCCACCGGGCAGATGTCCACGCAGGCGTCGCACTCGATGCAGAGAGCGTCGGTGAACACCGTCTGTACGTCGCAATTAAGGCAGCGCTGGGCCTCGGCGAAGGCAAGCTTGTCATCGAACCCCAGCTCAACCTCGGCCTTGATGTCGCGCAACGCGATCTGCTTGTCGCGATGCGGCACCTTGAAGCGCAGGTCGAGCGAGATGTCGTTGTCGTAGCTCCACTCGTGGATGCCCATCTTCTGCGACATCAGGTTCACCAGCGGCGGCGGCCGGTCGCGAACGCTCTCGCCTTGGCAAAGCTGATGGATCGAGATCGCCGCCTGGTGCCCGTGCGCCACGGCCCAGATGATGTTCTTTGGCCCGAACGCGGCATCGCCGCCGAAGAACACCTTCGGGTTGCTGGACCCCATCGTCACTTCGTCGACCACAGGCATGTCCCACTGGTCGAACTCGATGGCGATGTCACGCTCGATCCACGGGAACGCGTTCTCCTGTCCCACCGCCACCAGCACATCGTCGCACTCGAAGTGCTGGTCGGGCTCGCCCGTCGGCACCAGCCGGCGGCGGCCGCGCGCGTCGTACTCCGCCTTCACCTTCTCGAACATCACCCCGGTCAGGCGGCCGTCCTTGTGGGTGAACTCCTTGGGCACCAGCATGTTGAGGATCGGGATATCCTCGCTGATAGCATCTTCCTTTTCCCAGGGCGACGCCTTCATCTCCTCGAAGCCGGAACGGACGATCACCTTGACGTCCTCGCCGCCGAGGCGGCGGGAGGACCGGCAGCAGTCCATCGCCGTGTTGCCGCCGCCCAGCACGATGACGCGGCGCCCGATCTTGCTGATATGGCCGAACGAGACGGAGGACAGCCAGTCGATGCCGATGTGGATGTTCGCCGCGGCCTCGTGGCGGCCGGGGATCGGCAGGTCGCGCCCACGCGGCGCGCCGCAACCGACAAAGATCGCGTCGTAATCGTCGTCGAGCAGCGCCTTCAGGCTGTCGATGCGCTGGCCGAGCCGCAACTCCATGCCAAGGCCGGTGATGTAGGCGACCTCCTCGTCGATGATCTCCTCGGGGAGGCGGAACTTGGGGATCTGGCTGCGGATCATGCCGCCGGCGCGCGGGTCCGAATCGAACAGCACCAGTTCGTAGCCGAGAGGCGCCAGGTCGCGCGCGACGGTCAGCGAGGCGGGGCCGGCGCCGACCAGGGCGATTCGCTTGCCGTTGGAACGTTCCGCTGGCCGGGGCAGAAGATGGCGGATGTCGCCCTTGTAGTCGGCGGCGACGCGCTTGAGGCGGCAGATCGCCACCGGCTCCTCTTCCACCCGCCCGCGGCGGCAGGCCGGCTCGCAGGGTCGGTCGCAGGTCCGCCCAAGAATGCCGGGGAAGACGTTGGATTTCCAGTTGATCATGAACGCATCGGCATAGCGGCCGGCGGCGATCAGCCGGATGTATTCCGGCACGGGCGTATGCGCGGGGCACGCCCATTGGCAATCGACCACCTTATGGAAGTAGTCGGGGTTACCGATGTCGGTGGGCTGCAAGTCGGACTCCTCTCCCTCGGTACGCATACGCACCGATGCGCGGCCTTAATGCCCGCGAAATCGTTTTGTGGCTAGGCCCCTGTCCCGTCAATCACCCTAGGCGCAAAACAGCCCTTCTTCAACCGCACCGCGCCGATTGGCCGCCAAGCGGCTGGGCAGGCGGCGCGGTGTTGCGTACCTGGGAAGCCGTTGGCAAGAAAATTCCAAGCGCGCGGTCCTGTGCCCTGTAGAACGTGAACGACAAGGCGGGGATCTGTGGGTCAGCCACCGCTCACGGATTGGCGGCCTCGGCCTGCGGCGTGGTGAACGGTTCGGTGCGGTGCACCACGCCGACCGCGTAGAGCCCCGCGATCTCCGCTTCCGAAAGGCCGAGCATGCTGGCGAGGATATCGGTCGTATCATCCCCGATCGACGGTGCGCCGCGCCAGATCCGGCCCGGCGTCAGCGACATCTTCGGCACCACCCCGTAGACCCGGATAGGCACGCCGGACTGCCGGTCGAGAACCGGCACCGTCATCTCGCGCGCCGCGTAATGCTCGTCGAGATACTGGTCGCGCGTGCTGTACACCCGTGCGCAGCCGATCTTGGCGGCATTCAACGCCGTTTCGACCTCGAGGCTGGTGCGCGTCGCGCAATACTCCCGCAGCCGTCGATCCAGTTCCTTTCCCTTCTCGGAATTCACCGCAGCCGCATCCTGCGAGCACGCAGCGTAGCTGTATTCGGCGGGATCCAGCCCCAGGAATGCCGGCACCCGATCGAAGATCGCCCCGCCGACCGCGCCAATGAACACCCAGCCATCCGCGCATTGGAACGTGTCGTACGGCTGGAACCCCGGCGCCCGGTTGCCGGTATGGCCATAGACGGCGCCCTCGCCGGTGAAGAGCGGCAGGGCGTTGCCGTTCGTCTGCGCCACCGCTTCGTATTGCGCGAGATCGACGACCTGGCCGCGGCCGGTCTTGTTGACCTCCCACAGTGCCATCATGGTCGCGGCCCATCCGGTCAGCGCCGTGATGAAATCGCCGGTAAATGTCTTGGCCCGTTGCGGCGGGCCGCTGGGGTCGCCGGTAATGTTCATCATGCCGCCATAGGCCTGCGCCAGTGCGTCGTAGCCGGGACGGCCCAGGTACTCGTCCTTGCCATATTGCCCATAGGTGCTCACGCGCACGATCACCAGGCGGGGATTGACCGCCAGCGCCAGTTCGTTGCTGATCCCCGCGCGCTCGAGCGTGCCGGGAGCGGATGCTTCCATCCACACGTCCGAGATCTTCCACAGCGCCATCAGCAATTCGATCCCGCGCGCGTGCCTGAGATCCAGGCCCATCGACAGTTTGTTCTTGGTGACCTCCGCCTCGTCGCAGCCGTGCGGACGCGGACCGCGGGTCAGTTGCGGCGCGGTGAACCGGAACGTATCGCCTCCGGGCCGCTCGACATGGATGACCTCCGCGCCGAATTCCGCCAGCTTGGTGCCGATATACGGCTGTGCCACGAATACCCCGGTGCCGACCGCGCGGAGGCCGGCAAGCGGGCCGAAGCGAGGCACCACCGCAGGCGCGGCCGGCCGTTCCAGGCGCATGATCCACTCCGGGATGGTTTCCCGAAGTCTCTCGATCGTGCCATCGTCTTTGACGAGCCGCCGATCGTGCGTCATGGGTTCGGTCCCCCTGTTTCCCCAACGGACGACACGGTCACACGTTGCGATCTGACAAGCAACAGCGTTATGCTATGCTCCCTCGGTCCGAGGGGGCGAACTTGTCGGATGCGGCACAGCGAGAGCTTGATGCGGCGGTGGAGCGGTTCGGCGCGGCATGGGCGCGCGGGGACGCTGACGCGCTCAGGGAAATGCTGTCACCCAGTTACACCCACACCGACGTCCGCGGGCGATTTCAGGATCGCGATGCGTGGCTGGAATACGCGCTCAGCCGCAGCGGTGCGACCACGCACATCGCGTTCGCGGATGTCACCACGCGGGTCGTGGGGGATGTCGCCATCATTACCGGCAGGAATGACGTGGCCGGCGGAAGCATCCTCGTCGGGGACGATCGCGCCAGTCTCAGCCTTCGGTTTACCCAGATCTGGATCCGCAGGGACGGACGCTGGTTGAGGGAGGCGTTCCAGGCGACAATTGTCGATCCCCTGGCCCCGTCGCTCAATTGACGGCGTCAGTGCCTCAGGGCGTTCCTGTCATGGGCACCGTCGTCGCGGTCATCCCGCCCAGCCACATGCCGGTCTTGAGCTGCGCCACGAGGCGCTGCTTCTGGTCGTCGTTGAAGCTCCACGGCGTTCCCCAGAACTCGCGCTGGGTCTTGATGTTGCGATCCGCCACTGGAAATGGGGGCGCGCCGTCAAACATGATGTTCATCGAATCTCTTGTGTGTTCGAGCTTGGCGATGAAATGGCCAAGCTCATGCAGGCCGGTGTTGGCCAGTGCCGGACCGAGCAACCAGGACGCGTTCAGGAAGCGGCGCGTATCGCGCGT
>JANWJK010000079.1 GCA_025452005.1 Acetobacteraceae bacterium | reverse complement strand
GCCGCGGCGCAGATCGGTGGTGCTGATGCCGAAGCGGCGGGCGACGCCAGGCAGATGCCAGACCGGCTCGACCGCGATCTTGGTGACCCGCACTTCGGCGGCCGCGGTCAACACCGTCTCGTCGGGCGCAAGCCGGCCGGCGCGGATCGCCTGGGCGATCTCCGGCATATTGATGCGCGCGCGGGTCACCGCGATGGTCGGGCGGATGTCCCAGCCTGCCGCGAGGCGGTCGGCAAATACCTCGCTGGTCATGTGGCCCCAAGGATCGAGCGAGACGATGCGCTCGGGATCGCTCCATTGCGGGAACGGGCCGATGCGGTCGGCCGGTGTGGTGTCGGTCAGGTCTGGCCGATGATCCGGGGCAAGCTGGCCGGCCGCGATGGCGAGCGCCCGGTACAGCGCATACGCTCCGGCATGCGTGCCGATCACGTTCCGAACATCCGGGTCGTGCAGGGTGGCGATCACCGGGCCGCGCTGCGCCGGATCGGCGGCGCCCCAGCGCAGCGGCACCACCCGCCCGGCCGGGGGCGGATGCGACGTGAGCACGATTGCGCGCGGTGCGGTGTTCCTGGCCCGCGGCGGTATCGGTGGCGGGGCCGGCAAGCCAGACATCAATCGCGATCTCCAATCAGCAATGCAACCGTAGGGTCAGCCTGCCTGCCGGGTCCAGCGTTCTTTCTGTGGCGGAATTGCTCTGCGTGCGGTCGCCCTGTTATGCACCCGCAAGAGCAAAATCAGCATGAAGGGGGCTTTGTCATGGGTTCAAACGGACCGATCCTGGGGCGCCGCTCCCTGTTGCGGACGGGTGCAGGCCTGGCGGCCGGCGTGATTGCGCTGACCGATCGCGCCACAGCGGAATCCGCGACGCTCAATATGCAGTTGGGTTGGCTGGGCGGCGGCAATCAGTTGGGCGAGGCCTGTGCCCATCAGCTCGGATATTTCCAGGAGGAAGGCCTGGACTTCCACGTTCAGCCCGGCGGCCCGAACAATGACGGCATCGCCATCGTCGCCTCGGGCCGCTACGAAGTGGGCGAAGTGTCGTCCAGCCCGTCGCTGATGCTGGCAGCATCGCAGGACATCCCGATCCGCTGCTTCGCCGTGTCCGCGCAGAAGCACCCCTATACGTTCTTTTCGTTGCAGAAGAACCCGGTACGTACGCCCGCGGACTTCCCCGGCAAGAAGGTCGGCATCCAGGCGACCGGCGTGATCCTGCTGCGCGCGCTGCTGGCGAAGAACAAGATCGACGCGAAGGACGTGCAGATCGTCACCGTCGGCTCCGACATGATGCCGCTGATGACCGGACAGGTCGATGTCGTCACCGGCTGGCTCACCAACACCACTGCGCTCAAGGTACTGGGTCCAGACCGGGTGGACCTGCGATTGTGGGATACCGGCGTGCACCTTTACGCCAACCCGTACTACGCGACGACGGACACGCTGTCCGGCAAGCGCGACATGCTGGTGCGCTTCCTGCGCGCGGCCTCGCGCGGCTGGGCCTATGCGTACGCGAACCGCGACAAGGCGATCGAGCTGCTGATGAAGGAGTTCCCCAACCTCAACGCAGCCGACGAACGCGCGGCGGCGGACGTGATGTTGTCCTACTGCTTCGACGCAGGCACGAAGCTGAGCGGCTACGGCACGATGGACCCGAAGATCTGGCAGGACCAGATCGACACCTGGAGCACACTCGGCCAGTTCTCCAAGCGGACGCCGAAGCTCGACGAGGTGATGACGATGGAGATCCTGAACGCGACGCAGGACAGTCGGCCCAAGGTGGGCTGATGGCATCCTCGGCGGTCCTGGCGCAGCCCGCGCGGGCGGCGACCGGCTCGCCGGCGGTGGAATGCCGCGACCTGACGGTGCATTTCGCGAGCGAGCGCCGCACCGTCACCGCATTGGAGAGGATATCGCTCACGGTCGCCGAAGGCAGTCTGCTCACACTGCTCGGGCCTTCGGGTTGCGGCAAATCCACGCTGCTGCGCGTGATCGCCGACATCGTCCAGCCCTCGTCGGGCAGCGTGCGGGTGCTGGGCCGGACCCCGGCAGAGACCCGACGCGACCGGGGGATCGGCTTTGTGTTCCAGGACGCCACGCTGCTGCCCTGGCGCACGGCGCTCGACAATGTCCGCCTGCCGCTCGAGGTGGGCGGGCGTCACGAACTGCCGCCGGGTGCAATGGGTCCGGCGGAGCTGCTGTCGCTGGTCGGGCTTGCCGGCTGGGAGAAGGCACTCCCGCATGAACTGTCGGGCGGCATGCGCCAGCGCGTATCGATCGCCCGTGCACTGCTCGGCGGGCCGCGCGTGCTGCTGATGGACGAGCCGTTCGGCGCACTGGACGAGATCACGCGCGACCGGTTGAACGAGGAGCTGCTGCGCATCTGGCGCGAGACCGGCACGACGATCGTGTTCGTCACCCACAGCATCTACGAAGCGGCGTTCCTCGGCCAGCAGGTGCTGATGCTGGCCGCGCGCCCCGGTCGCGTGCGCGAGATCGTGACGATCGATCTGCCGGAGCCGCGCCATCTGTCGATGCGGGAGACCGCCGCATTCACCGCCCAGGCGGCGCATCTGCGCGCGGTGCTGGAGACCTGCTGATGGCGAGCGATCTGTCGATACCGCTTGCCGCCGCGTCGGGCGATGCGGCGCCGGACAGCCTCTGGATCGCCGCACAGCGACGCGAACGGTGGCGGCGTCGGCTGTTGCCCCTGGCGGGTGGGGCGTTGCTGCTGTGCATCTGGTGGGCGCTGATAGCGATCTTCCACGTGCGATCGTTCATCGCACCGGCGCCCGATGTCGTGGCGCTGACGTTCTATCAGAAGTTCGACATGCTGATGGCCAATCTCTGGCCCACCGCGCTGGAGGCATTGTGCGGCTTCCTGCTCGGCAACACCGCGGCCATCGCGATCGCCACCGTGTTCGTGCATCGCAAGAGCGCCGAGCAGGCGTTCTTTCCGATCGCCGTGCTGATCCATTCGATCCCGGTGGTGGCGACTGCGCCGATCCTGGTGCTGCTGCTGGGCAACGGGCTGGCGCCGAAGGTGTCCATCGCGGCGATCATCTGCTTCTTCCCCACGCTGGTGAACATGGTGCGCGGACTTGAGTCGGTCGGCGCGCAGTCGATGGAGCTGATGCATGTGCTGTCGGCGACGCGGCGCGAGATATTCTTCAAGTTGCGCGTGCCGACGTCCCTGCCGTTCCTGTTCTCGGCGCTGCGCATCGCCGCCAGCACCGCGACGGTGGGGGCCATCGTCGGCGAGTGGATCGGCAGCCAGGTCGGGATCGGCGCATTGATCATCCAGGCGACCTACAATTTCGACTCGGCGTTGCTCTATGCGACGGTACTGTGCGGCTCGGTCTTCTCGGTCGCGTTCTTCCAGGTGATCCGACTGATCGAGCGGCTGGTGGTGCGCTGGGATGCGGGCGTGGTGTCGTGAACGTGCAACGGATTGCCCAGGAGGACATGATATGACCGAGGTCATTTACGAATCCGGCCGCACCGTCCCGGTAGTCTCGACCGCCGATGTCGTGGTGGTAGGCGGCGGTCCCGCGGGGTTCAGCGCGGCGGTGGCCGCGGCGCGCAATGGCGCCTCGGTGTGTCTTGTCGAGCGGTATCCCTATCTCGGCGGCTTGGCATCCGGCGGCATGGTGCTCGTGCTGGATGACATGTGCGCCGGCGCGGAGATCACCGTTCGCGGCATCTGCCAGGAGATGATCGACCGCATGCAGCGCCACGGCCTGGCGATCTATCCGCCGGAGCACGAGCGCGGGCACGATCCGGCCGCCTTCCGCAAGTGGTCGCGCTGGGGTCTGTTCGATTTCAACACCCGCACGCGGCCGCATCCGATCTGCTATTCCGTTGCCTTCGATCCGGACGGCTGGAAACGCGTCTCCGACGACATGGTGCAGGAGGCCGGCGTGGAACTGCGCCTGCATAGCTGGTTCGCTCACGCCCTGGTGCGCGATCACCATATGGAAGGGGTGGTGGTCGAGACCAAAGCCGGGCGCCAGGCAATCATGGGATCGGTGGTGATTGACGCGACCGGCGATCTCGACGTCGCCGCCAGCGCTCACGCGCCGTTCATCCAAGGTGCCTACATGGTAACCACCGTGTTTCGTCTCGGCGGCGTCGATACCGATGAAGCGGAACGCTTCCAGTTCGACGAGCCGGATCGGTTCCATACGATCGACCGCGAGGCCAAGCGGATCATCGGTGGCTCCTGGGACTATTGGTGGCTGAAGACGCCGCTGCCTGGCATCGTCTGGTGCAACTGCCCGCACATGACCGGGCTCGACGGACTGAAGGTCGAAGACCTGACGGCGGCCGAATTCGAAGGACGGCGGCGCATTCACGCTTTGGTGGAGTACGTCCGCGCCAACCTGCCGGGCTTCACGAACTGTTATGTCGTCGATGTCGCGCCACAGACCGGCATCCGGCAGACCCGTCTGCTGGACGGCGAATATGTGGTTACCAAGGAAGACGTAACCGGCCGCGTGCACTTCGCCGACAGCATCGCGCGTGGCCGCGACTATTACACGCCGTATCGCGCCATGCTCCCGAAAGGCATCGATGGCCTGCTGGTTGCCGGCCGGCACTACTCGGCGACCTCGCAGGCACAGAAGATCTCGCGCGAGATACCACCCTGCATGGCGATGGGCGAGGCTGCCGGCACCGCGGCCGCCATGGCGCTGACCGCCGGCGTGAAGGTGCGCGGCGTCGATGTGCCGGCACTCCAGCAGAAATTGCGGGCACAGGGCGCCGATCCGGGCGATCAGCCCGCAGCCGATGCGCGCATGCTGGAGACCCAAGCAGATGCATGACCCTCAGCCACTCGCCGGCATCAAGGTGATCGACTTCACCCAGGTGATGCTGGGTCCATGCTGCACACAGACGCTCGGCGACTATGGCGCCGATGTCATCAAGATCGAGCGCATCGGTGCGGGCGATCTGTCGCGCTCCTCCATCGAGGATCCCGCGGGGCAACTCAACCCGATCTTCTGCAGCCTCAACCGCAACAAGCGAAGCATCGCGCTCGACCTGAAATCGCCCGCCGGGATCGCGGTGGTGCACAGGCTGGTGGCAAACGGCGATGTCGTCGTGAACAACTTCCGCGCCGGCGTCATGGAGCGGATGGGTCTCGGCTACGACGCGCTCTCGGCGATCAATCCGCGCATCATATTCGCCTTCGGCACGGGGTTCGGCACCGAGGGCCCGTATTCGCACAAGGGCGGCCAGGACATCCTGGCCCAGGCGATGAGCGGGGTCATGGCCCGCAAGTGCGATCCATCCGAGCCGCTGACGATCTATCCCACGGCGCTCGCCGATTATTCGGCCGGAATGCATCTTGTGCAGGGCATCCTGCTGGCGCTCTTGCAGCGGGAGCGGACCGGAGGCGGCCAGCAGGTCGAGGTATCGCTCTACGACAGCATGCTGGCGATGCAGATGCAGGAAGCCGCGATGTGGCTGATGCGCGAACGGGATTTCTCCTGGGGAGCGATGCCGCACACCGGCGCCTTTGAGACCACCGATGGTGCGCTGGTGATCGTCGGCGCCTTCAAGGCCAATCCGCTGCGGGAGATCTCATTGGCCCTCGGGCTGGACGATCTGTCGCAGGATGCACGCTTCGACTCGTTCGACAAGTCGGTGCGCAACCGCAATACGCTGCACGACATCCTGCGTGCGCGTATCCGCACGAACGGCACCGCGCACTGGATCGCGCGGCTCGAGGAGCGCGATCTGCTTTGCGCCCCGGTGAAGCGGCTGGGCGAGGCGCTGGCCGACAGGCAGACCGATATCAACAGCATGCTGGTCCGACACGATCAGCTTGGCCTGGTCGGTTCGCCGGTGCATCTGTCGTCCGGCGGATTTGCGTTGCGCACCTCGCCGCCAGCGCTGGGCGCGGACGGCGAGGCGGTTCTGGCGGAGTTCGGTTTCAGCGGCGCGGAGATCGAGCGGCTGCGCGTGGACCGGGTGCTTGGATGAGCGTCCGGCTGGAGATCGCGGATCACGTCGCGCGCGTCACCATCGACCGCCCTCAGGTGCTGAACGCGCTGGACGCCGATGCCGAAACCGCGCTCGACGCGATCTGGCAAACCCTGGAGGCCGACCGCGACATCCGCGCCGTGGTGCTCACCGGCGCGGGCGAGCGCGGGTTCTGCGTAGGCGCGGACATGAAGAATGTCGGCAGGTCCGGCCTGGAGTATTGGGCCGCCGCGCGACCCAATGGCTTCGGCGGCATCGCATTGCGCACCACGCTCGACGTTCCGGTGATCGCCCGGGTGAATGGCCACGCCCTGGGTGGCGGGTTCGAGATGGTGCTGGGCTGCGACATCGTGATTGCGGCGCAGGAAGCAGGTTTCGGTCTGCCGGAACCGCGCGTCGGACGACTGCCGCTGGATGGCGGCATGGTGCTGCTGGCGCGACAGATTCCGTATCGCCACGCCATGGGCATGTTGCTCACCGGGCGGCGGATCAGCGCCGCACAGGCGCTGGAATGGGGGATCGTCAACGAGGTTGTGCCGCGCGCTGAACTCGATGCGGCGGTGGATCGCTGGGTCGCCGACGTCGTGGCCTGCGCACCGCTCAGCCTGCGGGCCATCAAACAGACGGTGCGCCGGACCGCGCAGCTCGCGGCGACCGAGGCGCAGGCGCTGCGGCTGCCCGCATTGATCGAATGCCTGCAATCGGCCGACGGCGAGGAAGGTGTCCGCGCATTTCGCGAGAAGCGTGCACCGGCGTGGACCGGACGCTGATGCCGTATGTGATCGCCAGCCCCTGCATCGACGTCAAGGACGCTGCCTGCGTCGATGTCTGTCCGGTCGATTGTATCTACACCGGCGGCCGGATGCTGTACATCCAGCCGGACGAATGCATCGACTGCGGCGTGTGCCTGTCGGTCTGCCCCGTGGCGGCGATCTTCGAGGACCACGCATTGCCGCCTTCCGAGGCGCATTTCGCGGCGATCAATGCCGAGTTCTTCGGACCTGCGGTGACCGGCTGGGGTTCGCCGGGCGGTGCCGGCCCGCGCTTTGCGACCACGGTTGACCATCCCATCGTGGCGGCCGCGGACCGCCTGTAGCATGACGACGACCGCGATCACGGCGCATGTCCTGGGTGAGGCCGGCTTTGCCGAAGGGACGGTGCTGGTCGAAGGCAACCGCATTACCGCGGTGGCCTCGTCGCCCGTGGATCAGGGTGCCTTGCGGAGCCGTGCGGCGGAACACATCGATGCCGCCGGTTGCTGGCTCATTCCCGGCCTTATCGATGTGCATGCACACGGCTATGCCACGCTGCTGCGCGGCACCGAGAACAGCATGCCGCTCGAACTCTGGGCGCTTTACACCGTGCTCTACGGTGGCGCCTATGACGCAGCGGCAATGCGGGCAGCCATCCTGCTTGGCGCGGCCGAACGAATCCGCGCCGGCATCACCGGATGGATCGATCACTCCCCGATGGTGCACCTGGCGGAGGCGGCATTGGCCGCGCACGCGGAGTCCGGCCTGCGCGTTTGCTGGGCGGCATTCCTGCACGACATCTCCGACTACACGCTGATGGATCTGAAGCTGCCGCCGGCGGTCGCCAGGCTGGCCGGCGGCACACCACCATTCGATGCGGATCGTTACGCGCAACGCTTCGGTGAGTTTGTGCAGGCGGACAAGCCTGACCGCGTGGCGGTGATGCTCGGTCCCAACGCGCCGCAGCGCTGCTCCCCCGCGGCATGGGCGCTTTGGCGGGGCCTGCGCGACCGCCATGGGGTCGGCGTCCATACGCATCTGATGGAGACGCGCATCCAGGCAGCGATAGGTGCGCGCTGGCCCGACGGGCTGGTAGCCGAGATGGAGCGGCAAGGACTGCTGGATAGCGGGCTATCGGTTGCGCACGGCATCTGGCTGACGCAGCCGGAGCGTGCGGTGCTCGCCCGCCACGGGGTGACGCTGGCGCACAACCCTGCCAGCAATCTGATGCTGGGCAGTGGCATCCTTCCCCTTGCGGAGTCGCGAGCGGCTGGGCTGACGGTGGCTCTCGGCACAGACTCCGCCAATACCGGCGGGCGGCACGATCTGTTCGAGGCGATGAGATTGGCGATGATGCTGCCGCGCGTGTCTGGACTGGCATACGCGGACTGGCCGAACGCGCGCGATGTGCTGGACATGGCGACACGGCATGGCGCCGCGGTGCTTGGGCGGCGCGATGCCTTGGGCCGCATTGCACCGGGTCAGCTCGCGGATCTTGTGCTGGTGCGCCGCGACGCGGCAAGCACGCTGGCGCTGGCGAGCACCGAAGCGGCGCTGGTGCAGCACGGCAGCCCGGACGCTGTCGTTTCGGTTATGGCGGATGGAAGCTGGCTGATGCGTGACCGCCGCATCGTCGCGTTCGATGAAGCCGCAGCGATTTCCGCTGCCGTCGAAGCGATCGCAGGATTGAAGGAGCGGACCGGGACTGCGGTTGGCGCGGTCGCAGCGGCGATCCCACACGTGGCGGAGCAACTCCGACGGTTTCAATCACCTCACGCGTAGGCCGACACGCGCGAAGGGGTCGCGTCACCGAACAGGCCCGCTTCGTCCAGGATGCGGTGCATCGCTTCGAGGTCGTGCGGGCTGTCGATCGGCAGCAGCGGCGGGCGCACGTGTCCGCCCGGCTGGCCAAGCATGTTCATGCATGCCTTGATCTGCGACTGCGGTGAGCCGAACGCACCGCTCCAGTCCGGTCTGACCAGTTGCCGCATCAAGCTCCCATAGCGGTCGGCCGCCTGTATCGCGGCCGCGAAGTCGCCGCGCCAGAAAGCCTCATAGAAGGCCACCGCGAACTTCGCGCCGAGGCCGCCGCCATCGATGTTGCCGTCACCCCCCAGGCCGCGCAGCGTCGACAGACCCAGGCGGCTGATGAAACCGCCAAAGAAGCGCACTCGATCGCCCACCTTCTCCAGTGTCGCGAGTGCCTGGGCGGTGTTGGCCGTGCTGTCCTTGATCGCGACCACACGGTCGATCTTTGCCAGTTCGACCGCGGTCTCCCAGGTGATCTCGACGGCGGTGCCGCGTGCCCAGTTGTAGATCATGATCGGCAGATCGACGCTGTCCGAGATCGCCGAAAAGAACGCGACGATCTCACGCGGCGTCGGTGCGGCGTATGGCGGCGGCGTCGACAGTATGCCGCTCGCGCCGATCTCGCGCGCATGCCGGCCGAGAGCGATCGTTTGCGAAGGCGTGAAGGTGGTGCAGCCGATGACCACCGGGATCATGCCGCCCAGCTCCTCGACGGCGATCTCCGCCACACGCCGGCGCTCCGCCTCGGTCTGCGAGAACCATTCGCCCGTCGTTCCGTTCACCAGCACGCCATGGACTCGCTGGCCGTGGTACAGCCGCAGCACCTCACGCAGCGCGTCCTTGTCGAGCGCACCCGTTGCGGTGAAAGGCGTCGGCGCAGCGATCCAGTAGCCTTTCCAGTCGATGGAATTACGATCCATTGCCGCTTCCTCCCGATGCACTGCCCTCGGCTGTCACACTTGACGCTCGGCGATGATCAGTCAAACTTTTGACCATGATGGGCGTTCGTACTGAACGGCGCACCGCAGCGTGGAGGCCTTTCATGGACAACCTGCCGAAGCGGACACTGGGACGGACCGGATTGCAGGTGACAATGCTGGGCTATGGCGCGATGGAGTTACGCGGCGCCCCGCGTGCGAGGGACACCACCGAGGCGCAGGCGGAAACCATCCTCAACGCCGTGCTCGATGCCGGTATCAATTACATCGATACCTCGATCGATTACGGCGTGAGCGAGGAGCGGATCGGTCGTTATATCTCGCACCGTCGCTCCGAGTATTACCTGGCAAGCAAATGCGGCTGTCTGGTGGGAGCTCCGGCCGTGCGCGGCCAGCGCAGCCCTCACGTGTTCACCCGCGACAACATCCTCGCCGGTGTCGAGCAGAGCCTTGAGCGGATGAAGACCGACTACCTCGATGTGGTGCAGTTCCATATATCGCCATCGCAGCAGACCCTGGAGGAGAATGGTGCACTCGAGGCGGTGCAGGAGCTCAAGGCAGCCGGCAAGGTGCGGCACATCGGCATGTCGGGCACGCTGCCTAACCTAAAGGACCATATCGCGATGGAAGTGTTCGACGTGTTTCAAATTCCCTATTCGGCGATGGAACGCGAACACGAGGCGATCATTTCTACTGCGTCGGGCGCCGGAGCAGGCATCGTCATCCGTGGTGGCGCTGCGAAGGGAGCCCCTTCGGAGGGAAAGCAGGCGGGCCTGCAATGGGAGCGCTGGCAAAGGGCAAAACTCGAGGATCTGCTTGGCGGTATGACCCCGATGGAGTTCATCCTCCGCTTCACGTTCAGCAACCCCGACCTGGACACCACCATCGTCGGCACGGCGAACCCGGAGCACCTCAAGGCCAATGTCGAGGTTCTGCGGCAAGGGCCGCTGCCCGCGGACCTGTATAACGAAGCCAAGCGCCGTCTTGCCGCTGCCGGCTCGGCACCTCAACAGACGTAGCCCGAGCGTTCCGCTGTCGCGGCGATCAGGCCTTCGCGGCCGGCACCTCGATGCCCAGCAGTCGGGCGGCGTTGCCGCCCAGGATCGCGCGTCGTGTCGCATCGTCCAGCCCGGGCGCGTCCTCGATGAAGCCTATCGGATCGGTCTCGCCCATATCCGCCGGGTAGTCGGTGCCCACCAGGATATGATCGGCGCCGAACTGCGACACGAGGGCCTCGAGCTGCGCATGCGTGTACACCAGCGAGTCGAAATACAGCCGCCGCAGATACGTTCCCGGCATCTCCTTCAGCTTTTCACCGGTATCCGGCCGCGCCGATGCCGCATGATCGATGCGTCCGGCGTAGGCCGGCAGGTATCCGCCGCCGTGCGCCGCCACCAGCTTCAGGCCGGGGCAGTCCTCCAACACGCCGCCGAAGATCAGGTGATGCAGCGCCACCGTCGTATCGAGCGGATTGCCGATCACGTTGGCAAAGTAGTGATCCTTGAACCGCCGCGCCTCGGTGAAGCCGTCGGGGTGCATGAACACCAGCAGCCCGAGTTCCTCGATGCGCCGGAACACTGCGCGGAAGCGATCCTCCGAGAGATCTTCGCCGGCCACATGCGTCATGATCTCGATGCCGCGCATGCCGAGTGACCGGTGCAGCCGCTCGAGTTCGGCGATCGCCTGTTCCGGCGCCTGCAATGGGATCGTGCCGAGGCCGGTGAAGCGGTCGGGGTGGCGGCCAACGATATCGGCGATCTCGTCGTTGATCGTGCGTGCCGTGGCCAGTCCCAGGTCCGGATCCGCACCGTAATAGGTCTGCCGCGGCGCCGGCGAAATCGCCTGGATGTCGATTCCCATCAGGTCCATGTCGGCGATGCGTTGCTCCGCCGACGTCCCCTGCGTCCGTGTCCGCACGCCGTTCTGGCGATTGATCTCGCGACTGCGCGCGTTGGCCTGTGTCTCGAGAAACCAGCGCGAGACGGCCTCGTTGCCCTCGACCATCGCCGCGGCCTTGAGGCTGGTCACATGGCAATGGATGTCGAGGGTGAACCACTTGCCGCGGGCATGCGCGGGACCAGGAAAGCGTCCAGGGATCGGTGTCCCTTCCGGCAGACAGGTGAACAGCATCTGTGAACTCCCGATTGATTGCGTCCATCCGATAGCCCGACCTTGACCTCTATCGCAGCAAGCGGCGCATTGAAAGCGAGCGCCGCCGGGGTCGCAGGGCAAACGGGTGAACACATGGAGATCTCTCGTCGCCGCGGTTCCCGTTGTCATTGCGAGCGAAGCGAAGCAATCTCCATGGCGATTGCCGCGTCGCTACGCTCCTCGCAATGACAGGACAACGCGAACTATCCGCCATTCACCCAATTGCCCGGCCGGGCTCGAACGATGGAGGGCTGGTCTTGAAGCTCGGCGTCTATGCAATAGCGCTCCTGTTCACACTCCATCTGTTCGGACGCGCAGCGCACGCCGATCCGCGCCCGCACTACGCCGTCGCGAGTGCCAATCGCGATGCGACGGATGCCGGCATGCGCGTGCTCGAAATCGGTGGCTCGGCCGCGGACGCCGCGGTTGCCATGCAAATGGTATTGGGCGTGGTCGAACCACAGTCTTCCGGTCTCGGTGGCGGCGCCATTGCGCTCTATCAGGCGGCACACGAGAGGCGGATGGCGGCTTTCGATGGCCTGGCAAGGTCTCCGTCATCGTATGACCCGAGTTCCGGTGCTGCTTCAGGGTTCTCGCATAGCGGAGCCGCGGTCGGCGTGCCCGGCGGCGTGCGGATGCTCGAGATGATGCATCGTCGCTATGGACGACTGCCGTGGGGAGCGCTCTTCCAAAGGGCAATCGAACTTGCCGATACCGGCTTTGCGGTTTCGCCATATCTGGCAAGCAGCCTTGCCGCGGCGTCGAGAAGGGGAATGGAGGTCCCCGCGTGGTT
>JANWJK010000078.1 GCA_025452005.1 Acetobacteraceae bacterium | reverse complement strand
GCGATCGGCGCGGGCGATCCCGCGGCCGACCGTGGCGCGCTGTCGCGCATCCGCCGCGTTGCCGGCCAGTACCGCCGGCGGCTGCGCCTGCGCGCCGACGCGCCCGCCGATGGCGACCCCGGCCGGCTGCTCGCAGCCGCGTTTCCCGACCGCATCGCGCAGCGCCGCGGTGAGCCGGGCAGCTTCCGGCTGGCCGGCGGCGGCGGGGCGCGGCTGCCGCGCGCCGATCCGCTCGCCAACACGCCCCTGCTGGCAGTCGCCGCGCTGGAACTGAAGGCCGGTGCGCGCATCCGACTGGCCGCGCCGCTCGATCCCGATACGCTGCCCGCCGCGCGCATCACCGAGCAGGTGGAGACCAGCTTCGACCCGGTCTCCGGCGCGGTCCTGGCGCGGCGCCGGCGCCGGCTCGGCGCGCTGGTGCTCGCCGATCGCACCGAGCCGGCAGATTCCGGGGAAATCGCAATGGCGCTCGCCCGCGCGGTGGCGGCGGACGGATTGCGGCCGCTGCCCTGGACCGAGGCGGCCCGGCAGTTGCAGGCGCGGGTCGCGCTGATGCGACGGATCGAGCCGGATGCCGGCTGGCCCGGCCTGGACGACGCGGCGCTTGCCGCCGACGCCGCGACGTGGCTGGTACCGCGGCTCGCCGGCATGTCGCGGCTCGCCGAACTGGCCCGGCTCGACCTGACGGCCATCCTGCGTGGCCTGCTGCCCTGGGACCTGGCGCGGCGGCTGGACGCGGCGCTGCCGGCGCAGATCGCGCTGCCTGGCGCACGGGCCATGGTCGACTATACCCAGCCGGTGCCGGTGGCGTCGGCGCGGGCACAGGCATTCTACGGACTGATTGCGACGCCGCGTCTCGCCGAGGGCCGCGTTCCGCTCCAGCTCGCGCTGCTGTCTCCAGCGGGGCGGCCGGTCGCGATCACCGCCGACCTGGCCGGCTTCTGGCGCGGCGGCTGGGCCGATGTGCGGCGTGATATGCGGGGGCGCTACCCGAAACATGCCTGGCCGGACGACCCTTCGGCTGGCGCCAAGACCAAAGACTGAGGCAAGGATTCTTGTTGCAACCGCCGCCGCGTGCCATCTCCTGCTGACGCATTCCTGCGGGAGAGAATCGAACGCCATGTTCCTTCGGCGGCTCGTCTGGCACGTTGCGCGACTTATCCGCTCGCCTTTCCCGGGGGCAGGTGCGCTGTACGTGCACCGTTTCGCCGTCCTGGCGCTCGCGCTGTGCGTCGGGGCGTGCGCCGGGCTCCCCGGCAGCGCCGCCGCGCGCTCGGCGCCCGAGAGCTTCGCACCGCTGGTCAAGCGCGTGCTGCCGGCCGTTGTGAACATCTCGGTCACCGAGACCGTCTCGGGCGGGGAAGTCCTGGGCGAACTGCCGCCGGAGCTGCGCGACACGCCGCTCGGGAGGGAATTCCGCCGCCGCTTCGGCAATCGCCGCGAACAGACGATCGGCGCCGGGTCGGGCTTCATCATCGATCCGTCCGGCCTGATCGTGACCAACAACCACGTGGTCGGGCACGCCGATAAGATCGTCGTCCTGCTGACCGACGGCACAAGGCTGCCGGCCAGGGTCATCGGCACCGACGAACTCACCGACGTCGCGGTGATCAAGGTGCAGGCGTCCGGCGCATTGCCGGCCGTGGCATTCGGCGATTCGCGCCAGGTCGAGGTGGGCGACTGGGTGCTCGCCGCCGGCAATCCGTTCGGTCTCGGCGGCTCGGTCACCGCCGGCATCATCTCGGCACGCGGCCGCGATCTGGGCTCCGGACCGTTCGACAACTTCCTGCAGCTCGACGCACCGATCAATCCGGGCAATTCCGGCGGGCCGATCTTCAACATGGACGGCCAGGTGATCGCGATCAGCACCGCCATCGTGTCGCCGTCCGGCGGCTCGGTCGGCATCGGCTTCGCCACGCCCAGCGAGCTGCTGATCCCCATCGTCAGCCAGTTGCGCGGCGGCGGCCATATCGAACGCGGCTGGCTCGGCGTGTCGGTCGAGGATTCGCGGAGCGGCGTGACCGTCGCCGGCGTGGAGCGTACCAGCCCCGCGGCGCGCGCCGGCATTCGCCAGGGCGACATGATCCTGGCGGTCAACGGCGAGCACATCGAAACCTCGCGCGGGCTGATCCGCTCCGTGGCCGCGGCCTCGCCGGGCAGCAATGTCAACCTTTCGATCCGCCGGCAGGGCCGTGACTTCGATGTATCGGTCACGGTCGGCAGGCGTCCTGCCGAAGGGTCCGGCTGAGGGAGCAACGTGATGCGTATCCTGGTGGTGGAAGACGACAAGGACGTGGGCGCTTTCGTCGTGCGCGGACTGAAGGAGGCGGGCCATGTCGTGGAGCTCGCCGACAACGGCCGCGACGGACTGTTCATGGCGGCGAGCGAGACGTTCGACGCGGTCATCCTCGACCGCATGCTCCCCGGCGGCATCGATGGGATACGGCTGCTCGAGACGCTGCGGGCGCAGAAGAACACGGTGCCGGTGCTGATCCTGTCGGCGCTGGCGGACGTCGACGAGAGGGTGCGTGGCCTGAACGCCGGCGGCGACGACTACCTGACCAAGCCGTTCGCCTTCGCCGAACTGCTGGCCCGTGTGGAAGCGCTGGCGCGGCGCGGCAAGGGCGAAGGGCCGGTGACCAAGCTGGTGGTCGAGGACCTCGAGCTCGACCTGCTGTCGCGCCAGGTGAAGCGCGCGGGGCAGAAGATCGACCTCCAGCCGCGCGAGTTCCGCTTGCTGGAATACCTGATGCGCCACGCCGGCCAGGTGGTCACCCGCACCATGCTGCTCGAAGGGGTGTGGGATTACCATTTCGATCCGCAGACGAACGTCATCGACGTGCACGTGTCGCGGCTGCGCCAGAAGGTCGACAAACCGTTCCCGACGCCGCTCATCCACACAGTGCGCAACGCCGGCTACATGCTGCGCGCCGAGAGTGCGTGACGCCGTCCTCGGTCCTCTGGCGTCCACTCCCCCGCGCGGCCGGCGTTTCCACCCGGCGTCTGCTGCGTTCGGCCGGCTTCCGCTTCGCGGCGATCTACGCCCTGCTGCTCGCGGTCAGCGCGGCGGCGCTGGCGATCTTCCTCTGGTGGTCGACCGCCGGCCTGCTCGACCGGCAGACCACGGCGGCGATCCAAGCCGATGCGCAGAGCCTGTCGGAGCGCTTTTCCATCGGCGGGCTGCCAGCTCTGGTTCTCACCATCGAGGACCGGCTGACGCAGAACGTCGAGGACGATGCGATCTACCTGCTGGTCGATCCGGCCGGGCGGCGGATCGCCGGGAATCTGGAACATTGGCCGCAGGGCGCGGCGCAGAATGGCGCCTGGTACGAGCTGCCGATCGAGCGGGCGGGCATGCGCTCGCTGGCGCTCGTGGCCAGCTTCGACCTGCCGGGCGGCTTCCACCTGCTGATCGGCCGCGACGTCCAGGTGCGGGCGCAGTTGCGCTCGCTGCTCACCGACGCGCTGCTGTGGGCGATGCTGGTGGTGGTGGCGATGGCCTCGGCCGGCGCGCTGGTGGTGCGCAGCCTGTTCCGCCGGGCGCTCGCCAACGTCTCGGCGACCGCCGGGGCGATCGCCGGCGGCGATTTCACCCAGCGGGTGAAGCTGTCCGGCCGCGGCGACGAGTTCGACCAGCTCGCCGAGACAATCAACGACATGCTGGACCGCATGGCGCGGCTGATGGAAGGCGTGCGCGAGGTGTCCAACGCGATCGCGCACGACCTGCGCACGCCGATCACGCGTGCCCGTACCAGGCTGGAGGACGCGTCAGTGCATGCCGAGACGGTCGGCGAGCTGCACGCGGCGATCGAGC
The DNA here is from genome assembly GCA_025452005.1 of Acetobacteraceae bacterium. Lineage (GTDB taxonomy): Bacteria > Pseudomonadota > Alphaproteobacteria > Acetobacterales > Acetobacteraceae > JAMXLO01. The sequence goes on along the minus strand of JANWJK010000078.1, from coordinate 33,392 downwards.
GGGCCACCGCCGACCTCGACGGCATCGTCGCGGTGTTCCAGGCCCTGCTGCGCATAGCCGAGATCGAGGCTGGGTCGCGGCGTGCGGCGTTCGCCACCCTGGACGTGGCGCCGCTGCTGGGCGATGTGGCCGAGCTGTACGGTCCGGTCGCCGACGAGAAATGCATCCGGCTGACCGTTTCGGCGCCCCCGCGCCTGCCTGCCTTCGGCGACCGTGACCTGATCCAGCAGGCGGTGGCCAATCTGGTGGACAACGCGGTCAAGTTCTCGCCGCCGGACGGCACCGTAGCCCTGTCGGCCGCCGCGACCGGCGCGGGCGTCGCGATCACCGTGGCCGATAAGGGTCCCGGCATCCCGGAACCGGACCGGGCGCGCGCCGCCGAACGGTTCTTCCGCGGCGAGACCGCGCGCAACACGCCCGGTTCAGGCCTTGGGCTGGCGTTGGTGCAGGCGGTGGCGCAGTTGCACGGCGGCAGCCTGCGCCTGAGCGACGCGGCGCCGGGCCTGGTCGCGATCCTGTCGCTGCCGGCGCGGGAGGAGCCTGTCCACGGTGGCTAACGCCGTTGTCATGTCCGCACCACGGCGACGAGAGGCCGCAGGTGCCAGCATGGTGGGCATGGGACCCATCGCGCGCACAGCCAGCATCGGGGCAGTGGCGGTGTGGCTCGGCGCCATGCCGGTCGCAAGCCAGGCGCCACCGCAGGAGGTGACCAGCGACACGCCGCAATACTGCCTGCACCTGCTCGACCGGGTCAGCGAGATGGTGCGCATCGCGCAAACGCCGCCGCCGCGGGAGGTCACGTTCCTGTCCAGCGAGGGGCGCCGGATGTGCGACCAGGGGCAGACGCGCGGCGGCATATTGCGGCTACGCCGGGCGCTCGTCATGATGATGCATCGGAGCGACGACGGACCCTAGGGCGGTACCACCCGGCGCCTAAGGTGAGGCATGAAACAGACCGCCACGAGCAGGATCACCTGGGGACAAGCGGCGACCCTCGACCCCGCTCCTGCCGCGGCCGAGGAAGAGGCGGTCGCGCTGCTGCGCATAGCGGCGGAGGTGGAGGGTGCGCTGACCGCGCAATATCTGTTCAGCGCCGGGTCGCTGCTCCCGGGCGTCCGCATGACGCTGCCGGACTTCGACCACCCTATCCAGACGGACGACTGGTACGACGTCATCCGCGTAATCGCGAAGCAGGAGATGGGGCATCTGATGACCGTGCAGAACCTTCTGCTCGGTCTTGGCGCTGCGCCGCATCTCGACCGCGAGAACTTCCCATCCAGCTCGCCGCTGTATCCGTTCCCGTTCAGCCTCCAGCCGGCGCGCTTAACGACGATCGCGCGGTACGTCTGCGCCGAGGCGCCGCGCACCGTGGTGGCCGCCGACGGCGCCGATCTGGCCGATGCGCAGCGCGAGGCCAAGGTAGGCGATGGCGGGGTGCCGCGCGCCGGACAGATCTACGAGCGCCTGTTCTATCTGTTCCAGGACAGCAATGCCCCGCAGGCGCCTTGGCCGGACCTGCAGAACCCGTTCCCCGACTGGCCGGACTGGCACATCGATCCCGCCAAACTCGGCTTCAACCAAGACCGGCAGGCGACCGCGGCGGAGTGGCGCGGCCAGGGCGACGACGAACGGCCGGACACCGCGATATACGTGCTGCCGGTGCAGGACAAGGCGTCCGCCCGGCTGGCGATCCACGCCCTGGCTATCCAGGGCGAAGGCCCGGTCGGCAATGGCGGTGCGACGCATTTCGATAAGTTCCTGCGCATCTTCCGCGAGCTGCGCGCCGCCGGCCGGCAGCCAGGCGCGCCGACACTCGTCCGCAACCAGGCCGACGATCCCCGCACTGGCCTGAGCGGCAGCGCGACGATAGCGCATCCCGCAACGCTGGCGTGGGCGAAGCTGGGCAATACTCGCTACCAGATGCTGCTCACCGACATCGCGCTGTCGCTTTCGGTCGGATCAGCCGGCACGGTCGCCTCGATTCTCGCCAATCGGGTGGATTTTCTCGGCTGGGCGTTCCGCGAGATGCTCGCCGCCATCAAGCCGCTGTCCGAGGAGCTGCGGCAGATGCCGCTGACCAACGACGGCGCGGCCTTGGCCGGGCTGCCGTTCGAACTGCCGCAACAGGCCCTGCCGACCGAGACCGGCGCCCAGATCCAGTACCTGCGCGACCGCATCGCGCAATCGAGGCAGCTCCGCGCGGAGATCGCGAGCGCCTTCAATCCCAGCCCGAAGCAGCAGGGCATACTCAGGATCATCGACAATCTCGACGCGGTCATGAGCCGCAAGGTCGGTGCGGCGCTAGTCTGAACCGCGCGCAACGAAACAGGGGGAAGCCGTGGCAATAGTCTACAAGATCCATCCGGCCATCGGGGTCGCCCGGGTCGGCAATCACCCGGACGCGTTCTTTGTTGGCCCGGAGGCTCCCGGGTCGGCCGGGGTCGAGATCACCGCCGACGGCACGGAGACCCCGATCGCCCGCTACAAGGAGCAGGGTCGGGTGAAGCGGCAGGCGGCGCGGTTCCGGGTGTTCCGCTTCCAGCAGGATGCGTCCGGGGCGCTGGAGCTGATCGGCGAGGTGACCGCGGACGAGGCGCGGATCGAATGGCGCGTCGATCTGGTCAACCGCAAGGCGGCACTCGATCGCAGCCCCGGCCAATTCCACCCTGCCCGGCCGCGCAACACCGGCATAGCCGACCGAGACAGCCTGATCATCCGCAATCCGCAGCCGGTCACGATCGCCGGCGCCAACCGGGGCGCCCAAGCGTTCAATGGCCGGTTCCTGGGCAAGGACGTGTATCTCGGCGAACTGCGGACCGACGCGAAGGGCCGGCTGCTCGTACTCGGCGGACGCGGCGTCAGCGAGTCGGTTCCTCCGGGCGAAGACCTGCCGGAGTTCGCCAACAACGACCGCTGGCACGACGACGTGTCAGACGGGCCGGTCACGGCCGTGGTCACCCTGCCCGGCCAGGAGCCGATCGCGGTCCACCATCCATCCTGGGTGGTCGTGGCGCCGCCCGATTTCGCACCGGCGATCAATTCGATCGTCACCCTGTACGACGTGGCTTTCGGCGCCGCCGTCGAGAAGGGGGCGTTGCAGCCGGACCCGCGGCCATCGTTCCACCGCCACATCAAGCCGCTGATCGAGCGCGCGGCGGACCTGCAATGGGTGAACAGCTTCTCGCGGTGGCAAGACCTGGCCGCCATCGACTGGCAGGCTCTCGGCAGCAACGCCGCGGCAAGCGCCGACCTGCGGGCCAAGGTCGCGAAGCGGATCGAGTCGCCTGGACTGCGGGACTTCGCCATGCCGGCGTTCATGACCACGTACGTCAAGCAGTGGGTGGACGGCGACTTCATTGCCGATCTTGCCGGTGCCGATCCGGTGACGCCGGTGCCGGAGCAGCTCGATCGTGCGGCACTGGACGGCTGCGTCGGCAACAACTTCTTCCCGGGCATCGAGGCGAGCATCAACCTGCGCGACAAGGACATCTACGCACGGCCGTTCCGGCTGGACCCGACCAATGTCGCCAAGGTCTATCCCGGATGCCTCACCGAGATCATGGCAGTGCCCTGGCAGGCGGACTTCCGCGACTGCGACGGCGGTGCATGGTGGCCGTCGCAGCGGCCGGACATCGCGATGACGGACGGCAACAACATCCCGGCCAGCCAGGCGACCTGGGAGGACCCGATCCCCGAGGGTGACCACCAGGGCATGGTCGATCACGTGCTCCAGCTTGGCTTCATCGTTGCGGGACAGGCCGGTGGCCGGCGTGTGTTCGTCGAGACGGATCGCGATCCGCAGTTCCCGAGGAATGCGTAGCGGGCGCGCTTCCCGCTACGACGCGATCGTGCTGGGCGGCGGTCCCGCAGGAGCCGCCGCGGCGATCGCGCTCGCAGGCAACGGCTTGGCGGTAGCGCTGTTCGCGCGAAGCCGCGGAGCAACCAGGCTGGTCGGCGAAACCGTGCCGCCGTCGATCGTGCGTCCGCTGGCGCGATTGGGGCTCTGGGAGAGTTTCGTCGCGGCCGGCCACCGAGCCTCGCCCGGCACCGGCGTGATCTGGGGCGGGGAAGCACCGTTCGAGAACGAGTTCATCGCCAACCCGTACGGCGCCGGCTGGCACCTCGATCGCGAGCGCTTCGATGACATGCTGCTGTGCGCCGCGCGGGCCGCCGGCGCCGAGGTTCGCTTCGTCGCGGCAGGCGACAGTCTGGATATCCAGGAGACTCCCTGGCTGATCGATGCGACCGGGCGAGCAAGCTGGCTGGCACGCCGCCAGGGTGCGAGGCGCCATTCATGCGATCGGCTGGTGGCGCTGGTCAGGTTCGCGCGGCTCGCCTGCGCCGACGACCGGACGTTCATCGAGGCGCGTCCCGATGGCTGGTGGTATGCCGCCTGCCTGCCCGGCGACCGGGTCGTTGCCGTGTATTTCACCGACGCCGACCTGCTGCCGCCTGACCGGTCCCGGCATTGGGAGCGTGAATTCGGCGAGACCCGGATGGTTGGCGGCCTTGCCGCGGCGGCGCGCGACTGGTCGTCTGTGTCCGTCGTTGCCGCCTCGAGCGGATGCCTGTCGCGCTTCGCCGGACCGGGCTGGCTGGCGGTCGGCGATGCTGCACTGTCCTATGATCCGTGCTCCGGACAGGGGATCGCCAAGGCCCTGCAATCCGCCCTGGACGCCGCGGCGGCGGTCGCCGCGGATCTGGCGGGCGATCGCGGCGCGGTTGAAGCGTTCGCCGCGGCGACCGCGCAGCAATTCCGTAAGTTTGTCGACAGCCGCAGCGCCAATTACCGCCGCGAGCAGCGGTGGCCCGACGCGACGTTCTGGCAGCGGCGGCATGGGCGCGATGAGTTAATATAAACAACCGTTTATAACATTATATCTAACTAACACATCCGCCCCTTTCTCCTCAGCAAGGGGCCGCCCCGTCATGCAGGCCCCGGGCAGATTCGTGAGGGCGGGCGAAAGATCCAGCCGGTTTACTTGTTCGAAGTGGAAAAACCGTCCGAGAGCCGGCACGAATGGGATCTGTGCAAGCTGATCGCGACGACGCCCCGTGGAGGAGCTTGGCGACCGCTGTCCGAGCATGCGTGCCCGCTGGTCAAGGCGTAGCGGCCGGGCACCTCATGCAGCGCGGGGCGCCGCGTCGCCAACGCGATTGAGAACATGCCGTATCCTCGGCATCACCTCCTCGCCAAAAAGCGTCATCGACCGCTCCACCATGTCGTACGGCATCGCGCCCAACTTGAAGATCAGCGCCAGGCCCATCAGGTCGAGCTGACCCGCCAAACGGAGAATGATCTCAGCCACCCTCTCCGACCCACCGAGGATCACCATATCGTTCGCCACGGTCTCCTCAAACCCCATCGCATGCAGCATCGGCGCCTGCCGGCGCCAGAAGTCGTAGCTCTCCGGCAACTCGCCGCCGCGCGTGAACTGCGTGTAGCGGTTCCACAGTTGCCACTGTTGCAGCATCCAGGGTTCCGCTTCGGCCCGTGCCTGCGCGTCGCTCTCGCCAACGTAGATCTCGCGCATCAGATAGAGCCGCGGCGCCGGCGCGTGTCCGTGCGCCATCTGAACGTCGCGATACAGCGCCGCAGCGTCTCGCGCCTGTTCAGCCAACGAGTCGATCTGCGCGAACGGGATATCGTGACGCGCGGCCCAGCGCAGCGTCTCCTCGCTCTGCGCGCTGACCAGGAACGGCGGATGCGGACGCTGCACAAGCGGCGGCGCCAGTGGCGCATCCTTCCGCACGGTCCAGTACTTGCCTCGATGCTCGAACATCTCGTCGGAGAACACCCGGCGGATGATGTCGAACGACTCCACGAACATCTCGCGCGACTGCTGCTGATCGACGCCGAACGCCGCGAACTCCGGTGGACGCAGGCCGCGGCCGAGGCCCATGTCGAACCGCCCCTCGGTCAGATTATCCAGCATCGCCGCCTCTTCGGCGACCAGCAGCGGATGGCGGAATGGCAGGATGTTGACCATGCTGGCAAAGCGGATGCGGCTGGTCGTCCGTGCGGCGGCGGCGATCAAAAGATTTGGCGACGGCACCGGCCCGGTCGGGTTCAGATGATGTTCGAAAAACCAGATCTGATCGATGCCGATGCGTTCGGCCAGTTCCACCTCCTCGAGTTGGCGGCGGAACATCTCGGCATGCGTCGAGTTCGGGCGCGGGGTGGTCGTCGACCAGATGGCAAGTTTCATCCATTCATCCTCCGTGCGAGAGGGCGGCGCCAGATTACCATGCACGCGATAGGTATGTATCGGTAAGCCCACCGGTACGGCCGAACAGTCCCGCGCGTTCCAGCGCTGCCCGGCGGCGTGCCACGGCGATGGCGACGGACACCGATGCAGCCGATGGCGCGGTTGCGGAGCGCGAGACCCCTGGTGCCGTAGAGCGTGGACTGAGTGCTGCGCCGACCGCGGCCGCCCGAATGCCAATCACATCCTCAGGTCTGCCGTCTCACCCGGGCCGCGGTGCCAGCGCCTGATGGTCCTGTCTCAGGGAGAAGGAAAGCGAGCAGAACCGCGAGCACGATCGCTCCCAGACCCAGCAGACCAACGCGACGGATGGCGGCAGCCGTCAACGCTTCGCCGGTCACAGACGGCGTGAGAAGCCAAGTATGGATACTGCCAATAATAGCACTCATCGAGAACACGATGAGATTCGTCGCCCCGGTGGCGGTTCCCTTGACTTCGTCAGGGTTGATTTCCTTGACGATACTGAACGGAATCATCGCAGCCCCCGATGCCACACCAAAGACGAAATCGACCGCCCAGTACGATGCGATAGGTGCCGGCGCAAACAGAACGATCGCTTCGGTCACGGCAAGGATTAGGCTGCCCGCAATGAGGACCGGCTTCCGGCGACCGATGCGATCCGACATCCAGCCCAGAAGAGGCGCGCCAATGACCCAGCCCGAGCGGCACCATCGATGCACTCAGCACCGCTTGCTGGTATGGGACGTCGAGGCCCGTGCTGTAGAAGGGAATCCGCCAGATGAGGGCGCCGATCGCAGTCGGCACGAACAGGCCGCCGGCGCAAATCGCGCAGAACCATGTCTGAGGATTCGCAAACAGAATTTGCAATGGGCGCAAGACGCTGGCTGGCGCATTCTCGCCGACGGAGGCTGGCTGGGATTCGGCCGGCGCCCGACCGGGAAGCGAAACCGCGATGCAGAGTGCCAATAGAACCAAAATTCCGACCACCGCCACCCAGATGGATTGCCAGGCAACGTCCCAGGTACGCAGCGCCACCGAGACGAGCCACTGCCCTGCCCAGGCGCCGAACATCCCAGCCGCTTGCGCTATGCCGATCGCCAAGGCCAATCGCGACGGCGGCAAACCGCTGGCTGCGACATAGACCGCGCCGGTGAGTGCGAACGCGCTTCCTGCGCCTTGCAACAGCCGACCGACCTCCGCTGCACCAAATCCATCGAGCACGAAGAGCAGGGCGCCAAAGGCGGTGATCGCGGCACCGCATGGCACGGCGGCGCGCGCTCCGAAGCGGTCAAGGACAGTGCCGGAAATCAGTGCGAATATCGCATACGTGTAGAGGAAGATACTCGACAAATCACCGACATCGACCGAGCTTATGTTGAATGCCCGCGCCAGATCAGCGAGCATCACAGTTGGTGCCGAGCGCAATGCGTATTGGACGGAATAGAACGCCACGCACAGTGCGAAGCCAAGCAGCGCCTGGCGTATCCGCCGCCGCTCCCGGCCGGTCAATCTCTCGATCCTCGAATGCTCGTTCGACATAGGCGCATGACTGGGTCCAACCGTTGCACCCGGTATACGGTTGGACTTGGGTCCGTTCAACCGATCGTCCAGAAATGTTCTGATCGTGCCCGCAACGGCGTTAGGCGACAGCTTTCAAGGTTCCATTGGAGGCCTCGCGTCATAGCGACGGGCGATGAGCCGCGAGCCGATCGGTGCCACCCGATCCTGCGCCGAACTAACGGGCGATCTCACCATCGACGACGATAGTGTGGTCAGGCACCGCGACGAAACCCAATAAGATGTCATCCGTGTCAATGGCGTGGTTGAGGTGTCCCTTTCCCCATACGTCTTCGAAAAAGAGCACCGAACCTGGTGCGAACTGCCTGATCTCGCCGTCAGACACTTCCACTGCAACAGACCCCTTCAGCATCAGCGAAAATTGCCTTCCTGGAGCAGGATGCCAACCGCGGGCCATGGCCTCCGGCTTGGTGCTTATCAGCCGCAAACTGGTCGCCTCCATCGACGGAGTGGATAGCATATCGGGCAGACCTGGCGCTGATGGCATGATCGATTCGGGCAGTTCAAGATCGGCAAAGTGCGATTCCCCATGCTCGTCAACGTATATGTGGGAAATGATCACGAGTTGGTCTCCTTCTGGGAGGTTCGTTGCTGTTCGTAGCTCCAGCCACCACTCGCTGGAGGCGGGCAGGTCCGCGCTATACCCTCGGTGCATTATCCTTTTCGGAGCGGCGCAGTCGTCGCGCTGAGCGTGACGCCGCCGGTCGGCCTGATCCAGGCATCGCCTGCAACTTGCGGGCCTGCCACTAACCATTTGCTAGTGCTCGGCCGGTATGGTGCGCCGCATGAGCACCATCCGCGCCGCGCCCACGGGCAACGGCTATCGCCTGCTGTACGTCTCCTCCGGCGAGTTCGAGCCGCGGAACTGTGACAGCCTGCCGCGGGGTGTGTCGCCGGCCGAGTGTGACGTAAGCCAGGCGGCCGATGGCGCTGCCGGCCTCGCCCTGCTGCGGGCGGAGCAGTTCGACTGCCTGCTCCTCGGCGCCGATCTGCCAGATATGACGGCGATCGAATTCCTGAGCGCGGCCGCCGTCGACGGCGCGCCGCCCTGCATGGTTGTGCTGGTCCCGAGCCTCCGAAAGCCGAAACCGCACCCGATAGCGCACAGCATCACTTCGGCCGTCGCACGGCTCCTTCTGGTCGATGACATCGCCATGAACCGCGAGATGATCGGCGGGCTGCTGCGCGCCGCCGGGCATGACGTGGCGCTGGCGGAAAGCGGGCAGGACGCAGTACTGCTCGCATCACAGCAGACCTACGACCTGATCCTGATGGATGTCCGCATGCCCGGAATGGACGGGTTGGAGGCCACCAGACAGATCCGATCGCTGCCAGGTCCGAGCGGCCAGGTGCCGATCCTGGCGCTGACCGCATACGTCCTCCCCGTCAAGATCGCGCAATGCCACGATGCCGGGATGGACGGATATGTCGCCAAGCCTGTCGAATACGCGACATTGGTCAGTGCGATCGATGAGGCCGTGGCGCGCGGTCGGACGTGCCGGAGCGGGAGTGGCGCCCCAGAGGCGGGTCGGTCCCCCAGGTTCGATCGCGGGCGGTTCGAGACTGCCCTTCGGTATCTGCCGTCCCACGCGGCATCGATGAGCCTCGAACTGCTCCATGCCCGCATGGAGGAGATGTTGCGACTATTGCATCGCCCGACCCCAGCGGCGGTCCTGATGGAGGCCGCGCACGACCTGGCCTCGGTAGCCGGGACGTTCGGGCTCGCCGCCCTGTCCGCGGCGGCATGCAGTCTTGAACATGGCCTGGCCGGCGATGCTCCGAACCCAAGTCAACTGAGCGAGCGGACAGAATGGGAGACCAACGCCGCGCTGGCCATCCTCGGGTCCATGATGAGCGATCGTCAGGTGCCGTCGATGCGGCTCGAGGCAGAACCGTCGCTCGCGTAAGCTAATCGCCGATCGCGAACCCGAAGGTTTGCTGGAACCCCTGGCGCCCCGCCGTGGTGATCGCCACCGCCCGCGTGTCGCGCTGCCGCGCGATCCAGCCAAGCGCGAAGCACCGGCACGCCAGCGCGGCGCCCACCCGCCCCGCAAGATGCGGCCGACGCTCGCTCCAGTCGAGGCACGGCCGGCAGAATACCCGTCGCCCCGGCGCGGGCGATGCACCGAAGCCGTCGAGGAACCGTGCTCCCTGTTCGGTCACTTCGCCGCCATCGGTGCCCAGCGTGACATGCCCTCGCGCGGACAGCGCGTCTGCCAGGGCCACGCCGAGCCGTCCGGCCAGGTGGTCGTAGCAGGTGCGCGCCGTGCGCAGCGCCTCGCCGCCGCGCCACGCGGTGGAGCGCGGTGACTCGGGCCCGGCCACCGCCATCACGCCCTCCAGCATCTGGCCAATCAGCGGCGAGGCCAACCGGTAGTAGCGGTGCCGACCCTGCTTCTCCGCCGCCAGCAGCCCGCCATCGGCGAGCTTTCCCAGATGCCCGCTCGCCGTCTGCGGCGTGACATGCGCAGCATATGCCAGCTCCTTCGCAGTGAGCGCGCGACCATCCATCAGGGCCGCGAGCATGTTGGCGCGCGCCGGGTCGCCGAGCAGCGATGCGGTGACGGCGATGCGGTTGGAATCGCTCATGGCATCCTCCAGTATCTCGTCCCAACATAGGCGCCGAGCGGCGCCGGTGCATGCGACCATGCTTCGGCCGGCGCCGAAGTGAACGGAGCATCGCCATGCTGTCGGACGATCAGGCCGCGTTCCTGTCGGCACAGCGCGTCGGCCGCCTCGCCACCGCGGATGCGCGCGGCAATCCGCACGTCGTGCCGGGGTGCTTCGCGATCGACGGCGGCGCGCTCTACGTCACGATCGACGAGAAGCCGAAGCGCCCCTCGGCGCGACCGCTCAAACGGCTGCGCAACATGATGGAGAACCCATCGGCTGCCTTCGTCGCCGATCGCTACGACGAGGATTGGCGCCAGCTCGGCTGGGTCATGCTGCGCGGTCGCGTCGAGATCCTCAGCGGCGGCCCGGAACACGACAACGCACAGGCGCTGTTGCGTGAACGCTACTCGCAGTACCGGACGATGCAGTTGGCCGAGCTTCCGGTGATCGCGCTGCGCTTCGATCGCGTGACGGCCTGGGGCAATCTCGCGGTTCGCCCGCTTCGGTGATACCTGTGTCATTGCGCAGTGGAGTGGGGCGACATGGACCTGAACCTCGCCGGCAAGACCGCGCTGGTGACCGGCGCGAGTCGCGGCATCGGTGCATCGATCGCGCAGGAACTGGCACGCGAGGGCGTCCGCGTCTGCCTCGCGGCGCGCGACCGGTCCAGGCTCGACGAAGTCGCCGGCGGCATCGCCGCGATCTCGGGAAGCAACCGCACCATCACCATCGCCGGTGACCTACGGCAACCCGCGGCGGTGCAGGCTGCGGTCGATGCCGCGGTTGGGGCGTTCGGCCGGCTCGACATCCTGGTGAACAACGCCGGTGCCACCAAACGTGCCGACTTCTTCACCCTGACCGAGGAAGACTGGCAGGACGGCTTTGCCCTGAAGTTCCACGGCTATGTCCGCGCCACCCGCGCCGCGTGGCCGCATCTGCGCGAATCGCGTGGCTGCATCGTCAACATCGTTGGCATCGGTTCGCGCGCGGGTTCAGCCGAGTTCACCATCGGCGGCTCGGTCAACGTCGCGATCCTGAACTTCACCAAGGCAATGGCGGACATCGGCGTGAACGACGGCGTGCGGGTGAACGCGATCAACCCTGGCCTGATCGAGACCGAGCGCTTCGGCCGCAACATCGAGCGCGTTTCGCGCGATCGCGGCTTCAGCCGCGAGCAGGCGATCGCCTTCCTGCTGTCCTCGCACGGCACCACGCGTGTCGGGCGGCCCGAGGAGATCGGCTGGCTCACCGCCTATCTGGCGTCGGACAAGGCCGACTTCATCCAGGGCTGCGTGATCGACATCGACGGGGGCGCGACGCGCTCGCTGTAAGAGGGGAAAGCCATGGCCAACGCATTCGTCAACGAGCCGGGCGACGTCACCGCGCGGCTGAGCGACTATATCGTGTCCGTCCGCTGGACCGATCTGCCGGACGACGTGCGGCGCGAGGCGCTGCGCTCGTTCGTCAACATCATGGGCTGCACGATCGGCGGCGCGTGCCACGAGGTGGTGGATCTCGCCGACCGGACGCTGGGTGTGTATGCCGGTGCGCAGCACGCCACGGTGATCGGTCGCGGCCATCAGGCCGACGCGCTGCACGCCTGCCTGATCAACTGCCTCGCCTCCAGCATCTACTCGTACGACGACACGCATGCCGAGGCCGTGGTGCATCCGGCAGGTCCTGTCGCCACGGCCGCACTGGCATTGGCCGAACAGCGTCCCACCAGCGGCGCCGACTTCCTGCTCGCACTGGCACTCGGCATCGAGATGACGTGCCGGCTGTCGAAGGCGATCTCGGTGCCGCCGGCGAAGGGGCCCGTCGCCTGGTCGCAGACCGGCATCACCGCCGGCATCGGCGCCGCCGTGGCCGCGGCGAAACTGTTGAAGCTCGATGCGACGCGGCTGCAATACGCGATCGGCATCGCATTGTCGCAGGCCGCGGGGTTCCGGGTGATGCACGCGACCATGGTGTCGTCGCTGATGCCGGCGCAGGGCGCACAGACCGGATTGCGCGCGGCGGTGCTGGCGGAACGTGGCTTCACCGCTTCGCTGGCGACGCTGGAAGGACGCTACGGTTTCCTGGAGGTGTTCGCCGAATCACCCAACGTGGCGGCGCTGGCCGATGGCCTGGGTGAGCGATTCGAGATCCTGCGCAACACCTACAAGCCCTATCCGTGCAGCATCGTGATCCACCCGATCATCGACGCGTGTCTGCAATTGCGGCGTGAGCACGCGATCGAACCGGGATCGATCGATGCGGTGCGCATCAAGGCCTCACCCGGCGCGATGGCCCTGTGCGACCGGCGCAATCCGCAGAACGAGCTGCAGGCGCATATCAGCCTGTATCACTGGACCGCGGCGACGTTGATCCACGGCGTGGCACGCATCCAGCAACTGCAGGACGCCACCGTGCGCGATGCGGCGGTCGTGGCGTTCCAGGACAAGGTGAGCGTGGTGGGCGATGCCGGCATGGCGGCGGACGCGGCCGAGGTGACGATCACCTTGAAGGACGGGCGGAGCTTCGCCTGTCGCATCGATCACTGCATCGGCAGCGCTGGCAATCCGATGTCGGATGCGCAGTTGACGCGCAAGTTCGACGAGTTGGCCGAACCGGCCATAGGCGCGACACGAACGAAGGAGCTGATCGACCGGTGCTGGTCCGTGGAGCTCATGACCGATATCGGCGATCTGGCGCGCGCCGCCATTTAATACCGGCCGTGACAAAGAATCGCAAAGGTGTGATCCACGTCATGCCTGGATCGGGCCGAAGGCGCGGATAACGCCGTCCCGACTTCCGCATATAGAGGATGCACATGGCTGGAGCTTTTGCGATCGGCTTGGCGAAGCAGGCTGAAACCGTTGCCCTGTACGCGCAGGCGTTGCCGAACCTATTGCATATGAAGGTGAAGCCGGCGAAGAACGTCTATTCACGCGGCGGAACGTCGATTGACGAGGTCGTTCTGCACGGGACGGAGAGCCGCCGTTCCCAGGTGGAGAGTGCGGACTACATTGCCAGCGCGAATGATGCGGGGACCTCGATTCATTACTGGATCGGCCGCGATTTCGGTATTCTCTATGCCATGGTGCCGGAGGAGAAGGCGGCCGGCCATGCGGGCAATCCCGACAAGGTGCCGGGCGTGGAAGATCACAATTACCGTTCGATCGGCATCGAGATGTATCAGCTCGATGTTGCCATGTTCAAGGGCGACACGTCGAAGCTGGATTTCACCGACTGGCAGTACGATTCGGTCGCGATGCTGGTGTACGACATCTGCCACCGCCTGAAGATCAGCCGGGACATGGTGGTCGGCCACGGGCAGATCAATTCGGTGCAACGAGCGGATCCGAAGAACTTCGATTGGGATCGGTTCAACCGCAAGGTCGATGACGTATCGCGGATGATGGCGATCCGGTTCGGCCCGGATTACGCGGTCAACTCGTAGCCTCCTCGATGCTCGCTACGCCGACGCGGCTGCCACGGAACGCGAGCAGCGCCGTGGCCGCCGCCGCGATCAGCGCAAACAGGCAGGCGCTGAGGAAGATGTGCGTCGGCGCCATGCCCAGCGACAGCAGGTAGCCGCCCAACACGGGTGCGGCGATGCCGCCGAGCCTTCCTACGCCGAGCGCCCAGCCGAGGCCGCTCGTGCGCATGCGCGCAGGATAGAGCTTTCCGCAGGTACCATTGGCGCCGGTCTGGCTGCCGATGATCGTCGTCCCCGCAAGGAACGTCATGATCAGCAGCATCGCGTAGGGTAGTGCCACCAGCGCGATCACCGCGATGAACACCGCGCCGGCCGCGTAGTGCAGCGCCAATGTTCGCTCCGGTCCGATCCGGTCAATTGCCAGGCCGAGATACAGAACGGCGAAGATCGCGCCGAAGTCCCTGAGGCTCGAGGCGAACACCGCCTGCGGCGGGCTCATGCCGATCAGGTTCAATACTGTCGGCATCCAGTAGGCGAATAGGAACAGGTTCAGCAGGCTGCAGAAGTAGATGATCCACAGCAGAATGGTCTGCAGCGCGTAGCCATGGCTGAACAGCATCCCGACCGGATTGCCCTGTGCAACATCGACCGCACCGGCCTGTGGAGCGATGTCGAGGCGGCGCAGCACGGCGGCGTGGCCAGGCGACAGGTCCTGCCGCCTGGCGAGGAAGCGCGGCGATTCCGGCAGCCACACCGCCAGCGCCAGCACCAGGATCAGCGGGAATATGCCGCCCAGGACGAAGATCACCGGCCACTCGTAGTGGGCCAGCAGGAGCGCCACGATCTGGCCGCCAACAAAGCCGCCGAGGGGGGCGCCGGTAAACGAGATCATGATCATCGTCGCGCGCAGGCGGTGCGGCGCATAGTCGCCGGTCAGCGCGGCGGCGCCGGAAAATCCACCGCCGATGCCGATCCCGGTGAAGAAGCGCCAAAGGCTCAACATGCCGATCGAGCCGGCCGTCGCGCTGAGCAGCGAGGCGATCCCGAAGATCGTCAGACTGGTGAGCAACAGCGGCCGCCGACCGAACCGGTCGCCGATCGGCCCCGCGGAGAGCGCACCCACCAGGATGCCGATGCTCGACCACAGGAACGCCGCGGTGAACATCGGTGGCGGCAGGTGCCAGGCCTTGATCAGCGACGGCACCGCCCAGGCGACCGCATTGAGGTCGTAGCCGTCGCAGATCTGCACCAGCGTGCACAATGCCACGACCCGAAGCTGGAGCCCGCCGATCCGCTGGTTCTCGAGCGCGGCCTCGGCCGCCGACATCGTCGTTTGCGCCATTGTTGGCCTCTTTGACGTTGGTCTCCCTTGAAACTTGTTTTGCACGCTCGGGGGTGGCGCGCAAGCGTCTCCTGCCCCAGCAATCGCCCCCGCTTCTTCCCTTGACGGCCGCCCCGATCACACACGAGTGTGTGATTTGGAATGCCGATCACGCTTCCGGCCACGTCCGCTATCGGTGACCGGCGGCTCATGGGAGCCGCCGCATAACAAGGAGGAACGTCGCAACATGTCTGGGATCAATCCTGCGGAGCTGCCTGCCGAACTGCCCGAATCGCCAGGAACCGGCGGCGACTTCGTTCCGCGCCCGCGGCCATCGCCGGAACTGCCGATCTCGACGGTGTCGTCATCCTTCGTCAACGACCTGCTCACCGAACTGGTGCAGACCCGGGATCGCCTGCATGCGCTGGAAGTGGCGCAGTTGGTGGCGCGCTTCCGGCCGCCGCGTGGACCCGGACCAGGGCCGCAGGAACTTCCCGCCTTCACCACGCGTGCGCGGTTCCTGCCGAACGAACTTCCCGAAGGCGGTGAGGGCGGCAGTGGCGGCGTGATTCCACGTCCCCGCGGCGAGATCAACGAGCTGCCGATCGACGTCTCGCGATTTACTCAGGAGATCAGCCAATTGTCGGCCCGGCTGACGCAACTGGAGACGCGCCTCACCACGCAGCTCCAGGGCCTGACACAGCAGGTCCAGGAGCTGAGGCGCTAGCCCGCCGTTGGCATCGGCGCGCCGGACGGGGGAGCGCGGCCTGGCGCCGTCCCCCCGCGAAGCGCTGAGCGAGCTGCTGAGCCGACAAGGCATCCTGTGGTCATCCGCCAAAGAGGTGATCCGCGGTCGTGATGGCACGCCAGCGCCGTGGGCGTTCTATAGCTGGGGCCTCTCGCTCACTGCCGAGGGACTGCGCCTCGCCGCGATCTGTCTGCTCGATCGGTTGCGTGGGTTCGGCGCCACCCAACTGGCATCCATCGGCTACACCGGTCTGCCGCTGCTGTCGGCATGTGTGCTGATGGGCGAGGGCCGCTATACCGGCCTGTGCATCCGCGACAGACGCAAGGAGTACCTGTCCGGTCGGCGGATCGAGGGTGTGTTCGACCGTGCCAGGCCTGTCGTCATCATCGACGACTCGCTGAGTTCGGGAACCGCGCTGCACTCGGCTATTCGTGCCATCGAGGAAGCGGGCGGCACAGTCGAAGGTGCTGTGGCGCTGACGCACTTCCCCGGACGCGGAGGGTTGGAATGGGCCAACGGCGCCGGTTACCGCACCGAGGTCCTGTTCGACATCTGGACCGATCTCGGCATGAACGCGACCGCTCCGGAACCGCCGGTGCCTGCCCCGATCGCCTGGAGCACTTCGCCGGCGCCGGAAGGTCTGCATCCGGCTCATCTCGCTCGGCTGACCGCGCGAAGCTGGCTGGCGACCGGACTGGCGCCATTGCCGCCACGCTCCCTGGACGCGTCTTACGACCCCAATGGCGGCGTATTCGTCAGTTTCCGCACGCGGGACGGTGACCAGAGGCTCGCCCGCGACGGCTTCTGGCACTTCCCCGGCGAGGCCAGCGCCGCAGGTCCCGACGTGATCCGCGCCACCATCGAGACGCTGCTGCAAGCTGGCGGCGTCGTGACCGAGCGAAATCTGCCCGCGCTGAAGATCGCCGTGACAATCCTTGGGCCACTGGAGCACGTCGGCGTCGCCGATCTGGACTTCGGCCGCTACGGCATCGTCGTGCGCAGCCGCCGATTTCCCGCGAAGATGGGCGGCGCGCTGCCCAACACGCAGGTGTTCATCAGCGAGGCAGAACAGTTCCGTCATGCGCGCCGGGTCAACGCGCGCCTGGATGCCGCCGAGCCGTTCGACCTGTTTCGCCACGACATCGTCAAATGCGTCGAACCGGGCGCCCACTGGCTGCCCTACGGGCAACAGGATGGTCCGGCGACCGGCTGGTGGCGAGACGCGGCTCTGGGCGCTCGCCTGGCCGGCGATGCACGCGCCGCGGCGGCGGCGCTGCGGCGCGGCGCGCAACCGCCCGAGTGCAGCGTGTCCGGCCTGCCGTGTCCGATCGGCGGCGTCGCCGTACGGATCTATCGGGACGGGCTGCGCGGCTATGGGCTATCGCTGGGTGGCGACTTCGCCGCGTGCCTCGCGGCGGCCGCGCAGCAGGCCACGTCCGACCCTCGCCTGGCGACGACAGACCCGGCGCTCGAGGGATGCACCATCGTGACATCCATTCTGCATCACCCCGAGCATCTCGGCGCGGCGGGCCTGCCGGCGGTGGCCGAGAAGCTGCGACGCGGCCTCGACGCACTGGAGGTCGCGACCGCGGCCACCAGACACGTTCTGCTGCCCTCGGCGCTGACCTACAACACGTGGTCGCGGCAGCAGTTCGTGTCCGCCGCCGCGCGGCTGGCCGGCGGTGGAGGGCACTGGACGACGTGGCAGGCGGCGGAATGGGCCGAGTGCGGCGGCGCGGTTCGACCGCTTCGGTTCGGCTTCCCCGACCGAGGCGATGCGGACTGCGATGTCGCGGCGGCGATCGCCTGGCTGGCGGGATACATTGACCGCTCGCTCGATCAGGACCGATTGCCCTGCTACGCCTTCGATCCATTCACCGGCATCGCCGAACGCAACGGCACGGCAGCGCGCGTGATCCACGCGTTGACCATGCTCGATATGGCGGGATCGCAGCTCGGCCGATCCGACTGGCGCGATCGCGCACGCGATGGCCTTGCACACTGCCTGCGCCATGCGCCGGGCGGCTCGCTCGCGCTGCCTGGCCTGCTTGGCGGTGCCATGGCGGAATGCCTGCTGCTTGCCGGGATCGCGCCACACGCCGATCTCGCCGCATCGGCCGCGGCCCGCCAACTGGCGCTTCGCGTGCGTGCGCTGTTCCAGCCGGACGGACGGATCGGCACCGGTGCGAAGCGGCTCGATCGTGCCGACGATCACGACTTCCTGCCCGGTGTCGCCCTGTGGGCGCTGGCCGGGTTCGCACATGCGACCGGTGTCGATCTGCTGCCTGCGGACCTGGCACCGTGCGCGGCGTGGTACGGCCATCGGTTCCGCTCCGTGCCGCACTGGGGCATGGCCGGGTGGCAGCCGCAGGGCTGGGAAGCGGTCCACCGGGCGCGCGGAGCCTGCCCTGGCCGCGACCTCGCATTTGCCGCCGCGGACTGGGCGATCGAGCGGCAGCTTCGCAGCAACGGCGCGTTCCTGGAGACGCTCAGCCCGGACGAACCGAGCTTCAACACCGGCTTCATTGCCGAGGGCATCGCCGCCGCCTGGTCGCTGGCGTTGGCAAGCGGCGAGACCGAGCGCGCACGCCGCTACGAAGAGGCCTGGCGGCGGGCCGCACGGTTCATGAATCGCCTGATGATCCATCCGGAGGACACGTTCGGCATGGCCGCCGGCGCCGCTGCGATCGGTGGGGTGCGGTGCATGCTGACCCGCTCGGATGTCCGCATCGATCAGGTCAGCCACTGGCTGCACGCCCTGCTGGTCGGGACGCCGTTGGCGCGAACCTTGGAGGCGGCCGGGTTGGCGGTCTGATCGTCAGGCGCTAAATCGAGGCGCGGCCCCGCGGAAACGGTCAGGAAACACACCATGATCAACAAGATCGTCCAGTCCATGGCCGAGGCCATGGCGGGCATCAAGGACGGCTCCACCGTGCTCATCGGTGGCTTCGGTGCCGTCGGCCAGCCGAACGCGCTGATCGAGGGGCTGATCGAGCAGGGCGCCACCGACCTCACCGTCGCCGCCAACAACGCCGGCGTCGGTCACGTGGGCCTGGCGCGGCTGATGGAGCTGGGGCGTGTGCGCAAGATCATCTGTTCGTTTCCGCGCTCGTCCGACCCGGTGGTGTTCGAAACGCTGTACCGTGCCGGCAAGATCGAGCTGGAGATCGTTCCGCAGGGCACGCTCGCCGAGCGCATGCGTGCCGCCGGTGCCGGCGTGCCGGCGTTCTTCACCGCCACCGGCGTCGGCACCAGGATGGGCATGGGAAAGGAACTGCGGGAATTCGACGGCCGCAGCTACGTGATGGAGCACGCGCTGGTCGGCGATGTCGGACTGGTGGAGGCATGGGAGGCCGATCGCTGGGGCAACCTGACGTTCAAGAAGTCGGGCCGCAACTTCAACCCGGTGATCGCCACGGCGGCGAAGCTGACGGTGGTGCAGACGCAGCACCTGCGCGAGCTTGGCGAGATCGACGCCGACCACGTGGTGACGCCCGGCATCTTTGTGGACCGCGTCCTGCACGTGCCGTATGGGGATCCGACGGGATTCTGAGCAGCTCCAGATCGATCGCCGGAGTTCGCGAGCGTGACCGAGTCTGATCGATCCGCGATGGACGCCGGCTGGCGCCTTCGGCTCGCTACCGCGAAAGACCTCGATGGCCTGCATGCGCTGGGCTGCAAGCCGCAGGTGTATCGCTATCTCTTCGATGCGGCACCACCCAGCCGACAGTTCATCGCCGACCGCATCGCACAGAGCATCGTCGACCAGAACAGGACCGGGCTCGGCATGTGGCTGCTCCTGCAAGATGGTTCCGCGCTCTGTGCCGGTTGCGTCGAGCTGCGGTCGTATCCTGCGCCGCGGTGCGCGGAACTGACCTATCTGCTCGATCCGGTCCACTGGGGCCGGGGCCTTGGCGCGCGAATGGCCTGGACGGCGATCACCCAGGCGTTCATGTCAGCGCAGATCGACACGGTCATTGCCGGTGCCGATCGGCCCAACGCCGCTTCGTTCGCTGTCATGCGGCGGCTCGGCATGCGTTTTCACAAGGCTGTGCGCTATCCGCTCGGGGACGGCGCCGAATACGTGCTGCACCGCGAGGACACCGGGCCGAAGCCGCCGCCGGCATTGATACCGCTGCGCTGACGGCCGGGCGGCGCTATAGCGGCCCGTCCCCGCTATGGCCTAGACTTTGCGGACCTCATCGCTCCCGCTTCTGGAGGAATTTTCGATGCCCGATACCGCCGCCATCGATTTCAAGCCGCTCAGCCGCGTCGAGATGGCCGCCCGGGTGGCGCACGACATTCCCGAAGGCTGGTACGTCAATCTCGGCATCGGCATTCCCACCGCGATCGCCGACCATGTGCCGCTGGAGCGCGAGGTCATCTTCCATTCCGAGAACGGCGTACTCGGCATGGGTCCCGCGCCCCCCAAGGATCAAATAGACCCCTGGCTGATCAATGCCGGCAAGCAATATGTCACGCTGCGCCAGGGCGGCAGCTTCTGTCACCACGCCGACAGCTTCTCGATGATCCGCGGCGGGCATCTCGATCTTTGCGTGCTGGGCGCATTCCAGGTGGCGGAGAACGGCGATATCGCCAACTGGGCCACCAGCGAGAACGATACCGCGCCTGCGGTCGGCGGTGCGATGGACCTCGCCGCCGGCGCCAAGCGGCTATGGGTGCTGATGGAGCACACCACGAAGGACGGCACGTCGAAGCTGGTGCACCGCTGCTCCTATCCGCTGACCGCTGTGGGCGCGGTGAGGCGCGTCTACACCAACCTGGCGGTGCTCGACATCACCGAGCGTGGCTTCGTGGTGCTCGACATGGCCCCGGGACTGACGTTCGACGCGTTGCAGGCGCGCACCGACGCGCCGTTGCACCGCAGCGCCTGAACCCACGGAGCAGCCGTCATGATGGATCCGCTCGAACATCTCCAGATGCTGAAGGACAGCGCGGCGGGGATTGCGCCGCGCAAGGGCGACCTCAAGCGCATCCGCGCGCTGCGCTTCACCGAGCCGGGGTTCGATCGCGACAAGTGGCGCGAGATGTGCGAAATGGGCTGGCTTGGCCTGCGCATCCCGGAAGACAGTGGCGGTTCCGGTCTCGGCGCACGCGAGTTCTGTAGCCTCGCGGAAGAGCTTGGCGCCGGCCTGGTGCCGGAGCCGTTGATCGCGGCCGCCATGGCGGCGCAGCTTCTGCCGCCCGATCATCTCGCTCCGGTGCTGGCCGGTGACCGCATCGTGCTCGCGGCATGGCAGGAGAAGGCCAACAGCATCGACCTGATCGGCGAGACCGTGCTGCGCGACGGCAAGCTGCACGGGCACAAGGTATTCATCCCGATGGCCGCGGGCGCCGATGCCTTCCTGGTCACCGTGCCGGGCGGTCTGGCCCTGGTGGAACGCGATGCGCCGGGCGTGTCGCTGGACATCCAGCAGACGCAGGACGGCGGCAATTACGGCATGCTGATCCTCGACAACGCGCCGGCCGAGGCGATCGACGGCGATGCGGCCGAGGCGCTGGAACACACCATCATGGCCAGCTCCGCGTATCTGTTCGGGATCATGGATCGCGCCTTCGCCATGACGCTCGACTACATGAAGACGCGCGAGCAGTTCGGCCGCAAGATCGGCGGCTTTCAGGCGCTGCAGCATCGCGCCGTCGATATGCAGATCCAGATTTCGCTGACCCGTGCGACGGTCGCGACGGCGGCCAGCACGCTGGACGCCGCGCCCACGCTGCGGCAACGCCAGGCGGCGGTGTCGCGCGCCAAGGTGCGCGCCTCGGATGCGGCCATGGTGGTGACGCGCACCTGCATCCAGTTGCACGGCGGCATCGGCTATACCGACGCCGCCGACATCGGCCTGTTCATGCGCAAGGCGATGGTGTTGGCGCCGCTGTACGGACCGCCACACATCCACCGGCAACGGTTCCGCGCCGTGGCGCCGGAGGTCGCCGATGAGTGACGCTCTGCCGATCCTGACGCAGCGCCGTATCGAGGCGGCGTTTGCCAAGGGTGTCTATGACGAGATGAAGGCGGAACTCGGCGAGGCGACGGCGAAGCGCATCCTCGCCGGCGCGGTGATCAAGCTGGCGAAGCAGACGGCGGCGGAGATGGCGCGACAGGCTCCGGGCGGTGAGCCAAGCCTCGATGCGTTCCGCGCCATCCAGCCGCGCTGGACCGCCGAGGATGCGCTGCGCATCGACGTGGTGAAATCGACCGAGAGCGAGTTCGCCTTCAATGTCACGCGCTGTCGCTATGCCGAAATGTATCGTGCGATGGGGCTCGCCGAGCTTGGTGCGGTGCTGTCGTGCAATCGCGACGGTGCGTTCTGCGAGGGCTACGACAAGCGGCTGAAGCTGCAACGTACGCAGACCCTGATGGGCGGCGCGACGCACTGCGACTTTCGCTATCGATGGGCGGAGGAGCCAGCGTAACGCCCTATCACTCGTTCCGCTGGAAGTGCATGAACGCGCTCTGGCCGATGTGGCAGCGCGCACGGGTGTGACGCAGATTTGACAGGCAGGGAGCCTCGCCAAATGACCAATGCCATTCCGGTCATCGACGTTGCCGACTATCTGGGCGGCCGGCCTGGCGCATTGCAGGTGACGGCACGAGCGTTGCGCGATGCGCTCACCACGGTGGGCTTCCTGGTCATCACCGGGCACGACGTGCCGCCGTCGCTGATCGCGCAGACCTTCGGCGAGGCGAAGCGGCTGCACGACCTGCCGATGGGCAGCAAGCTGGCGTTGCGGCTGAACGAGCACAACAACGGCTATATGGCGATGGGCCGCTATGCCGTGTGGACGTCCGACGTCAACAGGAACGACAGGCCTGACCTGAACGAGGCATTCTTCATCAAACGCGAGCGTGCGCCGGACGACCCGTTGCGCCGCTCGGGCCGGCGCTTCGTCGGCGCCAATGTCTGGCCTGACGAAACGGAGCTGCCGGGTTTCCGTCGTCGTGCGTTGGACTATGCCGATACCATGGATGGCTTCGCGCGCAGGATGCTGCCGGCGGTTGCTGTCGCACTGGACCTGCCGCCGGACTGGTTCGACGAGGCCTTCCGGCAGAGCCAGTTCTCGTTCCGGCTGTCGCATTACCCGCCGGTGACGGCAGCGGCCAACCAGTTCGCATCGCGCCGCACACCGACAGCAATTTCATGACGTTCCTGGCGCAGACCGACGTGCCTGGCTTGCAGGTACGCATGCCGTCGGGCGCCTGGCTCGACGTGCCGTTCATACCGGGATCGTTCGCGGTGAATTCCGGCGACATGTTGCAGCGGTGGACCAATGGCCACTTCAAGTCCACGCCGCATCGCGCGCTGCCGCCGGTGGGACGGCACCGCTACGCCATTCCGTTCTTTCTCGGCCCGCAGTTCGACTGGGTCATCGAGTGCCTGCCGACCTGCACGGGCCCAGATGATCCGCCGCGCTGGGAACCGATTACCTATGCGGCGTGGCAGGAATACTGGTACGACGCGAACTACGACCCGAAGGCACAGAAGGACCTGGTGGCGTAAGAAGGCTGAGATGGTGCGGCGCGTTGAATTGGAACCACGGATGAACACGGATGAACACGGATCAGAGGACGAACCGTGTTACCTCCAGCCGCAGGTTGCCGAAGTCGAGCAGCAAGTAAACCTGGAGGCCGCTTACCCTCAGATAATTGATGCATGTGCGCGGCGCACCCGATGATTCATATCCGTGTTCATCCGTGTCCATCCGTGGTTTTCCTCATCTGAACCAGAGATTCTTAACAAACCCCACACAAGGAACATGCAATGCAGAAGCGAAGACTCGGCCGTTCCAATCTTGAATTTCCCCCGCTGATGTTCGGCGGCAACGTGTTCGGCTGGACTGCCGACGAAGCCACCTCGTTCAAGCTGCTCGACGCCTGCGTCGCGGCCGGCATCAATGCGATCGATACCGCGGACGTGTACTCCGTCTGGGCGCGCGGCCATCAGGGCGGCGAGTCGGAGATCGTGATCGGCAACTGGCTGAAGCGCCGCGGCAAGCGGGACGACGTGATCGTCGCCACCAAGGTCGGTGCA
The DNA here is from genome assembly GCA_025452005.1 of Acetobacteraceae bacterium. Classification (GTDB taxonomy): domain Bacteria; phylum Pseudomonadota; class Alphaproteobacteria; order Acetobacterales; family Acetobacteraceae; genus JAMXLO01. The sequence goes on along the minus strand of JANWJK010000078.1, from coordinate 9,430 downwards.
CAGATGGGGTCGGGCGACAAGGGACTGTCGCGTGCCTGGATCATGCAGGAGGCCGATGCGTCGTTGAAGCGTCTGCAGACCGACCACATCGATCTCTACCAGGCGCATCGCGACGATCCGGACACACCACAGGAGGAGACGGCGCAGGCGTTCGCCGACCTGGTGAAGCAAGGCAAGGTGCGTGCTCTCGGTGCTTCCAACTTCAGCGCCGGTCGGCTGAAGTCGGCGCTCGAGGTCAGCAAGGCACACGGTCTGCCGCGCTACGAATCGCTGCAGCCGCTGTACAACCTGGTCGAGCGGCCCGCATTCGAAGCGGAACTGGAAGGGCTGTGCCAGGCTGAAGGTCTTGGCGTGATCAACTACTACGCGCTGTCGGCAGGGTTCCTTACCGGCAAGTATCGTTCCGAGGCGGACCTGGGCAAGAGCCCGCGCGGTGGCGGCGTGAAGAAGTACCTCAACGCGCGTGGTCTCGGCGTGCTGAAGGCGCTGGATGAGGTGGCGGCACGGCACAAGGCGACCCCGGCACAGGTGGCATTGGCCTGGCTGATCGCTCGGCCCAGCGTGACGGCACCGATTGCCAGCGCCACGAGCCTCGATCAGTTGCAGGATCTGGTGAAGGCAACCGAGCTGAAGCTCGACCGACAGGACATCGACGCGCTGAATGCCGCCAGCGGATGAACCGACCTCACTCGTTCGCCTGCACCACCTCGGCCACCGGCGCATGGCGTGGGCGGCGCATCAGGAGCAGGAGCAGCAGGGACGGCATCGTGGTGAAGATCATCAGCGCGTAGTCGTTGACATAGGCGATGATCTGCGCCTGGTGGTTGATGATCCGGTCGAGCATCATCGCGCCCTGATGGCTCGCCGGATCGAGCCAGTACCTGGCCGAACCGAACGCCTGCAAAGCGCGGTTGAACGGATTGACCGACGCGCCGATCGTCTCATGCAGCGCCTGGGCGTTGTGTGCGAGCAGCGATGTCGTCACCGACACCCCGATCGCCGCGCCGATGTTGCGGCCCAGGCTGAACAGCGCAGCGCCCTCGGTACGCAGGCCGGGGGCGAGCGTGGCAAACGCGAGCACCTGTAGCTGCGTGAACACCAGGCCCATGCCGGCGCCCTGCACCGCAATGGTGATGACGATCTCGCGCGCCGACACGTCCGGTGTCCAGCCGGTCATCACCCAGAACGACCAGCATTGCAGCAGCAGACCGAGCGCTGCCAGCCAGCGCGGATCGAAGCGCGTCAGCAGGCGGCCGCCGAGCAGGATGGCGATCAGCGTGCCGGCGCCGCGCGGCGCCATCAGCAGGCCGGCGGCCGACACCGGATAGTTGCCCAGCGTTTGCAGCCAGGGTGCCATCAGCGCGATCGACGACACCAGCAAGGTGCCGACGGCGAACATCAGCACGAGGCCGACCGAGAAATTCATGTCATGGAACAGCACCGGGCGGATCAGCGGCCGCGGCGCCCACGCCATGTGTACCAGGAACAGGTAGATGCACAGTCCGCCGATCACCGCCTCGATCGCGATCTCGCTGGAGGTGAACCAGTCCTGGTTGTTGCCGCGATCGAACATCATCTGAAGAGCACCGATGCCGGCGCTGAGCACGACGAAGCCCAGCCAGTCGAAGCGAAGGTGGCTCTCGCCTTCGGCCTCGTGCATGAACGTCAGCAATCCGAGCGTTGCCAGCACCCCGAACGGCAGGTTGATGTAGAACACGTATCGCCAGTTGTACATCTCGGTGAGATAGCCACCGAGCGTCGGGCCGAGGATCGGGCCGATCATCACGCCCATGCCCCAGACCGCCATCGCGAAGCTGCGCCGCTCGGGCGGATAGATGTCGAACAGGATGGCCTGCGACAGCGGCACCAGCGCCGCGCTGCTCACACCCTGCATCAGGCGGAACGCGACGATCTGCTCCAGCGACTGCGCCGCGCCGCACAGCATCGAGGTGATGGTGAAGCCGATGATGCAGACGATGAACAGCCGCTTGCGGCCGAACCGCGCGGCGAGCCATCCGACTGGCGCGGTCATGATCGCCGCGGCGGTGATGTAGGTGGTGAGTACCCAGGTGATCTCGTCGTAGCTCGCCGAGAAGCTGCCCTGCATATAGGGCAGCGCCACGTTGGCGATGGTCTGGTCGAGCGACTGGAGCAGCGTGGCGCAGATGACGCACGCCGTGATCATGCCGCGATGCTGCACTCGCTCCGGCAAAGTGACGGCGGCCGCGACAGCCATGTGCCTACCAGCCGCTCACTGGCAACATGCGTTTCCTCCGCCGCCGATGATCGCGGTGGCTGCTCGATATCCCGATACTGGTCAATCGGGCAGGAACGTTCAAGCAGCCTAGGCGGGCACCCCGGTCGTGTCGTCGGTCGTAAAGGTCTGGGTTTGAAACGCGAAGAAGAAGGCTACTGCCGGTGCGCCAGGGAAGCGCACGATCAGGCCACCATCCTGCCAGACTCCGTCATCGCGGTCGTGCGGCGGCGGACTACCCTGGTTCATGTGCAGATCGTGCACGCCGCGACCCGGCGTGAAGTGGAAATACTGGTCCGGCCGGTGTTCCGGTGGCCACGGATTGCCGAAGGCAAATACCTCCGCACCGTCCGTTCGCATCGCGCGCTCCAGCACTTCGCTCAGCCGGTCGTCGAGCTCGTTGGGGTCGCCGACCGCGGTCGCCGCGACCTGGCGCATTGCGGAGGTGTCGAACAGGCTGCCGCGCACATAGTCCATGCGAACCGTGTGGTCATCGCGTGCCGGCGTGGTCAGGCCCACGGGCAGCGCGTCGATGGCGTCGAGGATGGGATGGCGGAAGTCCGTCTCCAAATGAAACAGCAGGTTGGTCTCGTCGTCGGACCGGACATTGACCGCCAGGCGCCATGGACCGCCCGGAGTCTGGACCAGTACCTCGACATGCGGCGCCCGATCATCGGCGGAGTGGTGGAGCAGTTTCGCCACGCGCCCGCGCAGCACCCCGTACCTGATTGCCATTCTTGGACCCCTTGTTGACCCGCCGTGGAACTCAGCAGTCTAGCAGCGGAAACGTCGTGGTCATGTGAATTCCTTCACACGAACCGCCGCGCCATGCGCTACAACCCATGCCCATCGCAGGGAGGACAATCAGATGCCGAAGGCGCTCGCATTCTCGAACAACGACATCGCGGTGTTCGCCTGGACCTACGAGCAGAAGCTGAAGGATTGTTTGGGCTTCGCCGTATTCCGGGGCGACGTGCACGCCGGGACCTGGGAGCCGCTGCCGGCGCTCGCGCGCTTCGAAGCCACCGCGAGTGATGCCAACGAGACCACCGAACAGGCGCCGGTGCAGAAATACTGGTGGAAGGACCTCGGCGCGCGGCGCGGCGGCATGTTCCGCTACCGGATCGTGCCGATGGGCGGGACGCCAGGCGCGCTGCGGCCGCTTGCCGGCGTCGACCCGCTGGTCACCAATCCCGTTGCCGTCACCCCGGATCGCGGCCTGTTCAAGGCGTATTTCAATCGCGGCATCCTGGCGACGCAGATGGTTGCCCATGCGCTGGGCACACCGAGCGTCGACCGACTGATGCGCCATATCGCCGACCCGAAGGATAGCCTGCGCCAGGCGCTGGAGGGCCAATTGGCGGATGCGCTGACCGAGCTCCTCGATCAGGTGGACGACACCAACGGCGAGATCCGTGCCGCGCTCTATGAGCTGAACGATCCGCAAGGGCTCGAGGTCCGCTTGCAGGCCAGCGACCGCGGTTCGCCGGCGGCGCGGGCGGTGGTCCTCGGCAACGAGCGCGAGGCTGCCAACCGGCAGACCGGCGAGCCCGCCACGGACGACAAGTACAGCGAGGATCGCGCCAACCTGAAGGCGGCCGGCGTGCCGGTGACCGATCGCATCCTTCCGTCGGGGCATATCCCTCACAACAAGTTCCTGGTCCTGAAGCAGGCGAACAAGCCGGTTGCGGTGCTGACCGGTTCCACCAACTGGACCATGAACGGGCTGGCCGCGCAGACCAATAATGCGCTGCTGATCGCCAGTCCCGCCGTCGCAGCGCACTACTCCGCTTATTGGGACGAACTGGAACGCGACACCGGCAGCGCACAGCGCGGCGATGAGGCCTGGCAAGGGCCGACACTGCGACAATGGGTGCAGGAGCACAACGCAGCGTTGATCAAGCAGCCGCTCAGTTTGGAGGACGGCAGCGCCACCATCCAGATGCTGTTCTCGCCCAATACCGACAAGTCGATCGCCTCGCCGCCGCGCGAGGATCCGGCCGATGTCAATCTGCTGTTCGATCTGATCAAGGGAGCGAAGCAGGCGGTGCTGTTCTTGGCGTTCGAGCCGGGCAACAACTCCATCCTCGACGCCGCCGGCGAGGCGCTGCACGCGAAGCCGTCGCTGTTCGTGCGCGGCGCGCTGACCAGCGCGAGCAATGCGATGAACTTCAAGGCTGCGCTGGATGGCAGCGACGATACCGCGCCGGAGGGTCGCGGCAGGCGTCCGCGCGTCGCGACGATCGGCGAAAATCCGCAAGGGCGCGCGCAGCCCGACTTCCGGGTCATCCCGGCGACACAGGTGAACAAGGGCGACGCCTTCGGTGCTTGGGAAGCAGAGCTCAACAAGGCGGGCTTTGCGATCATCCACGACAAGATCCTGGTGATCGACCCGTTCAGCGATGACTGCATCGTGGTCACCGGGTCGCACAACCTGGGCTACCGCGCATCGCACAACAACGACGAGAACATGGTGGTCGTGCGTGGTCACCGCTCGCTGGCCGAAGCCTATGCCTGCCACGTGCTCGATGTGTACGATCACTATGCCTGGCGCTGGTGGCTCAATCAGAACAAGGAGAAGTTCGGCAAGCCGCTGGACCCCACCGATGCCTGGCAGGATCGCTATATCAAGGATGGCAAGGTCACCTCGGCCGAACTGCAATTCTGGCTGGGTGCGCAGCCCAGCATGGTGGCGCATCGGGAGCGTGCCGCGGGCGACGCTCCGGCGGTACCGGTCACTGCCAGCGGTAGGTCTCGCGGCGGTCGGCGCTGATCGGGATCTCCACCGTGCTGCCCGGCGCATGCGCGACCGCCTGCTCGTCGCGGCGGCGCAGCCGGTGCGCGATCGAGGGCGCCATCAGGTCGTAGTGTCCCGCCTGCAGCTCCTTCGCTGCGCGCAACGGCCAGTCGGCATGGATCATCAGCTCGCGCGCCATCGCCACGAGGTCGGCGTGGCCCTCCTGCAGGACCGACTCCGCCTGAGCAGGTTCGGTGATCAGCCCGACCGCCATGGTCATGATGCCGGTCTCGCGGCGCACGCGCGATGCGTAGGGCACCTGATAGCCGGGCACGCGCGGCACCAGCGCCATGTCGGACTCGCCGCTGATGCCGCCGGATGAGCAATCCACCAGGTCGATGTCACGCGCGCGCAACTCGTGCGCCAGCGCCACCGTGTCGTCGAGGCCCCAAAGCCCGCCCTTGCCGTCCACCGCGGAGACCCGGAAGAACAGAGGCCGATCCTGCGGCCAGGCTGCGCGCACCGTCTCGGCAACCTCGAGTGCGAAGCGCATGCGGTTCTCGCGCGACCCGCCATAGGCGTCGGTGCGGCGGTTCGATACCGGCGAGAGGAACTGGTGGATCAGGTAGCCATGCGCGCCGTGGATCTCGGAGATGTCGTAGCCGGCGTCGGTGGCGCGCCGCGCTGCGTCGCGGAACGCGGCGAGCACATGGCGGATGTCGTCGTGGTCCATCTCGATCGGCACGGGGAAGCCGCGCCGCGCGGGCAGGGGGCTCGGCGCCAAGCCGCGCCATGGCGGCATGCCGGCGCGCGCGTCGCGTTCGTCGAGCGCGCGCCACTCCTCCATCGCGCCGTGCGACCCGGCATTGCGGCCGCAATGGCCGAGCTGGATCGCCGGAACCGCGCCCATTTCCTTGATGAAGTCGGTGATGCGGCGATAGGCGCGCGCCTGATAATCGTTCCACAGGCCGGCGCAGTGATAGGTCTTGCGGCCGCGCGCCTCGACCGCAGTCTCCTCGCCGAACACGATGCCGGCGCCGCCCATCGCATAGCGGCCGAAATGCACGAACTGCCAGTCGGTCGGTCCGCCATCGACCGAGACGTACTGGCACATAGGCGACACCACGACACGATTGCGCACAGTGACGCCGCGCAGGGTGATCGGCGTGAACAGCAGGGGCGCAGCGGCCGAATTCATGTGGTCTCCTTCCGGCGAATGGTGGTCACGGTCGAACCGCCGGCGTCTCGACGTCGAGGCCGTTGGCGCGCCAGCCCAGGTATAACTCAAGATCGGCGAGTTCCGGCGAGTCCGCCGCGAACGGCTCGGCTCTCACGCCGATCATGCAGTTGCGGATGCGCCGTTCGAGCGAGCCCATACCCTGCCACTCCAGCCGATATTCCGGATACCCGTTCGGATGTCCTTGCGGAATGACGCTGCCGGCAAGCCGCTGGCCTGCCAGACCATCATGACACTGGGCACAGGACAGGTTGAACTGGCCCTGGCGCGTCTCGAACAGTGCCTTGCCGGCTTCGTAGAACGGCCGCGCCGGACCATCGATGGAGACCTGTATCGGCATTCCCCGCGACTGTAGTCCGACATATGCGGTCAGCCCCAACAGCGCGTCGCTGTCCGGCGCGAGCGGCCCGGCGCCCTGCCGTTCGACGCGACACTGCTGGATGCGCTGCGCCAGCGTGATCGGCCGGCCGAGCCGTGCATCGAACACCGGATAGCGCGCCGCAACGCCGCGGATGGACGCGTGGCAATCGGCGCAACTGCGTCCGGCATTTCCGGTGCGTTCCGCCCACAGCGTCTCGCCCTGCTGCACCCACAGGAAGCCCGGATTGCTCGCGTCATCGTCCTGCATCGCGCGCGTCTCGGGACTGGCATCCTGATAGCCCGAACGCTTGTCCGCCGCCGCAAGCACCAGCATCGTGGCAAACGCCAGCCGCCAGATCATTCGACCGTGACGCTCGCCGTCTCGGTCTGCACCACGCCATGATCGTCGATGAACGTCATCGTCAGCGTGCCGCTCTGCTCCGCCGTGACGGCGAACGACAGGAAAGGATTGGCGGCGATCGCCGGGAACAGGTCGGCGCGCAGCACCTCATCGTCGTTGTAGGTGCAGACGAAGCTGTTGATGATGTCGCGCGGGATCGCCTCGCCCATCGCATCGCGCCGCTGGCCACTTTCCATCGGGTGCGAGATCAGCAGCTTGACGTCGAACGCCTCGCCCCGCTTCACCCGCTTCGGCACGCTGATCAGCACACGGACCATCGGACCCTCAATCGATGCACGCGGCGAGCGTGACCAAAAGATCGACGCGGTCGCGCCAGCAACTGCCGTCGGCGAGCTTCGCCACCGCGGTCACGGTCTGCGACGTGGCGAGCCGGATGCGCGTGGCGATTCGCGGCGCGCCGGCGCGCGGGCCGAACCGTACGCGCAGGACATGCGGCAGCGGATTGCCTTCCGCGAACACGTCGATGCTGCGCACGTCGCCAAGCGCCGCGTCGACACTCACCGTCATGCCGACCGAATTGCCGTTCTCCACCATCACCGGGAGGTCGAGCTTGACACGTTCGTCGCGCAGCGTGGCATCGCCGACAAGTTCCGCGATCAGCGCGGCCACCTGTACCGGCGTCGCGCGTGCCGGATGCATTGGCGCCAGTGGCACGATCAGTCCGCTGCCGGTCAGCACCAGGAAGCGACGGCGCATCATGGCATGCGCAATGTGGTCAGGAACGCCACCACGTCCTCGATCTGCTGCGCGTCCAGTGCCGGCCGGCCCTGCCATGCACGCCCCGTCCTGTTCAATCCTTCCGTCACATAATATGGCGGCATGACGGTATCCAGGTTCAGCCTCCTGGCATCGACCAGACGCAGGCGGATCTGTCCCGCGCTGAGCCGGGAACCGACGCCGTCGAGCGATGGTCCAATGGTACCCTGCAAATGCGGCGCAGGGAACGGGCCGGAATGGCACAGCAGACAGGCGCTGATCTGGCGGTTCTCGACGATCTGCCGGCCGCGGGAAGGATCGCCGGGCTGCGGCGTCAGCGGCGTGTCGATCGCATCGGCCGCGGCCGCCAGCATCGCGCCACCGACCAGCAGTGCGAGCGCATCAGCCGAACGTCTCGCCGGTGATCGTCTTGAACCAGGCATCGGCGTACTCGGCTTCCTTGGCGCGCTGCTCGGCCGGCGCGTTCGCCGGGCTCACACCGCCGGCGCCTTCGATGTCGGTGAGCTGGCCATTCACCGGGCGATACACGCCGGCGACCGAGATCGCACTGCCTGGTGCGACCAGGCTGTAGCAGGTGTTGATCAGCCGCGGCTCGACGGGCGGACGCCCGGCAAGCAGTTGCGCCACCGCGTCGGCGCACACCTTCGCCTGGGCGTTGGCGGCGAACGCCGATTTCGGCATGGCGCCGGCGATCGCCGCATCGCCGATCACGTGGATGCCCGGCCGCAGCTTCGATTCGAAGGTGACGGGATCGATCGGACACCAGCCGGTGCGGTCCGCGACGCCGGCTGCCGCGGCGATGGCGCCGGCGCGCTGCGGCGGGATGACGTTGCCGACGTCCGCCTTGTGCGAGCCGAAATCGGTCTCGAAGGTGTTGGTCGCCGGATCGACGCGCGTGACCTTGCCGCCGTCCGACAGCGACACCCACTCCAGCAGCCCGGGATACAGTTCCTTCCACGCCGACTGGAACAGCTTCTGCTTGGAGAAGCTGTCCTTGGCGTCGAGCAGGATCAGCTTGGAGCGGGGTTTCTGCGTCTTGAGATAGTACGCGATCAGGCTCGCGCGTTCATACGGACCGGGTGGACAGCGATACGGGTTGGCCGGTGAGGAGATCACCACGACACCGCCATCCGGCATCGCTTCGAGCTGGCGGCGCAGCAGCAGGGTCTGTTCGCCGGCCTTCCAGGCATGCGGCATGCGTTCCGCGGCTGCCTCGTCGTAGCCGGGAAGCGCGTTCCAGGCGATGTCGATTCCGGGGGACAGGATGAGGCGGTCGTACGGCAGCAGGTTGTCGCCGAATGTGACGCTGCGGCGGGCGGAGTCGATGGCGGTTGCGATGGCTTGGACTACGCGAACGCCGGCAGCGGCGATGCCCTGGTAGCCGAAGCGCTGCGCGGCGATGTCGCGCTGGCCGGCGATCACCTCGTTGCTGAACGGACAGGCGGTGAAGGTGGCGTTCGATTCCACCAGCACGACGTCGATGCCCGGATCGGAACGGCGGAGATAGCGCGCGGCGGTGGCGCCGCCGAAACCACCGCCGACGACCACGACACGCGGGGCAGTCTGGGCGCGCGCGATGAACGGGGTGGCGAGCAGGGCGGCGGTGGCTTGAAAGAATGTGCGGCGGGGGGGGCCCCCCCCCCCCCCCCCCCCCCCCCCCCCCCGCCGGGGGGGGGCGGGGGCGCCACAACCCACCACCGCGGG
>JANWJK010000077.1 GCA_025452005.1 Acetobacteraceae bacterium | reverse complement strand
CTCACCGTCTTCTCGAAGTCCATCATCTTCGCCGCGATGTGGCCCTGGTCGTGATACAGCGACAGCACCGCGTCGTAGCGACCGATGCGCGCCATGTGGAACACGCTGTCCGCCGGCACCGGTCCGCTGACATGCATGCCGCGCGTCCGTGCCTCCTCGATCGCCGGCTTGATCGCATCCATCTCCTCGCGGCCGAACAGCCCGTCTTCGCCGCCGTGCGGATTGAGCGCCGCCACCGCCAGATGCGGCGCATCGATGCCGAGCTGGCGCAGCGCCTTCATCGCCTTCTCTATGCCGGAGAGCGTGCGTTCGCGGGTGATCTGGCGGCACGCGTCCATCAATGACAGATGGCGGGTGAGGAAGAATATCTTCAGCCCGCTGATGGTGAACATCGTCATCTCTTCGCGCGCGCCGGTGTGCTCGGCGAACATCTCGGTGTGGCCGATGAACGGGATCTTCGCCGCCTTCAGCGACTCCTTGTTGATCGGCGTGGTCGCCACGCCGGCGACGCGACCGGCCATCGCGAGATCGATCGAGGTGCGGATCGCGGCATAGGCGGCCTGTCCGCCCAGCGCCTGCACCTGGCCGGTCTGAAGCACGTCGGGATCGGCGGTGTCCTGGTGCATCACGTCGATCACGCCGGCGCGGTCGGCCAGCGCCTCCGGTCCGGCGATGCGGTTGAGCGACGCCGACGCTGCGAGACCGCACACCGACAGCGCGCGATCGAACACGCGGGCATCGCCGATCAGGAAGCTGCGCGAGCATGCGCGCACCTCGGGCGAAAGCAGCGCGCGCACCGCGATCTCCGGGCCGATGCCGGCGGGATCGCCCATCGTGACGGCGAGAACGGGTCGGGTCTCGGTCATGTCGTTGCCCTCCTCGGACACCCTATAGCACACTGGCACGGCATTTACCGCCCCAGGAGGAAACCCATGCTTCGCATCTATGGTTCGGCGCGCTCGCGCGGCGTCCGTACGCTCTGGATCGCCGGGGAACTCGGCCTGCAATACGAACACCTCGACTATGCGCCACGGTCGCCCGCCACGCGCACGCCGGAGTATCTGGCGCTGAACCCCAACGGCCGCGTGCCGACGATCGACGATGACGGGTTCGTGCTGTCGGAATCGATGGCGATCAACCTGTATCTCGCGAAGAAGCACGGCAAGCTGTACCCGGCCGATGCGAAGCACGAGGCGCAGGCCTGGCAGTGGAGCTTCTGGGAGGTCGATCGCCTCGACCGGCAGATGACGACATACGCCAACAACGCGTTCGTACTGCCCGAGGCGCAGCGCAATGCGGCCGCCGCCAAGGCGGCGTGGGACGAGATCGCGCCGGCGCTCGATGTGCTGGAGATCGCGCTGGGCAAGGCACGCTGGCTCGCCGGCAACGACTTCAGCATTGCCGATCTGAACGTGGCGGCGGCGATGGTGCGCGCGCTCGGGTTCGATCTGGCGAAATGGCCCAAGGTGCATGCGTGGCTGCACGCCTGTTGGGATCGTCCGGCCGCCAAGCGCGCCCTGGCCATGCGGGAGTGACGGTCGGCACGGCCGCGGACTGGCTGCGCGCCTGGGATTCGCAGGGGCATCACCGGACCGGCGGCGACGGCGACGAGGCCGGCGCGGCGTGGCTGGCGCGCGAGGCCGCATCGCTCGGCGCCATGGTGACCAGCGAGGCGTTCGCGCTCGATCGCATCGATCCGGTGGAGGCCTGCCTCGAACTGGATGGCGAGCGCATCGAGGGCGTGCCGGTGTTCGATGCCCCGCCGACCGGTCCGGACGGCGTCAGTGGCACGCTGGGGCCGGCCGGCGGCGATGCGGCGATCGGTGTCGCGGCGCTGTCGCCGCAATCGGTGTACAGTGGCGAGTACCGGACGCTGCGCCGCAACGCCGCGCATCGTGCGCTGGTCATCGTATGCCAGGGTGCGCATCCCGGCCTGGGCCTGCTGAACGCCGAGCAGTTCCCGCACCCGTACGGCGCGCCGGCGATCCACGTGGCGGCGCTCGCCGGCGCGCCGCAAGCCGGCAGTGCGCGGCTGGTCGCGCACTACCGGCGCACGCCGGCTACCGCGCGCAACATCGTCGTGACGATACAAGGCCGCGATCGTGCGCGTTCGCCGGTCGTGGTGATGACGCCGCGCAGCTCCTGGTGGCAATCCACCGCCGAACGCGGCGGCGGGCTGGTGTGCTGGCTGGCGTGCCTGCGCGCGCTGCTCGCCGCGCCGCCGGAAATGGACGTCGTGCTGACCGCCAACAGCGGCCATGAACTGGGCCATCTCGGGCTCGATGCGTTCATCGCCCGGCGGCCCGGGTGGGAGCGCGACGCGCGCTGGCTGCATTGGGGCGCCAATCTCGGCGCTGCCGGCGGCCGGCTCACCGTCATGTCGGCGAGCGACGATCTGCGCGCACTGGCCGCGCAGGAGCTGGCGCGCGCCGGCCAGCCGCCCGATGTGCTCGCCCCGGGCACGCAGGTGCCGAGTGGCGAAACCCGCGACATCCATCGCGCCGGCGGGCGCTACGTCACCCTGGTCGGCAGCAACCCTTGGTTCCACCTGCCGCAGGACCGCTGGCCGCATGCGGTTGACGTGGACACTGTCGCCCGTATCGCCGACGGGGCGGCGGCGCTGGCGGTGGCGTTGACGCGGTAAGCGTCGGCTACCGTTCTACCAGGAATACGATCTTGCCGGTGACGCGATAGGCGATGATCTTGTCGTGCTCGACGACGCACTCCGCCTCCTTGACGCGGAACGACATGATCCCGCGCAAGGTCTTGGCGGCTTCCGCAACGGCGGCGCGACACGCATCGTCAAAGCTGACCTCGGAATGCATGGTGACATCGATGTTGCGCACGATTGGCATGGTTGCCTCCGGTGGAAGTGCGGCCTGGACATGCTGGCCAGTCCCGCACCGCAGCATGGAGCGCGCCCGCGTCACTTGTCCAGCCAGATGTCCTCGAAGCGCCAGCCGTTATAGATACTGTTCACCATGATCGAGACGTTCTTAACATAGGGCTGCCAGCACGCGCCTGCCTTGTTGTGCATGATGATCGGCCGCGCCACGTCCTCGATCAGTTTGCTCTCGATGTCCCACACCAGGCCCTTGCGCTTCTCCAGGTCGGTCTCGACCGACTGCTGGTCGTACAGCTTCTGGAGATCCGCGTTGCAGTAGTTGGTATAGTTGCGCAGCGAGCCGCAGCCGTAGTTCTCATAGAAGTTCTGGTCGGGATCGTCGACCGAATTGCCGGTCAGGTTCAGCCCGATGCTGTAGTCCTTCTTGAACACCCGGTTGTAGTACAGCGTGGTGTCCACCACATCGAGGTCGCTGTCGATCCAGATCTCACGGAGCTGATCGACCAGGATCACCGCCGCATCGCGGAACGCGGGAAGATCGCGGGTGAACACCTTGGTCCGCAGGTGCTTCTCCGGTCCGTAGCCGGCCTTGCGCATCAGCGCGCGCGCCGCCTCACGGTTCTTCGCGACGTCGGGATCGTAGCCTGGCAGCTTTTGCAGCATCTCCTGCGGCATGCCCCACACGCCCTCGGGCTGCGGCAGCATCGAGGCGCCGATGCGCGCCTCGCCCTCGCTCATCAGCGTGATGAACGCGCGGCGGTCGAGCGTCAGCGCCAGCGCGGAACGGATGTCGGGATTGTCGAACGGCGGCGCGTCGCGGTTGATGATCAGGTTGGTGCTCACCGCGCTAGGCCGCATCACGCACTGGACCTGCGGCGCCTGCGAGCGGATGTCCTTGAGCAGCGCCACCGAGATGTCGGTCGGGTACGACATGTCGAACTTGCCGGCGATGAACGCCAGCATGCGCGTGGAGCGGCTCGAGATGATGCGGTACTCGATGCCGTCGAGATAGGGCAGGCCCGGCTTCCAGTAGTCGGGATTGCGCTCCATGCGGATGATCTCGTTCTGGCGGAACTCGACGAATTTGAACGGTCCGGTGCCGATCGGCTTCGTGCGCATCGCGGCCGAGGAGACATGGCAGGGATAGACCGGCGACCAGCCGGCGGCGAGCAGCGCCAGCATCGAGGGCTGCGGCCGTTTCAGATGAAACGTCGCCTCGTGCTCGCCGTTGGTCGTGATGCTCTCGAGGTTGGCGAACCAGGCCTGGCGTGGGCTTTTCCTGATCTTGCCCTTCTCCAGTCCGGAGATCATGTCCCAGGTGCATTTCACATCGGCCGCGGTGAACGGCCTGCCGTCATGCCACTTCACGCCCTCGCGCAAGGTGAAGGTGAGATCGGTCATCGCCTCGTTCCACTTCCAGCCCGTGGCCAGTTCGGGAACGATCGAGCCCAGGCTGTTCTGCACGACGTGCTGATCGTAGATGACCAGATTGTTGAACAGCGGCATGAACGGGATCACCACCGACGCCGTCGCCTCCTCCTGGATCGAGGGGCTCGGCGGGTTGTCGATGTGTTCGAGCGTCAGGATGCCGCCACGCTTCTGTGCATGCCCCGTGCCGGCCACCGTCAATGCGGCGATCAGCAGGACCGCGGCGATTGTTCCGCGCATGTTTCCTCCCGGTTCCCGTCGTCCCGGCAGGTTGGGCAATTCGCGGCGGCATCGCAAGCAAGGTTCGACTCGGTTACCCGCCTTCCCACCGTCATTGCGAGCGAAGCGAAGCAATCCCCATGGAGATTGCTTCGCTTCGCTCGCAATGACAGCATTGGGCGGGTCAGGATCAATTACTAAGCGCTTCGCGCGAAGCGCCATTACCTTTCTCGGTGGCTCTCAGTGGCTTTAAACCTCCGTGACCTCCGTGTGGAACCTTCTTTCTTTGCTGCTTCGCCAGTCACCCCAGAGACCGGACGGCCGCCAGATGCCCCGACTTCGCCCAAACGCGGCAGCCCTCCGGCCCCGCCACGCCATCGAACGCCGCGCCTGGCGGCAGCCGCAGCCAGGATTGTTCGGTGAAGCGCTCCCCCCGTTCGTCGAACGACCCGGCAAGCACCAGCAATTCCAGCCCCCCAGGCGCCGGAACAAGGATCCGCGCGCCCGGTGCCCAGTCCTCCAGCCGGACGTCCTCGGACGCGTCGCGGAACAGCGGCAACACAGCCACCGAGGCTCGATCACCTGCCGGCCCGAATCCGCGTCCGGCGGTTGCGATACGAACCTCCGTCCGGTCGGCGGGATCGAACTGCCAGAGCTTGACGAAGATAGTACAGCCGGCCGCCGAGCCGGGCGTGTGGCTGGAGGTCGGCGGATTGCGGACGTAGCTGCCCGCGGGGTAGTCGCCATGCTCGTCCTGGAACACGCCGTCCAGGACGAGGAACTCCTCGCCGCCGTCGTGCACGTGCATGGAGAAGTGGCTGTCGGGCGCATAGCGGACGACCGACGTCGCGCGCGCGACCTCGTCGCCGATGCGGTCGAGCATGCGCCGGTGAACGCCCGGCATCGGCGAAGCGACCCACTCGAGCCTGCCGGCGTGAACCACGGCGCGGCGGCTGAAATCGGCGTTCAGGTGCATGGCTGGCTCCTTCGATCGGTCCCTGGGTGAGGCTATCTGGTGCTGCGAGGGGTTGGGCGCCAGATTTGGCCTCCGCCGCACGGGCGCTATAACCACCACGCAACAGCCACGGACAAGGACACCTCTCATGCTCACCCGCCGCTGGGACAAGTCGCGCATGCCGTCGCGCCACGTGACGGTGGGGCCCGGCCGTGCGCCGCATCGCAGCTACTACTACGCGATGGGCCTGACCGAGGAGGAGATCGATCAGCCCTTCGTCGGCGTCGCCACCTGCTGGAACGAGGCGGCGCCCTGCAACATCGCGCTCGCGCGGCAGGCGCAGTCGGTGAAGAAGGGCGTGTCCGAGGCCGGCGGCACGCCGCGCGAATTCACCACCATCACGGTGACCGACGGCATCGCGATGGGCCACCAGGGCATGAAGTCGTCGCTGGTGTCGCGCGACCTGATCGCGGACTCGGTGGAACTCACCATGCGCGGGCATTGCTATGACGCGCTGGTCGGCTTGGCGGGGTGCGACAAGTCGCTGCCCGGCATGATGATGGCCATGCTGCGGCTGAACGTGCCGAGCGTCTTCATGTACGGCGGGTCGATCCTGCCCGGCCGCTTT
>JANWJK010000076.1 GCA_025452005.1 Acetobacteraceae bacterium | reverse complement strand
GTGAGCGGATCGCCCAGGACATTGGTCGGCATCAGGGCGTTCATCGCGTTGATCGAGCGGCTGCCTGTGACGTCCGCCGTGACCTGCACCGCCTGGCTGTCGGCCTCGCGGATCAGCGTGTCATCCGGCTGGCGGATGCCGGTCTGGGCGACCACCACGAGGTTCTGCCGCGCGCCGTCGGTGCCAGCGGTGTAGGTCAACTGGGCAAACTCATCTGCGGTGAAGCTGGTGCGGGCGGAGACATCCCGGTCGCCCAGGTTCAGCGTGCCGCCGGTATCGCCCGGCGCCACATCGCCGAGGGCGACCCGGTAGCCGACGATCGACTGGCCGGTCGGTGCGCGGCCTTTGAACAGGTCGCTCATCTGGTAGACGTCGCCGGTGACCGCGGTGAAGTTGCCGTCGGTCTGCAAGGTAGGGCGGGTCGCTCCGGCAAATCCGCCGAAGATGCCGGCGCCCCGCACGATGTCGGCGATGCCGGCGTCGGCTCCGGTGACCGCATCGCCCAGCGTGTTCGTCGGCATCAGAGCGTTCATCGCGTTGATCGAGCGGGTGCCGGTGACGTCCGCCATGATCTGTACCGCCAGGCTGTCGGTCTCGCGGATCAACGTGTCGTCCGCCTGACGGATGCCGGTCTGCGCCACCACCACAAGGTCCTGTCGTGAGCCGTCGGTGCCGGCTGTGTAGGTCAACTGTGCGAACTCGGCTGCGGTGAAGCTGGTGCGGGCGGAGACATCCTCATCGCCCAGCCGAAGCGTGCCGCCGGTATCGCCGCCCAGAGCGACGCGGTATCCGGCAATTGTCTGCCCAGTCGGTGCGTGGCCCTTGAACAGGTCGCTCATGCGGTAGACGTCGCCGGTGACCGCGGTGAAGTTGCCATCGGTCTGCAAGTTCGGGCGGGCCGCTCCGACAAATCCGCCGAAGATGCCGGCCCCACGGACGATGTCTACGATGTCGGCATCGGCTCCGGTGAGCGGGTCGCCCAAGGCATTGGTCGGCATAAGGGCGTTCATCGCATTGATCGAACGGGTGCCGGTCACGTCTGCTGTGATCTGTACCGCCTGGCTATCCGCCTCGCGGATCAGCGTGTCGTCCGCCTGGCGGATGCCCGTCTGAGCCACCACCACGAGGTTCTGTTGCGAGCCGTCGGTGCCGGCGGTGTAGGTCAACTGCGCGAACTCGTCGGCGGTGAAGCTGGTGCGGTCGGAGACATCCTTGTCGCCTAGCCAGAGCGTGCCGCTGGTATCGCCCGGCGCCACATCGCCCAGGGCGACCCGGTACCCGGCAATTGCCTGCCCGCTCGGAGCACGGCCCTTGAACAGGTCGCTCATGCGATAGACGTCGCCGGTGGCCGCAGTGAAGTTGCCGTCGGTCTGCAAGGTGGGTCGCGCCGCTCCGACAAATCCGCCGAAGATGCCGGCACCCCGCACGATATCGGCGATATCGGCGTCGGCCCCGGTGGCCGTCATGAGGGCGTTCATCGCGTTGATCGAGCGGCTGCCTGTGACGTCCGCCGTGACCTGCACCGCCTGGCTGTCGGCCTCGCGGAGCAGCGTGTCGTCCGCCTGGCGAATGCCGGTCTGGGCCGCCACCACGAGGTTCTGCCGCGCGCCGTCGCTGCCGGCGGTGTAGGTCAACTGGGCGAACTCGGCGGCGGTGAAGCTGGTGCGGGCGGAGACATCCTGGTCGCCCAGGTTCAGCGTGCCGCCGGTATCGCCCGGCGCCACATCGCCGAGGGCGACCCGGTATCCGACAATCGCCTGCCCAGTCGGCGCATGGGCCTTGAACAGGTCGCTCATGCGGTAGACGTCGCCGGTGACCCCGGTGAAGTTGCCATCGGTCTGCAACGTGGGGCGCACCGCTCCGACAAATCCGCCGAAGATGCCGGCGCCCCGTACGATATCGGCAATGCCGGCGTCGGCCCCGGTGAGCGGATCGCCCAGCGCGTTGGTCGGCATGAGGGCGTTCATCGCGTTGATCGAGCGGCTGCCGGTGACGTCCGCCGTGATCTGCACGGCCTGGCTGTCGGTTTCGCGGATCAGCGTGTCGTCCGCCTGGCGGATACCGGTCTGCGCCACTACCACCAGGTTCTGCCGCGAGCCGTCGGTGCCGGCGGTGTAGGTCAACTGTGCGAATTCGGCGGCGGTGAAACTGGTGCGGGCGGAGACATCCTCGTCGCCCAGCCGGAGCGTGCCGCCAGTATCGCCCGCAGCCACATCGCCCAGCGCGACGCGGTATCCGGCAATTGCCTGCCCGGTCGGCGCCCGCCCCTTGAACAGGTCGCTCATCCGATAGACGTCGCCGGTGACCGCGGTGAACGTGCCCGAAACGGCTGTATCGTCGATGCTGACCATATCGACAGGCTCGGAACTCGCATTGGATGATGTCGAGGTCGCATCGGTGCCGGCGCCCGCCGAGAGACTGTAGCCAGGCGGTAACTGGAGAGAGAAGGGGACGATGCTCAGGCTCACGATTGGCCCCATGCCGGCCGGCGCCGGGTTTCGCTGCGGGCCGATGCTACGACGGCATTTCCTTACAAATCGTCATCATTGCCATCAGTTGTCCGACCGGGTCCCACCCCGGGGCATTCGGGTGAATCCTGTCATTGCGAGGAGCGCAGCGACGCGGCAATCCCCATCGATGGGGATTGCTTCGCTTCGCTTGCAATGACAGCGAGAACCGCGGCGACGAGAGGTCTTCACGCGTTCACCCGACGCCCTGGATCCCGCCCCTTCCCCCCATGTGCCGCCGCCGCATATACCCTTCCCATGGCGCGCTTCCTCAAGATGCACGGTTGCGGCAACGATTTCGTCGTGTTCGACGAGCGCGTTGGCCGGCTCGGTCTCACGCCCCAGCGCGCCGCCGCGATCGCCGACCGCCGTACCGGCGTGGGCTGCGACCAGTTCATCGTCATCGAGCCGCCGGGAGCGAACTGCAACGCCGATGCCTTCATGCGCATCCGCAACCCAGACGGCGCCGAGGCCGGTGCCTGCGGCAACGCCACCCGCTGCGTGGTCGATCTGCTGGTACGCGAGACCGGGCGGCGCACGCAGGTCATCCGCACCATCGCGGGCGACCTGCCCTCCGAGGCGCTGCCCGACGGTCGGGTGCGCGTCGATATGGGGAAGGCGCGGCTCGACTGGCCCGACATCCCGCTGGCGCGGCCGATGGACACGCTGCATCTCGACCTCGCGGCGGGGCCGATAGCCGATCCGGCGGCCGCCAACATGGGCAACCCGCACGCGACATTCTTCGTGGACGACATCGCGTGCGTGCCGGTCGGGGAACTCGGGCCGTGCCTGGAGCACGATGCGCTGTTCCCGGAGCGCGCGAATATCGGCTTCGCCCAGGTACTGGCGCCGGACCGCATCCGGCTGCGCGTGTGGGAGCGCGGCGCGGGACTGACGCTCGCCTGCGGCTCCGGCGCCTGCGCGGCGCTGGTGAACGCGCATCGGCGCGGGCTGACCGGGCGCCGCGCCTACGTGGCGGTGGACGGCGGCGAACTCGAGATCGAATGGCGCGAGGACGGCCATGTGCTGATGACCGGGCCGGTGGTCACCGCCTTCATCGGCGAGATCGATCTGGCGGCGTATCCGGCATGAGCGCCGAGATCCTCACCTTCGGCTGCCGGCTGAACGCCTATGAGAGCGAGGTGATGCGCGGCCACGCCGCCGGTCTCTCCGACACGGTCGTCGTCAATACCTGTGCCGTGACGGCGGAGGCCGAACGTCAGGCGCGCCAGGCGATAAGGCGCGTGGCGCGCGAACGGCCCGGCGCGCGCATCGTGGTGACGGGGTGCGCGGCGCAGATCGATCCGGACGCCTGGGCGAACCTGCCGGGCGTGGCGCGCGTGTTGGGCAACGCCGACAAGCTGAAGCCGGAAAGCTGGGCGGCCGATGCGCCGGGCGCGGTGTCCGACATCATGGCGGCGCGCGAGACGGCGGCGCACCTGGTGACCGAGTTCGCCGGCCGCGCGCGCGCGTTCGTGCAGGTGCAGCAGGGCTGCGATCATCGCTGCACATTCTGCATCATCCCGTTCGGCCGCGGCCCGAACCGCAGCGTCCCGGTGGGCGCGGTGGTGGCGCAGGTCCGTACACTGGTCGAGGCCGGCTACCAGGAAGTGGTGCTGACCGGCGTCGACATCGCCTCGTACGGCGCCGACCTGCCGGGCGCGCCGTCGCTCGGACAACTGGCGCGGCGGCTGCTTGCCCTGGTGCCGGAACTGCGGCGGCTGCGATTGTCGTCGCTCGATCCGGCGGCGATCGATGACGAGGTCTGGCGGCTGCTGTCCGCGGAGCCGCGGCTGATGCCGCATATTCATCTGTCGCTACAGGCGGGCAGCGACCTGATCCTGAAGCGCATGAAGCGCCGCCATCTGCGCGCCGATGTGGCCGCGGCGATCGCGCGTGCGCGGGCGTTGCGGCCGGGCATCGCCATCGGCGCCGACCTGATCGCGGGCTTTCCGACGGAAAGCGACGACCTGTTCCGCGAGACGTTGGATTTCGTCGGCGCAATGGAACTGCCGTTCCTGCACGTCTTCCCGTACAGCGAACGCCCCGGCACGCCGGCGGCGCGCATGCCGTCCGTGCCGGTCGGGGTGCGCCGCGAGCGCGCGGTGCGATTGCGGGAGGCCGGCAAGGCGACGGCGGGGCGCTTCCTGGCGCAGCAGGTCGGCCGGACGGTATCGCTGCTGACCGAGACCGCCGATGCCGGTCATTCCGAGCACTTCGCCGCGGTCCGCCTCGCCGCCGCCGCGGCACCGGCGCGGGTAATGGCCGCGCGGGTCGTCGGCGTCGGCGACGGCGTCCTGCTGGCAGAGACGGCCTGATGGCTCTCGGCTTCTTCTCGCGCCTGAAGGAAGGCCTCACGCGCAGCACGCAGAAGCTGACGGAAGGCATCACCGGCATCACCGCCGTGTTCAGGAAGCGCCGGCTGGACGATGCGGCGCTGGACGAGCTGGAGGATGTGCTGATCTCGGCCGATCTCGGCACGGACGTGGCGCGGCGCGTGATCGCGAGCTTCCGTCGCTCGCGTTTCGGCACGGAGGTGACGGACGAGGAGATCAAGCAGGCGCTGGCCGAGGAGATTTCCGCGATCCTGGAGCCGGTGGCGCAGCCGCTGCGGCTCGATCCGGCGAAGCGGCCGCACGTCGTGCTGGTGGTGGGCGTGAACGGCACCGGCAAGACCACGACGATCGGCAAGCTGGCACAGAATTACCGCGAACAGGGCAAGCGGGCGGTACTGGTGGCGGGCGACACGTTCCGCGCCGCCGCGGTGGAGCAGTTGCAGATCTGGGGCGATCGTGTCGGCGCGCCGGTCATCGCCGGCGGCCGCAATGCCGATGCGGCGGGACTGGCGTTCGAGGCGCTGACCAAGGCGGCGACCGACGGCGCGGATGTGCTGCTGATCGACACCGCCGGGCGGCTGCACAACAAGGCCGTGCTGATGGATGAACTGCGCAAGATCATCCGCGTGCTGCGCAAGCGGGACGAGACGGCGCCGCATTCGGTGCTGCTGGTGCTGGACGCGACCACCGGTCAGAACGCGGTGCAGCAGGTGCGCGTGTTCAAGGAGATGGTGGACGTGACGGGGCTTGTGGTGACCAAGCTCGACGGCAGCGCGCGCGGCGGGATTGTCGTCGCGCTGGCGGAGACGTTCGGGCTGCCGGTGCACGCGGTTGGGGTGGGCGAGAAGGCCGGCGATCTGCGGCCGTTCGATGCGGGGGATTTTGCCAGAGGGTTGGTAGGGATGTAGATACAACTGTCATTGCGAGGAGTATGGCGACGAAGCAATCTCCATCGACTTGATGGGGATTGCTTCGTCGCTGCGCTCCTCGCAATGACAGCTACATCGCGGACAGCTACATCGCGGACAGCCACATCGGGGACAGCTACATCGCGACAAAGCTTTCCAGCCAGTGGATGGTATAGTCGCCGCGCCGGAACTCCGC
>JANWJK010000075.1 GCA_025452005.1 Acetobacteraceae bacterium | reverse complement strand
TCACCACGACCAGTGCAAGCGGCAGCATGTCCTGATCGAGACCGGGATAGACCGACAGGATCGGTCCGCCGATCACGCCGGCGAAACCCGCCAGGCCGGCGCCCAGGGCAAACACGATGGTGAACAGATGCGACACGCGGATGCCGACGACGCGCGCCATGGCGGGATCGTCCACCGCGGCGCGGATCATCGCGCCGAGCCTGGTGCGGTCGAGCAGCAGCCACAGTGCCGCGGCGATCACCGTGGCGATGACGATGATGGCGAGCCGATAGGTGGGGAACGCCAGGCCGAACAACCTGGTGGCGCCGCGCAGCGCCGGTGGCGTCTCCACCGCGATCGGATCGCCGCCCCACTGCATCAGGCAGACATCGGCGACCATGAACGAGAGGCCGAGCGTCACCAGCACCTGCGCGAGTTCCGCGCCCACCAGGCGGCGGAGCACGAACCGCTCGATCACCGCGCCGAACAGCGCCACGCCCAGTCCGGCCAGCAAGGCGGCGGTCCAGAAGCCGAGGCCCCAGGCGATGCAGGTCACGCCGAAATACGCGCCCAGCATGAACATCGAGCCGTGCGTCAGGTTAGGGATCCGCATCAGGCCGAAGATCAGCGAGAACCCCGCCGACAGCAGGAACAGCAGGCCCCCCAGCGTGACGCTGTTGACCGAGAGAATCAGCCAGAGGTTCACGTGGCGGGTGTGTCAGCTTTTCAGTGGCGGGAAATCGCGCGAATAGACCGGCTGTTCGAGGAACCACTTCTCGTCGAAGGTCCAGAACTGGCTGACGTTCGGATACGTCTTGATCGTGGTCTGCACCAGCTTGCCGTCCTTGCGCTCCAGCCGGCGGATGTACACGTTGCCGACGACATTGCCGAAATGGTCGAAATGGAACGGCCCGCGCGGCGAGTCATCGAGCGAGACGGCTCGCAGTGCCTTGATGAACGCCTCCTTGTCATCGGTACTGCCGCCGGTGGCCTTGAGCGCCGCCTCGGCCACCATGCCGTTGATGTACATGCCGGCCGCGTACAGGCCGGGTATGGCGCCGGTGTCGCGCACCATGCCGGCGATGAACTGCTTGTTGACCGGTGTATCGAGATCGGAGGTGAACACCGAAGCAGTAACCAGGCCGACCGCCTCGTCGCCGAAGCTCTTCAGCAGCGCATCGTCGCCCGCGGTGCCGCCGCCGATCACCGGCAGCGTGACGCCGGCGTCCTTGTACTGCTTCATGAACTTGAGCGGGTTCGAACCGGCGAACCCCTGGACCACCGCATCGACGCCGCTGAGCTGTGCGATGTACGGGGTATAATCGGGGGTGACGATCGGCGGCCACAATTTCTTCACGACGCGGCCGCCGGCATCCTCGAACACCCGCTGAAAGCCGCCCATCTGTTCGTAGCCGTAGGCGAAGTCCTCGCTGATGGTGATGACGCTCTTGTACTTCAGTTCCTTCGCGGCGTAGTCGGCCAGCACGTGCATGTTCTGCGCCGACGTACCGGAGGCACGCACGAAATACGGATTAGGTTTGCGCTGCGACATGTCCTCGGCCGCGGCGAGGCTGAGGATGGGCGTCTTGTGTGCGGCGACATAGTCGGTGATCGCGAGCAACTCGAAGGCGGCGAGCGGGCCGAAGATCATGTCGACGTTGTCGCGCTCGATCAGCTCCTGCGCCTTTGTCTTGGTGCCGGCGGGATTGCCGCCGGTGTCGCCGACCAGCAGCTCCACCTTGCGACCGGCCAATGTGCCGTTGCGGTCCTTGAGGAACAGGTTGGCGCCCTGCTCCATCTGGATGCCGCCCTGCGCGAGCGGGCCGGTCTTGACGGTGAGCAGGCCGATGCGGATCGGCTTGTTCTGTGCGATTGCCGGCATGGGCAGCGCGGCGACGGCGGTGCCCGCGAGGAATGTGCGGCGATGAAGCTTGGCACGCATGAACTGATGGCCTCCCTGATTTGGCGCATTGCCTGATTTGGCGCATTGCCTGATTTGGCGCATTGGTAGAGTGGTCGCGCGATGGCGTCCACCCGTTCGTCATCTCATCGATGCAGGAATTCCACCAGCAGCGCGCTGACCTTCTCGGCCTGCTCCTGCTGCACCCAATGGCCGGCGCCGTCGATCAGATGGCAGGCGACCATGCGCGTGCACGCGCTCTCCTGCATGCGCTCGAACGCTCCGGGACGCTGATAGGTGCCCCAGTCGCTGCTGCCGGCGACGAACATCGACGGCACGTCGATCGTCCGGCCGGCGAACAGTTGCAACTCGGACGTGTCGAGCCCGGTGGTGCCGCGGCGATACCATTGCAGGCCGCCGGCAAAGCCGTTGCGTTGGTACTCTCCGGCATACACCGCAAGCGCGGCGTCGGGCAGCCAGCGGCACGCGGCGATCTCCGCCGCCGACGGCATCTCATGCGCAACCGTCTCCGCCATGTTCTCCCCGAGGTCCATGACGTAGTAGGTCGGCATCTTCGCCAGTTCCTCCGCGGTCCAGCCTTGCAGGCGGAACGGCTTGTTCTGTTTCCAGTCGGCGCTCTTGTGATGGTAGTAGGCCCGAAGGAACGCATGGACGCCCTGGCCGCAATGCCACATGTCGTCATTGGCCGGGCGCGTCGAGTAGTACCACTGATAGTGCTTGCGCGGACGCGGCAGTGCCGCCATCGCCGCATGGACGTCGCCGCTTCTCGCCGACGGCGTCAGCGCGGGCGGTCCCTCGAACGGCGCGCTCATCAGCGCGACCGAGCGGAACACGTCGGGCCGCACCAGCGCGCACCACGCGGCGACCGGCGAGCCGAAATCATGGCCAACCACCGCGGCCGCCGTTTGCTGCCCGAGTGCATGGAGCAGCCCAAGTTGATCGCGCACCGCGTTCAACAGACGGAACGATCGCAGGTCCGCCTCGGAGTCATAGTCCGCGTGCCAGCCGGTGGTACGGCCATAGCCGCGAAGGTCTGGTGCGACGACATGGAATCCGGCATCCGCCAGCGCCGGCATCACGTTGCGCCATGAATATGCCAGTTCCGGGAACCCGTGCAGCAGCAGCACGCACGGCCGTCCGGGCGACCCGGCCTCCAGGATGTGCACGCGCAGCCCGTTCACGTCGGGGACGAAGCGCGAGCGCACGCCGCCAGGAAGCACGGCGCTGTCGAGCGGTGCGAGGTCGGTCATCGTGCCTTCTCCCATGTTGCGGCGCGGTCGAACGCCGCCTCGATGCGTTCGTGACGTGCCTTGATCGCGGCGCGCTCTCCGGCGTGGGTGAGCACGTAGAATTCCCGCTGGCGGATCGCCTGCAACACGCGCTGTCCGACCAACTCCGGCGCGAGGCCCCGCCCCGCGACGTGCATCGCCTCCTGCTGCGGGCGCGCATAGGGGCCACCGAATCGCTCCGGCCGGGTCGCGGCCGATTCGAAGATGTGCGTCTCCACCGCGCCAGGGCACAGCACGGAAACGCCGATGCCGGCGTCCTCGACCTCCTGCTCCAGCGCCTTGGACAGGGCGACCACCGCACACTTGGTCATCGAATACGCGCCCTGGTTGCGGCCACCGCGAATGAAGAAGCCGGAGATCGACGCGGTGTTCACCACGTGTCCTCCCTCGCCATGACGGATGCCGTTGATCGCGCCGAGCACGTTGACCCCCATCACCCAGTTCCACTCGTCGTGGCCGACGTCTTCCACACGCGTGCCGTGCATTGCCACGCCGGCATTGTTTACCACGACGTGCAGCCTGCCGAATGCCCGCTCTGCCGCGCGCCCAGCGGCCGCGACGGACGCGGCATCGGACACATCCACCGTGACGTCGATCGCCTGCGCGCCAAGTGCCTCGATGTCACGCCGCGCCGCCGCCAGCGGACCCGGCCGCAGGTCGGCCAGCACGAGGTTCATCCCCGCGCCGGCAAGGGCTTTCGCGATGCCTCGGCCTATGCCCGACGCGGCACCGGTCACGATCGCGGTCTTTCCCTTTAGTTCCAACATGATCCTCCCTGTCCTTCCGGCGGACGGCGACATGATAGCCTAGGCAGGGCATCGCGGCAGCACAGCCAGCGATCGTGCTTGGCGAACTGCGCGCTGTGGTTGTATTAGTTGCTCGCGAAAGCGTGAGACGCCCCTTGGAATCGGATATGGCGCGAGCGACGCCGTCGGAACGAACCGTGTTTCTCTCCACCTTGCCTGCGTCGGCGCGGGAGCGTCGCTTCGCGTGGCTTGTGGTGCTGGGGCTGCTTGGCCTGTTCCTGCTGGCCGCGCCGTTTGCCAAGATGAAGGTCGCCGAGGTCTGGGCCTTCATCCCGAGCTACCAGTCGGCGCTGCTGGTCAACGACCTGATCACCGCCATCCTGCTGTTTGCGCAGTTCGCCATTCTCGGCTCGCTGCCGCTCCTCGTGCTCGCGGGCGGCTATCTGTTCGCTGCCTTCATAACGGTCCCGCATGCGCTCAGCTTCCCGCGGCTGTTCGCAGCGGATGGCCTGATCGGTGCCGGACCGCAGACCACCGCCTGGCTGTATGTGATCTGGCACGCCGGCTTCCCGCTCGCCGTGATCGGCTACGCGTTGCTGCGCGACAGCGAGCGCGTGCGGCGTCCCGTCCTTGCTATTGGCGTTGCCTGTGCCGTCGTCCTGGCGGTGGTGGGCGGCGCGACGCTGCTCACCACCACGGGCCATGATCTGCTTCCCGCCATCATGCACGGCGACGGCTACACTTCGGTGCTGCCGATCGCCACCGGCACGGTCTGGTCGCTGAGCTTCGTGGCGCTGCTCGTGTTGTGGGTGCGGCGTCCTTATTCGGTGCTCGACGTGTGGATCATGGTGGTCATGTCGACGTGGCTGTTCGACATCGCCCTGAGCGCGTTGCTCAATGCCGGCCGCTTCGACGTCGGGTTCTATGCCGGCCGCGTCTACGGTCTGATGGCCGCGACCCTGGTGCTGCTGGTGCTGCTGATCGAGACCGGCGCGGTCTATGCCCGGCTGGCGCGTTCCTATGAAGCGGAACGCGACGTCCGCGACCAGCAGTTGCACGAGTTGCAGTCAGAACTGATCCACGTCTCGCGACTGACCGAGCTGGGCCAGATGGTCTCCGCGCTTGCCCATGAAGTGAACCAACCGCTGACCGCGGCAGGCAGTTATGTCCGAGCCGGCCGCCGCCTGGTCCAGGCGGGTGAGGTCGCCAAGGCGGACGAGGCGTTGCAGAAGGGTGTCGATCAGGTCACGCGCGCGAGTCAGGTGATCCAGCGGTTGCGGCAGTTCGTGAAGAAGGCCAACACACATCGCAGCGCCGAAGATGTCCGGCAGACCGTGGAGGAGGCGGCGGCGCTCGCGCTGCTTGGCGCCGAGGCGCGCGGCGTGCGCCTGGAGATGCACCTCGCGCCTGACATGCCGCTGGTGTCCATCGACAAGGTGCAGATCCAGCAGGTTTTGCTCAATCTGATCCGCAACGCGGTCGAGGCGATGCAGTCGTCTCCGCGTCGCGAACTGATGATCAAGACGATCAGGTCCGCCGATGGCATGGTCGAGGTCAGCGTGACGGACAGCGGTCCCGGGCTTGCCCCCGACATTCGCGAGAAGCTGTTCCAGCCGTTCGTAACGACAAAGCCGACCGGCATCGGCGTAGGGCTGTCGATCTGTCGTGGCATCATCGAGGCGCATGGCGGCCGCATGTGGCTGGCCGACCGCCCCGGCGTTGGTGCTGCATTCCATTTCACGCTGTCCGTCGCCGGCGTGGACGCGGCGGAACCGCAGCCGCAGGTCGAGGTGGCGCGCGCTTGACCCTCCGGTCGCCCGACCGTACACGCCGCGTATGAGCCAGACGACAGCGATGGACGTCGCAGCCGCGACCGAACGGGCCCACGTGCTCGCACAGGCCTTGCCGTTCCTGCGCCGTTACGCCGGCGCCACAATCGTGGTGAAATACGGCGGCCACGCGATGGGCGAAGAGCACCTGGCCCAGGAGTTCGGCAGCGACATCGCGTTGCTCAAACAGGTGGGGGTGAACCCTGTCGTCGTGCATGGCGGCGGCCCGCAGATCAACGCCATGCTCAAGCGGCTGGCGATCCAGTCCAGCTTCGTGGACGGGCTGCGCGTCACCGATGAAGCGATGGTCGAGGTCGTGGAAATGGTGCTCGCCGGCACCGTGAACAAGCATGTGGCCAGCCTGATCACGCGCGCCGGTGCCCTCGCCGTCGGCGTGTGCGGCAAGGACGGCGGCATGATCCGCGCCCGCAAGCTGACGCGAACCAAGAAGGACCCGGGCAGCAACATCGAGCGCGTGCTCGATCTTGGTTTCGTCGGTGAACCGGAGCATGTCGATGTGCGGGTGATCCATGCATTGACCGGCTCCGGCCTGGTGCCGGTGATCGCACCGGTCGGCGTCGGCGCGGACGGCCAGACCTACAACATCAATGCCGACACGGTGGCGGGCGCGATTGCCGGCGCGTTGCAGGCGACACGGCTGCTGATGCTGACCGACGTTGCCGGCGTGCTCGACAATGACAAACGGCTCATCCCTGAGTTGACGATTGGCGATGTCGAGGCAGGCATAAGCAGCGGCATGATCACCGGCGGGATGATTCCCAAGGTGGAGAACTGCGTCTATGCGGTGCGCAGCGGCGCCAAGGGCGCGGTGATCCTCGACGGACGGGTGCCGCACGCGTGCCTGCTGGAACTGTTCACCGAGGCCGGGCCGGGGACGATCATCCGGCCGTAGCGCCGATGCCTGTGCAACGGGGAGCGAAGTACATGACCCGCGAAGACCTGCGCCGGCAGGGTGAGGCGACGCGGCAGCGCCTGTTCAGGGATGCCGCGGCACATGAACCGAACGGCTTCGGCACGCTGCTCACCGAGGCGCTGCATGGTGCGATCTGGAACCGCCCGGGTCTCGCGATAACCGACCGCATGCTGTGCACGCTCGCCGCGCTCGCGGTCTGGCCGCGTCTGCGCCAGCTTCGCCGGCATATCGGTGCTGCGCTGGATCTTGGGCTGTCGGCCGAAGCGGTCCGCGAGGTCCTGGTGCAGGCGGGTCTGTATGCCGGCTTCTCCGCCGCGGAGGAGACGCTGGCACTGATGGCCGAGGTGTTGGCCGAGCGCAATCTGCCGCCGCCACCCGATCCACCGACGGACGCATCGCTCGATGAACTCGCCGAGCGTGGTCATGCACTGATGCACGAGGTGCACGGCGAACGCAGCCGCCAGGGCTACGCCGCGCCGGACAATCCGGTGACTTACGCGCTGTACGAACTGGCGATCCAGTACGGCTACGGCGAGATCTGGTTCCGTCCCGGGCTCGAGCGCCGCCAGCGTGCGCTGGTCGCGGTGGCGGCGTTCACCGCGCTGCGCCTGCCCGAACAGGCACGCCGCTTCGGCCAGGCCGCGCTGAACCTCGGCGCATCGCGCACCGAGGTGATCGAGGCGATCGTGCAAACCGCGCCGCATAGCGGCTTTCCGCCGGCGCTCAACGTGCTGAACGCGCTGTCGGACGTATTGCGCTGACACACGCCGCCGTGGCAGCGTGCCGGCGTCCAAAACAAGGGGAGATCGACGATGCCTCAGATCGCCGGCGGCTGTCTTTGCGGCAAGGTGCGCTATAGCGCGAGTGGAGACCCCGCCTTCGTCGGTGTCTGCCATTGCACGGACTGCCAGAAGTTCACCGGCAGCGCCTTCGCCATCGTGGTCGGCGTGCCGAAGCCGGCACTGACCGTCGAGGGAACCCTCTCCACCTACCGCAAGACCAGCGACACCGGTAAGTGGACAGAGCGGAAGTTCTGCCCGGCGTGCGGTTCATCCGTTACCGATGAGGCGCAGGCCCTCGAGGGTGTCGTCATGCTGGAAGCGGGAACACTGGATGACCCGAGTTGGGTCAAGCCGGGGATGCAGATCTTCTGCGACAGCGCGCAGCCCTGGGTGCAACTGGGCGGCGACATGAAGGCTTTCCCGAAGATGCCTGGCTGATCACAGGGCGACGCCGAGTGCACCAAGGCCGGCCGCCGCCAGCGCGCCGGCCACCACGACGATCCACGGTGCAATCGCCCAGAATGAGAGCGCGAGGAAGGCGGCAAGCGCCAAGCCGAATCCGGCCGGCGCGTGCACGCCTGCCGTCCATACAGGCGTATATAGTGCCGCGAGCAGCACGCCGACCACGGCGGCGTTCACGCCGTGCAGCATCGCCTGCATGATGTTGCGCCGGCGTAGCGCGTCCCAGAACGGCAGCAGCCCGGTCACCAGCAGGAACGACGGCGCGAAGATCGCGATCAGGCCGATCAGTGCGCCGAGTACGCCGTTTGGTCGGGGGATCATCACCGCGCCGAGATAGGCGGCGAAGGTGAAGAGCGGCCCCGGCATCGCCTGGGCCGCACCGTAGCCGGCGAGGAAGGTGTCGTTGCTCACCCAGCCGTTCGGCACCACCGCGGCCTGGAGCAGCGGCAGCACCACGTGGCCGCCGCCGAATACCAGCGCGCCGGCGCGATAGAACGCATCGAACAGGCCTAGTGACTGGTTGCCGGCCGCGGCGACCAGCGGCGGCAGCAAGAGCAGCAGGGCGAAGAACAGGACCAGTGCCGCCACCGCGACGCCACGGTGCAGCGTCAGGCCGAGTGGCACATGCTCGGTATCCAAGGCGAGGGCCGGCCGCGACAGCAGCGTCGCGCCCACGGCGGCGCCAAGTACGATGGCGGCGATCTGGCCGAGCGACGAAGGGACGGCGAGCGCGATCAGGGCGGCGGCGACGGCCAGCGTCGCGCGCGGCCGATCGGGTGCGAGGCTCTGCGCCATGCCCCAAACCGCCTGCGCCACCACCGCGACGGCGACCAGCTTCAGGCCCTTGAGCCAGGTGGCGTTGCTGACATCGCCGAATGCTTGCACGCCATATGCGAAGGAGAGCATGAGCAGTGCGGATGGCAGCGTGAAGCCGACCCAGGCGGCGAACATGCCGAGTGGCCCCGCGCGCAACAGACCGATCGACATGCCCAACTGACTCGAGGCCGGGCCGGGCATGAACTGGCAAAGTGCGATGAGGTCGGCAAAGGTGCCTTCAGGCACCCAGCGACGGCGTTCGACGAATTCCGCGCGGAAGTAGCCGATATGCGCGACCGGGCCGCCGAACGAAGTGCAGCCGAGGCGGAGGAAGACCAGCAGGACATCCCAGGCCTGGCGGTGGCGGTCGCTCACAGGGAGTTCTTGACGAACCGCCCGCCCAACATGATCGCGGCGAGGTTCTTGCCATCGCTGCGCAACACCGAAATGTCGCGATACGGATCGCCATCGACCACCAGCAGGTCGGCGTGTGCTCCCGCGATCAGTTCGCCGATCTTGCCTTCCTGGCGCACGATCTCGGCGTTCACCAGCGTGGCGGAGCGGATGATGTCCGGCGCGCTCATCGCTTCCCGTCGCAGCACGAACTCGGTGCAGTGATCGTTCTGCAACTGGCCGAGCAGATCGGAGCCGAAACCGATCTTCACGCCGGCGGCGCGGGCGATCTCCAGCGAGCGCAGGCCGGCATGCAGCACCAGCTCGTTCTTCGCCAGGCTATAGCTGGAAAGTCCGTAATCGGGGCCACGGCGCTTCAGCGCATCGTAGGCGACCAGGGTCGGCACCAGATAAGCCCTGCGCTCCGCCATCAGCTTCGCGGTCGGCGGATCGATCAGGTTGCCGTGCTCGATGGTGCGGACGCCGGCGGTCACCGCGCGTTCGATCGCCTTGGCCGAATAGGCATGCGCGCAGACATAGGTGCCCCAGCGTGTCGCCTCGTCCACCGCCGCCTCGATCTCGTCCATGCGGTATTGCAGGCTCTCCAGCGGATCGGCCTGCGAGGCCACGCCGCCCGACGCCATGATCTTGATGTGGTCGGCGCCCTTGCGCAGTTCGTCGCGCGTCGCCTTCACCACCTCGGGCACGCCATCGGCGATGCGGCCCGTCCAATTGAGGCCCGAGCAGCAGGCGCAGAAGTTCCCTGACTCGGTGCGAAGGCGGCGTTCGCCGTGGCCGCCGGTCTGGCTGAGCGGCTGACCGGCGATGAACAGCCGCGGGCCTTCGAACAGGCCCTGTTCCACCGCGGCCTTGATGCCGTAGTCGGCACCGCCGGTGTCGCGCAGCGTGGTGAAGCCGCGATGCAGCATGGCGCGCATCGCGACCGAGCCTTTCGCGGCGAGCAATGTCAGCGGCACGTCGGCCAGCAGGCGCAGGTTCACCTCGGTGAGCACGACGTGGATGTGTGCGTCGATCAGCCCCGGCATCAGCGTGCGGCCGCGAAGGTCGATGCGGGTGGCGGACGTGCTGGAAATCGGACGGTCGGAGACCTCCTTCACCGCGCCGTCCTCGACCAGGACGGAGACACCGTCCTGAAGCTCGTCCTTGCGCGGATCGAGGAAACGGCCGCCATGGAAAAGATAGCTGCTCATGATCGCTGGCTCCTGTTGCCCCGGCGCAGGATGACATGACGGCGTGTCGTCTGTTAACTCGGGCGGTGTCCCTCCTCGAAGTCCGCGGTCTGACCCGCAGCTACTACGGCGTGCACGCGCTGCGCGGCGTCGATCTTTCGGTGGAGGCGGGGCGCATCACCGGCCTGATCGGTCCCAACGGAGCCGGAAAGACGACGCTGTTCAACTGCATCTCCGGCCTGGTGCCGCCCGATGACGGTACGGTGCGGTTCGATGGCCGCGTCGTCACGCGATGGCGGCCGGATCGCATCACCGGCGCCGGCCTCGTGCGTACGTTCCAGATCGCCAGGGGATTCCCGCTTCTCTCCGTGCTGGAGAACCTCTTGCTGTATGGTACGCAACAGCCCGGCGAACATCTGGTTCACGCCGTGCTGCGTTCCCCCGCCGCGCGGCGTCGCGAGGCCGCGCTGCGCGAGCGCGCGCGTAGTATTGCCGGGCGACTCAATCTCACCCGCATGCTCGATCAGCGTGCGGCCGAGCTGTCGGGTGGACAGAAGAAGCTGCTGGAGATCGGCCGCGCGCTGATGGCGGAGCCGAAGCTGCTGCTGCTCGACGAACCGGTGGCCGGCGTCAATCCCACTCTGGCGCGCGAGATCGGCGAGCATCTGCGCGCACTGGTCGTGGAAGGCATTTCGGTGCTGCTGATCGAGCATCACATGGACACCATCGCCGCGCTGTGCGACCCGGTGATCGTGATGGCGGAAGGCCGCCACCTGCGGCAGGGATCGTTCGCCGAACTCGCCGGCGACCCCGTCGTGCAGGAGGCCTACATGGGCCGACGCCGATGAGTCTCCTCGAGGCACGCGATATCGTCGCCGGCTACGGCCATGGCGACGAGATTCTGAAGGGCGTGCACCTGACGATCGAGGCCGATGAGATCGTCGCGGTCATTGGCCCGAACGGTGCCGGCAAGTCCACGCTGCTGAAAACCATCGCCGGCCTGCTGCATCCCGCACAGGGCCGCATAACGCTGCGCGGCGAACCGATCCACCGATTGCCACCGCGCGAGGTGAGCCGCCGCGGCATCGCCTTCGTGCCGCAGGAGCGGAACATCTTCGCCACGCTGTCGGTGCGCGAGAACCTGGAGATGGGCGGCTGGCTCGATCCCGCCGCGATACGCCGGCGCATCGATGACGTGTTCGCGCGCTTCCCGATGCTCGCCGAACGGCGTGGTCGCGCCGCGCGTACATTATCGGGCGGACAGCGCCAGGTGCTCGCCATGGCGATGGCGCTGATGGTGCAGCCGGTACTGCTGCTGCTCGACGAACCTTCGGCCGGACTGTCGCCGATCGCCGCCGAGACGCTGTTCGCCACCATCCAGGCGATCAACCGCGACGGCATCGCCATTGTCATGGTGGAGCAGAACGCCACCCAGGCGCTCGCGATCGCACATCGCGCCACCATCCTTGTCGACGGCCGCAACAACCGCGATGGTGCGGCTGCCGCGCTCGCCGCCGACCCCGAGATCCGCCGCATATTCCTCGGCGCGACGCCGACCGAACTATAAGGGGACCAACCGATGATCCGTTTCACGCGCCGCGGCTTGCTGGCGACGGCCGCTCTTGCCGCTCCGTCGATCGTGGGCGCGCAGGGAGCGGCGCTGCGTCTCGGCGTGCTCACGCCGCTCACGGGCGCCGGCAGCTTCGACGGCCCCCGCATGCTGAAGGCGATGCAGGCAGTCACGAACGACATCAACGGCGCGGGCGGGATCCTGGGACGCAAGATCGAGCTGGTTGTCGAGGACGATGAAACCAATCCCGAAGCGGCGGTGCGCGCGGCGCACAAGCTGGTCGATGTGGACAAGGTGCCGGTGATCATGGGCACCTGGGCTTCGGCGGTCACCACCGCGGTCGCGCCGGTGTGCTGGGAGAGCAAGACGTTCCTCACCACGGTCTCCGGCGCGGACTCCATTACGCATCTGCCGCATCAGGGCTATCTGATCCGCACGCAACCGAACAACCAGCTTCAGGCGACGAAGCATGCGGAGTTCATCATCCGTCACGGCTCGAAGCGCATGTTCATCCTGGCGATCCAGGCGCCATTTGCCGAGCCGACGCGGAAGTACCTGACCGAGATGCTGACGCCGCATGGCGTGACGGTCGCGGGCTCGCTGATCTATGACAAGGACAAGACGAGCTATCGCTCCGAAGTCGATCAGGCGCTGAAGGCGAAGCCCGATCTGCTGTACCTGAACGGTTATGCGCCGGATGTCGCGGTGGTGCTGCGCGATCTCTATCGCGCCGGATACGACGGCGACCGCTTCTGTCAGTCCTACGCGCTGACCGCGAAGGCACTGGAGGAGTTGCCGAAGGAAGTGACCCAGGGTGTCTATACCGTGCAGCCCTCGGCTGACGTGGATTCGGCGGCCTATGCGGCGGCCGCGAAGCGACTGGGTATTGCGACACCCGATTCCTACGAGGCGCAGGCGACCGACTGGATCAGCATCGTGGCACTGACGATCGCGAAGGCTGGGGATGCGACCGGCACCGCGATCCGCGACAGCGTGCGCAAGATCACCAACAGCGATGGCGTGAAGGTATATACGGCCGTCGATGGACTGGCGGCGCTGAAGCAGGGGAAGGAGATCAAGTATTCCGGTGCCAGCGGCCCGTGCACGTTCACCGACATCGGTGACATTTCCGATTGCAAGTTCCGCTACAATCGAGTGGAGAACGGGGCATTCAAATATCTGGAGGTGAGTTAGTGGCGAGCTCCCTCTCCCGCGCAGCGGGGGAGGGTTGGGGAGGGGGCGTTGCTCACTGATATCGTCCAGCTCGTGCTCAACGGCATCATGGCCGGCGCAATCCTTGCCGCGCCTGCCATCGGCTTCACCGCCATCTACGCGGTTCTGCGCTTCCCCAACTTCGCGGTCGCATCGCACGCGACCATCGGTGCCTTCGCCGGCTATTGCGCCAATGTCTGGCTTGGCCTGCCGCTCCTCCCGTCCGCGGTCGTCGCGTTCCTGGTCGCCGGCATCGTCGGCGTGACCAGCGACAGCCTGGTGCTGCGTCCGCTGCGATCCGCCGGACTGATCACCACCACGATCGCTTCCGTCGCACTGACCATCGCACTCGAGAACCTCGTGCGTCTCGGCTTCGGCAACGCGCTGCGCAACTACGACCTGCCGATCATGCGCGACTGGCGCTTCGGCGGCATCCGCGTCGGCCCTCAGCAGCTCGAGGACCTGGCGATCTCTGCCGCGGCGGTGGCGGCCCTGTTCACCTTCCTCGCCTTCACCCGCCTGGGCAAGGCGATGCGCGCGGTGGCCGACAATCCGACACTCGCCGCGATCAAGGGCATCGACGCCGACCGGATCGCCCGCATCGTCAACTTCATCGCCATGGGACTGGCGGGCCTTGGCGGCATGCTGCTCGGTCTCGACACATCGATCGATCCGCTGACCGGCTTCCGCGCCATCCTGGCGATCTTCGCCGCCGCGGTGGTCGGCGGTCTCGGCAGCATTCCAGGCGCGGTGGTCGGCGCGCTGACGGTTGGCGTCGCCGAGGAACTATCACAACTGGTGCTGCCGTCGGACTACCGCACCGTGGTGGGGTTCATCGCCATCCTGCTGGTGCTCAGCTTCCGCCCGCGCGGCATCCTTGGCGCGCGCGCCTACTGACCGGAGACAAACATGAAAACCACAGTCAAGGTCTGCATGTTCGACCAATACGGCACGATCGTGGACATGCAGGCCGGCCTGGTCGAGGCCGCCACGCCCTTCCTGCGTGCCAAGGGCTGGCAGGGCAATCCCAACTCCTTCGTCACCTGGTGGCGGCGTACGCATTTCGAGAATTCGATGATCGACGCACTTCTGCACCGCGATCACACGCCGTATCGCGCGATCGGCGAACGCTCGGTTGCCAATGTGCTCGACCGCGCCGGTGTCAGTTACACGATGGACGAGGTGCGCGCCCTGGTGGATCACATCGTGCGGCTGAAGCCGTTTCCCGAAATTCCTGCCGCACTGGACCGCCTGCGTGCGCGCTACCGTCTGGTGGTGCTGTCGAATGGCGACCCCGACATGCTGGAGGCGGCCAAACAGCATCACCGCATCGCGTTCGAGCGTACCATCTCGGTCGCCGCGGCCAACTCGTTCAAGCCGCATGTCGCGACCTATACCAAGGCCGCCGAGATCGTCGGTGTGCGGATGGATGAAGTGCTGTTCATCGCCAATCATGCGTTCGATTGCATTGGCGCGAAGGCTGCCGGCATGCGTGCCGCGTTCATCGACCGCCGTCAGCGCCCGTTCGGCGCGACGCCGTACCAACCGGACCTGCTGGTGCCCAGCATGACGGCGCTCGCCGACGCCATCGCCTGATGATCGCCTACCTCACCGCGATGGCGATCAGTGCGGGCATCTACGCGCTGCTGGCGCTCGGCGTGAATCTGACCTGGGGCATGGCGGGGATGGTCAACCTCGGACTCGCCGGGTTCTTCGCGGTCGGCGGCTATGTCTCGGCGATGCTGACCAAGGCCGGTGTCGCCATCCCACTCGGCATCGCCGCCGGCGCGCTTGCCGCCGCGGCAACGGGCGCCGGCGTCGCACTGATCACGGCCCGGCTGCGCGCCGACTATCTTGCCATTGTCACTCTCGGCTTTTCGGAATCGGTACGCATCGCCGCCGCCAACGAGATCTGGCTGACCAACGGATCGGACGGCATCGCCGGCATCCCCGGTCCGTGGCGCGGCACGTTGCCGCCGCAACAGTTCAACCTGGTGTTTCTCATCATCGTCGTGGCGGTGCTGATCGTGACGTTCGTCCTGCTTCAGCGCCTTGTGCACTCGCCGTTCGGCCGCGTGCTCCGTGCGATCCGCGACGATGAGGACGTGGCGGGGGTCGCGGGCAAGTATGTTCTCGCATTCAAGGTCAAGGCGTTCGCGGTCGGCGCGGCCGTGCTGGGCGTCGCCGGTGCGCTGTACGCGCACGAGACGTCGTTCGTCGCACCCGACCTCTTCGCCCCGCTGCTGACTTTGAACATCATTCTCGCGCTGGTCGCCGGTGGCGTCGGCAACAACGCGGGGGCCGTGATCGGCGCGGTGTTGATCGTGGTGCTGCTGGAAGGCACCCGCTTCATCGCGCCGCTCTTGCCGTTCCTTGCACCGGCACAGATCGCTGCCGTGCGCGAACTACTGGTGAGCGGGCTGTTGCTGGTGATCCTGCGCGTGCTGCCGGCGGGCATCGTGCCGGAGAAGATCTCAACGTGATGTCGTGCCCGCGGGGCGCTCCAGCCAGTCGCCGTATTCCTCGCGCAACCGCGTCTTCAGCACCTTGCCGGTCGCGGTGTGCGGCAGTTCCTCGACGAACACCACATCGTCCGGCAGCCACCATTTGGCGATCTTGTCCGAGAGGAACGCCAGCAATTCCTCCTTGCTCACCTCGGCACCCTGCTTGCGATGCACCAGCAGCAGCGGCCGCTCCTGCCAGCGTGGATGACGCGTGGCGACCACCGCGGCCTCCAGCACCGCGGGATGGCTCACCGCAAGGTTCTCGAGCTCGATCGAGCTTATCCACTCGCCGCCCGACTTGATCACGTCCTTGGCGCGAT
Source organism: Acetobacteraceae bacterium (assembly GCA_025452005.1). Lineage (GTDB taxonomy): Bacteria > Pseudomonadota > Alphaproteobacteria > Acetobacterales > Acetobacteraceae > JAMXLO01. Next base: position 4,402 of record JANWJK010000075.1, on the reverse strand, counting down.
CGGTGATGGTGATGAACCCATCAGCGTCCATGTGCGCCACATCGCCGGTACGGAACCAGCCGTCCTCGTCCACCACCTTGCCGCCGGCACCCTTGAAATAGCCCGACAGCACCCACGGCCCGCGAACCTGGATCTCGCCGACGGAACGCCCATCGCGCGGCAACTCATGGCCATCATCATCGACGATGCGCACCTCGGCGCCATAGATCGTGCGACCCTGCTTGAGATGCACCGGCATCCGCTCGTCGAGGTTCATGCCGACATGCTGGGCGAGCAGGCTGCCGCAGGTGCCCAGCGGACTCATCTCGGTCATTCCCCAGGCGTGCAGCATGGTGGCGCCGAAATAGTTGTGCGCCTTCTCGATCACCACGCGTGGGACCGCCGTGCCGCCTGACAGCACACGCCTCAGCTTCAATCCCCGCTGATCGGTGGTATTGAGGTTCGCTTCCATCCAGGCGAACAGGTTCAGCCAAACCGTCGGCACCGCACCGCAGAAGGTGACAGCCTCATCGCGGATCAGCTCGAACAGACTGGCGCCGTCCAGCTTCATGCCTGGCAGCACCAGCTTGGCACCGGTACCGGCCGCGGCGAACGGAATGCCCCAGCAGTTCACGTGGAACAGCGGTGCGCACAGCAACAATGATTCCCGCGCGGAAATCGCCATCGTGTCGGCCGACATCAGCGCCAGGCTATGCAGCACGGCCGAACGGTGGCTTTGCAGCACGCCTTTGGGATTGCCCGTGGTGCCCGACGTGTAGCACAGCGCCGATGCAAGGTCTTCGTCGAACGACGGCCAGGCATGGTCGCCGGTTTCGGCCGCCAGCAGATCCTCGTAGCACAGCAGGTTCGGCACATCGATCGACGGCATCGCCTCACGCGCGCATAGTGCCACGTAGCCGCGCACGTTCGGCAACCGAGGCGCAAGCTGCTCGACCAGCGCTGCGAAGGTCACGTCGAAGAACATGTAGCTCGATTCGGCGTCGTCGATGATGAAGCGCACCTGCTCGGGGAACAGCCGCGGATTGACCGTGTGCAGCACGGCGCCGCTGCACGTGACGCCAAAATAGATCTCGAGGTGCCGGTTATGGTTCCACGCCAGCGTGGCGATGCGCTCGCCGCGCGCCACGTCCAGCCGCTGCAACAGGTTGGCGACCTGTTTCGCACGCCGGGCGATCGTGCCCCAGTTGCTGCGATGGAGCGGTCCCTCGACCGATCGCGATACGATCTCCCGGCCGGCATGATAGCGTTCGGCATAGTCGAGCAGCGACGATATCAACAGCGGCCGCTGCTGCATCAGCCCTAGCATTGCGTTTCGTTTCCTTTGGTCCGTCCATTGCCCGTGCCGGCGCTTTCCAGGCCGGCGCGGATCGCACGATAGAGGTCATCGTACGGAACCGGCTTGCGCAGCACGGGAAACGCGGCACCATCCGGGGCCACCACGTCGTTGTAGCCGGACGTCAGAATGATCGGCAGAGCGGGAAACCGCGCCCGGATCTGGGTGGCGAGATCGACCCCATTCAAGCCATCGGGCATGACCACGTCGGTCAGCAGCAGATCGATTCCCGCAAGGCCCGCCTCGAGCCGTTCGAGCGCCTTGCGCCCGCGGTCGGCGACCTCGACCTCGAAGCCCATGGTGATCAGCGTCTGCGCCGTGACATCGGCGACCTGTGGATTGTCCTCCACCAGCAGGATGCGTCCGCTGATGCCTGCCGCATGCGATGCGCTGTTGTCGCCGCGTGCCAGCAGCATGGGCTTGTGCGAGCGCGGCAGCCTTATCGTGATGGTCGTGCCGTGGCCCGGTACGCTGTCCAAACTGACCGCGCCGCCCGACTGCTGGGCAAAGCCATAGACCTGGCTGAGCCCCAGTCCGGTCCCCGAACCGGGCTCCTTGGTGGTGAAGAACGGATCGAACACCTTGCCGATCACGTCGGGTGGAATGCCGACACCGCTGTCCCGCAGTGCCACGGCAACGTGCTCGCGGTCCAGCATGCCGCTGCCGCGTACCGCATTGCGCACATCGATCGCGAACATGCCGCCCTGCGGCATCGCGTCCCGCGCATTCACCGCGATATTGAGCAGCGCCATTTCCAGTTCGGCGACATCGACCTCGATCGGCCACACATACTCGGCCACCTCGATCTGCATCTGGATGTCGCCGCGCAGCGAGGCGCGCAGCATCTCGGTCATGCGTGGCATCTCGGTGCGCAGGTCGATGACCAGTGGCGTCGCCACATGGCGCCGGGAGAACGACAGCAACTGCCTGGTCAGCGCCACGCCGCGTTCGGTGGCGCGCAGGATGTTGTCCATCTGCCTGGTGGTGTTGCCCGTCGGGCGTCGCCGGGCCAGTTCGGCATTGCCGCCGATGATGGCCAGCAGGTTGTTGAAATCGTGCGCCACGCCGCCGGTGAGCTGACCGATCGCTTCCATCTTCTGCGCCTGGCGAAGCTGAGCCTCGAGCTGCTCGCGCTCGGTGAGGTCACGCGCGGAGGTGATGATGAAGCGATCGCCGCCTTCGGCCACTTCCGGCACCAGCACGAACATCACGTCGATCGATGTGGTACGTCCGGCCATGGTGCGGCGCGCCACGTAGTGCTGCGGCTGCCCGGTGCGCAGGCATTCGCGCAAATGGTGCAGGGGAATCTGCGCCGCCTCGACCCCCAGAACCTCTTCGACGGTACGGCCGATCACCTGTTCGCGCGGCAGTCCATAGGCGGCTTCCGACGTCGGATTGATATCGGCATAGACGATGCGGCCGTCCGGCGTGGCACGCTGCAGGGTCAACCAGTCCGGCGAGTTGACGAAGAATGCCTGCAATTGCGCCCGGCTCGACGCAAGCTGCGCGGCGCGTTCCTCCGCCTGATGCTCCAGTCTCTCATTGAGTAGCCGCAGCCTTGTCTCGCTCTCCAGGAGGGCCTGGGCGAATCGCTTGCGTTCGTCGATGTTCTCGATGACGCCGAGTGTATAGAGGATACGGCCGTCCGCATCGCGGATCGGCCCGACATTGACGCTCACCCAGAAGGACTCACCGGACCGGCGGACGAAGCGCTCCTCGATCTGGATCTGCGGTGCCGAACCGTCGATCAGCGTCTGCCCTAGCGCGGCGCATTTTTCCCGGTCATCCGGATGCACGACGTCCAGGAAGCTGCGGCCGATCAGCTCGTCGGCCGTGTAGTCGAGCATTTTGCAAAGCGCGGGATTGACGGCGCGGAAACGGAAGTCGAGTCCCGCCATCGCCTTGCCAAGCGGGCTCTGTTCGAACACGCGGCGAAACCGCTCCTCGCTGTCGCGCAGTGCGGCTTCGGCCTGCTTGCGACCGGTGATGTCGATATCGATGCCGCAGTGGCGCAGCGGCATGCCGCTCGCGTCACGGATCACGTGGCCGCGACCGAAAATCCAGCGCAGCTCGCCGTCCGGGCGGATGATGCGGTACTCGGCCTCGATGTAATTCGCGCCGCGTGCGAGCGAGTCGTTGAAGCCTTTCAGGACGCGCTCGCCGTCGTCCGGATGGCGCAGGCGGCGTGTCGTTTCAATCGGCACGGGTTCGGTCGTCGGCTCCAGCCCCATGATGCGGAAGAACTGCACCGTGCCGCGCAACAGCCCGGTCGTCAGGTCGAGGTCCCAGGCGCCCATCCCGGCGGAAGCCTCCGCCAGGGCGAGGATCTCGTCACTCTCACGGAATGCCCGTGCAGCGACCGCTCCCGCCAAATCACGTACCTGCGATACCGCTTCGACCATGCCAGCACTGTTACAAGCTGTGCCAGCATGGCGAAATGGCCGCGGCCGATCTCACAGCGAATTGACCCTGTCAGCCTTGTGCCAAAGTGCAGCCACCCTGATCGAGTGGACGGAATGCCTGATCGGCCGGGACCGTCCGCTTGTGCGTGTAGTAGTCCCAGGGCTCCTTCGACTGATCCGGCGACTTCACCTCGAACAGATGCATGTCGTGGATCGCGCGTCCGTCGCGTCTGACGAGTCCCTTGCCGAAGATCGGATCGTCCGTCGGCATCGCCTTCATCTGCTCGACCGCGGCGCGCCCGCTGGCGCGAGCGGCGTCCGGTCCCATCGCCACCACCGCCTTCAGGTAATGCAGCACTGCGGCGTACTGGCCGGCCTGCAACGAGTTCGGCACTGCTCCGTTCAAACGCTTGGCATAGCGCAGACCGAATTCGCGCGTGGCAGGGTTGAGGTTCCAGTAATAGGGCTCGGTGACCAGCACGCCTTGCGCTGCCTGCAAGCCGACGCCGTGTACGTCCTGGATCAGCACGATCAGCCCGGCGACCTGTTGGCCGCCCTTCATGATGCCGAACTCGGCGGCCTGCTTGATGCAGTTCACCGTATCGTTGCCGCCGTTGGCCAGGCCGATCGCCTTCGCCCCGCTGGCCTTCGCCTGCACCAGGAAGGC
>JANWJK010000074.1 GCA_025452005.1 Acetobacteraceae bacterium | reverse complement strand
GCGCCCAGCGCACGAGCACCAAGTCACTGAGCGGCAGCCACTTCGCTTGCGAACGTTCCATCCTGTTGCGGCGCTCCAACCAGGGGCGGATCACGCGACGGCACCTTCGCGTGACGCATCAGATGGCGCGCCCGCGCCGCCGCGCCAAAGCCATTGCAAGAGCCGCGCCTGCCAGCAGCGCGAGGCTCGCCGGTTCCGGCACGAGCGCCAGGTGCGCGGACCGCGTCGTGGTCAGCGGTATGGTTGTATCGATCGACAACTCGACGAACACATCAAAAAAGCTGTCGACGAGGAACTCGCCTTCGTGGCCGACCACGAGGTCGACCGAGGCCCCGCCGGTCGATGGGGTGCTGGGGTCGAGCCCCATCGTCAGGGTATTGCCGAGCACCGGACCGCTGAGGTCTATCGACAGGACGTGTGTGCTCCAACTGCCGGTCTCGGTCGAGAACGTGCGTCCGAGCACCTCCTCTTCGACCGTCCCGGTAAGAACCACGGGGACCGGTGGCTGCGCGGGCCTCGTTATCTGAGCCGTCAGGCTCGCGTTGGCGACAATGTCCTGGCCGCTCGGGTCGAATATCGATGATGCGATCGAGGTGAATGTCAGAAGACCGGGTACTGCGCATACGCCGGCAGCCGGAAAGCAGCTTCCTCCGCCGCCCGTGGAAAAGCCCACGCCCAGCGGCGGCAGCGTCGGGCTGTTGGCGATGACAGCCGCGTTTGCGGCGCCACCAAGCGCCAGTCCGGTTGCGAGAACAGCAGCGAACACGTGCGGTTTCGGCATTGCCAGGTCCCCCGGTGCTTTGTGCTTGATAAATAAAGCTGGTGTACTGACTCCAACGTTGGTTGCCCGCCTTCCCACTGTCATTGCGAGCGAAGCGAAGCAATCCCCCGTATGCATCGGTGCCATACCCCGCGAGATTGCTTCGCTTCGCTCGCAATGACAGCATTGGCCGGATCGGAACCGTCAGGATCACAACATTAGCACGTCACCGCTCTACCTTGTCCACGTACTCCGGCACGGTCAGGTACACCCAGGCAAGATTAGCGAGCAGCAGTGCGGCGGTGATCAGGAACACCCAGCGCAGGCCGAACGTGGCGGCGATGGCGCCACCGGTCAGCGGCCCCATCGAATTGCCGAGGAACGTCGCCGATGCGGTCATGCCGTACACTGCGCCGCGGTTCGCTGCCGGCACCATGCGGCCGATCAGCGCGTTGGCGGTGGGCAGGATGCCGCCGATGAACAGGCCGACGCCGAACCGCTCGACCGCGAAAAGCCAGTAGCTGCCGGCGAAGGCCTGCGGCAGACTGGTCAGCGTGGCCCCGGCCAGGCAGATCAGCAGCACGCGGCGATAGCCGAACTCGTCGCTGTACCTGCTGAGAAACGGCACTGCCACCATGCCGGCCAACCCGGTGACGGAGAACGCGAGTCCACCGAGCGTCGCCAGGTCGGGCCGCATGCCGACCAGATCCTGAACGAACAGCGTCACCAGCGGCTGGACCGCGCGCGTGCTGAACTGCGCCATGAACAGCACGAAGAACAGCGGCAGCACGCCTGCCGCGCCGATCATCAGTGCGACGCTGCGCAATCCGGAACGTCGGCGATGCGCGCTGTCGGGCCGGGTGAAGCGTTCCTGCACACCGCGCCACACCAGGAAAACCGAGGCGAAGGTGATTGCCGAGGTGCAATAGAATGGGATGCGGTAGCTGCCGGTAAGGTCGGCCAGCAGACCGCCGATCACCGGGCCTACCAGCGAGCCGACCAACTGGCCGGTGCTGAGCAGGCCCAGCGCGTAACCCAGCCGCTGCTCGGGCACCTGGCTCGCCACCAGCGCCATCGCGGTGGAGGAGAAACCGGCGAACATGCCCATCAGCGCCCGGGCACCGAAGAACTGCCAGACGTTCAGCGAGAGGCCCATCAATGCGGTGAACACCGCGATCGCGCAGCTCGAGCGGATCAGCATCGGCTTGCGCCCGTAGCTGTCGGCGAGCCGTCCCCACAGCGGCGAGGCGAACGCGGCGACGAACGAGGTGGAGCCGTTCAGGATGCCCGACCAGAGGTCGATCCCGACATCTGTGGTGACGCCGAGTTCAGGCAGGAACAGCGGCATGATCGGGCTGAGGAAGCTGAACGACATGGTCATGATGAACTGGATGCCCACCATGGCCCACAGCGTCACCTGCCAGCTGGGGGTCGTTCCGGCGTCGTTGCGTGCCTGATCCGGTGGAGGCGTGCGGCGTGATGCGTCCATCTTGCCGCAACAGTGGCACGCCGATATCGCAGCGTCGAACCTGGGGCCGCGGATGCCGCTAGCGGGATCGTCGCGCAACCGCGCGGCGCAGGACATCGAACACGATGCCTGGCAGGATCGTCGCCGCAACGCGTGCCGAAGCCGGCACCTTGTAACCGTGGCTGCCCATCCCGGCGCGGATCTCCTTCAGCAGAGGCTGTTCGCTGCGCAGCACCTCGCACAGGTAGATCCAGCGCAGTCTGCGATAGGCGTCCAGATCGAAGGCTGTCGCATAGTTGGGCAACGCGCCGATGACCTCCAGCGCCAGCTCCGTTCTGAGGCACTTCCAGCATGTCGAGCAGTTGGTTCTGCCGCCCACCTGCGGCATGACGCACACGTCGAGCGCGGCGAAACTCGCGGGATCTGCGGCGACCAACTCGGTCTTGCCGAAACGGGTGTGACGGCTGCCGCTGGAAATGCACTCCATCGACTCGGTCGAGAGCAGGGGAACGCCGATCGCGTCCGCGTAGCCGATATCGTATGTCGGCCTTACACGGCAGTCGCGGAAGTGCACTGTCGATGAATAGAGGAACTTCGCGGCCAGATTCTGGAACAGCAACGCCACGGCGACATTGCGGAGCGTATGCGTGAGCTGGAAGTCCATGCCGATGAAATCGTCGAGATTCGAGTCCACCGCGATCAGCGGGAATGCGAAACAGTCGCGCGCCACATTCTCCAGCCGGACGAATCTGTTTGCGAATACCTGATCGTCACGTTCGGACTGGCCGTGCGAACCGACATTGTTGAACAGCAGGTGGGTGATTGCATATTCCTGCTGCACCCGCCCCGCTCTGTGTTCGAGGACGGTGCAGAAGGAATCGATACCGCCGGAAAAGCCGGTAATCGCCCCGCTGCCGCGCCATATCGTGCGGTGCAGCCTTTTGGCCTCGATATCGACGACGCGAATATCCGGCAAAAGGCTGCTCAGCAACTCCATGTATGAGGTTGTCAGGTGGTAGTGTAACCGGCTGGACATCGACCCTTCGACCGCAATGTCCAGCCCTCGGCGCATCGCCACGATCAGCGCCGCCACCACGAAGGCGTCACTGGTTTCCGGCGTGAAGCCGTTCGCGTGCGCCTTGTCGCATGCGAACCACAGCGTTCGCGTTCCGTCGGGAAATGTCACGTCCGCGGACAGCCGCGTCGTCCGATCGCACTCCGACATCGCCGGAGCGTGGATCGTCATTCTGTCCGAATAAGGCACGATGCCATCGTGGCCGTGAGCGGCCCGGCGATCACCCCATCGCCGTGACTATCGTCAGGAACGCGCGCCGAGCCGCGTGGCCATCTCGCTCTTGAACTGTTCGATCGGCATGAAGCCCGGATCCTGCCGGCATGCCTCCTCGGTCTCGCGCAGGATCTGCTCGTCCGACTTGGCGAGGTCGAGCGGCTTGCCATGCGGCTGCGGCACGTGGAACGGCGTGTCGAGATATGCCTCCACCGTGTTGCCTTCAGGGTCCTTGAAATAGATCGACCAGGCATTGCCGTGGCTCACCGGCCGCATATCCGTAGCGCTGAGTGCCAGCGCGCGCTTGTGCACCTCGCGCAGATCGCCGAGCGAATCCACCATAAAGGAAATCTGCTGGATGGGGTTGAAGCCTGACGTGTCGGGCCGGCCGGTGACCAGCACCATCTGATGATGGTTCTGCGGGTTGCCGCTCATGAAGGTGAGATGCATGCCGGCACGACCCTCACCGTGGTCGGTGATCATCAGCCCGAGCACCTCGGTGTAGAAGCGCTCCATCTTGTCCTTGTCGTGCACGTAGATGCCCATATGGGCCAGCCGCGCGTGGATGTTTGCCATGGTTCATCCCTTTTGCCGCATCTCGGGGCAGCGTCCACCACTGCGGCGGATTGCGCAAGCGGTCGCGCCGCTATCGGGATCTGCCGCCTTCGGGGAGGCGAGCCTCCTCGATCGGGCACGACCGCCCGGCTTCGTGGTCTGTCTCCAGGCGAACCTGGGCGACGCCGTCGCGACGCATGCCCAATTCCTCTGCCGCGGATTTGGAGAGATCGATCACCCGGCCCCTGCCGAATGGGCCACGATCGTTGATCCGCACGATGACGGAACGGCCGGTCTCGACCGCCGTGACCTGGACGGCAGTGCCGAAAGGCAGCGTCTTGTGCGCGGCGACGAATTCATCCGGTGTGGTCCGCCCACGCAACGCTCCGCGGTACCAGGATGCAATGCCGCTTTCGATGCACGCCTCGAGCGTCGGCTCGGCCTCCGGCGTCGCCACCTGCGTGGCCGGTGGCGCCTGCGTCGCACAGCCTGCCAACAGCAGCAGGCCGCTCAGCCATTTCGTACACATGTGGCGAAGCGCATCCGGAGGTGATGGCAGAATGATGGCATGACACCGTGCGGGAGTCAGCAGGTGGACCCTGCACAGCCGATAAGCCATGCTGGGCAGTGCAAAATTGCGAGAGGGAACCGGGAATGAAGGTCGGCTTCATCGGCGTCGGCAACATGGGCGGACCCATGTGCCGCAACATCATCCGCAACACCAACCACGATGTGGTCGTGTTCGATCTCAACCCTGCCGCGATCAGCGCCTGCACCGACCTCGGCGCCAGCGCCGGCACATCGGTGGCTCAGGTCGCGTCCACGTGCGACGTGGTGTTCACGTCGCTGCCGATGCCGCGCAATGTCGAGGAGGTCGCCCTGGGCGCCGGCGGCATCGCCGACAGCGTCAAGCCAGGCATGGTGTATATCGATCTCTCCACCAACTCGCCCGCAACCGCGCGGCGCGTGAACGAAGGCATGCGCGCGAAAGGCATCCAGATGCTCGAGGCTCCGGTCTCCGGCGGCGTGCCGCGTGCGACGGATGGTACGATCGTCATCATGGTGGGCGGCGACGCGGCGGCGTTCGACGCGCAGCTTCCGCTGCTGAAGTCTTTTAGCGGCGAAGTGGTGCATGTGGGCGAGATCGGCATGGGCTCGGTGGCCAAGCTGGTCAACAACATGCTCGCATTCTGCAATGCGGCCGCGGCGGCCGAGGCGCTGATGATCGGCGCGATGGCCGGCATCGACCTGCACAAGCTTCAGCAGGTGATCAGCAACGCCAGCGGCAACTCCTCGGCTTTCCGCAACATCTCCGACAAGGCGTTCAAACGCGAGTTCCAGGCGAGCTTCGCACTCAACCTGGCGCACAAGGATTTGCGACTCGCACTGGAGCTTGCCGACGAACTTGGCGTGCCGGGCATGATCGCGCCGCAGGTGATGAACCTGATGCGCATCGCACGTGCCAAGGGGATGGGCGACGATGACAGCAGCTCGGTGATCCGTGTGTATGAACAGGCACTTGGACGCGAGGTACGCCCCTGAGAAATTCCGCAACACGAATTGGCGGGGCGGTCGGCATATAAACAACACGCGAGCGATGATCTGCAGGCTTCAGAAACCTTTTGCACGCATGTATCCATGATGCGCGGCGATCGACGCCGCCAACGAGACGAGGGTGCAATGGAGAGCGGGCCGCACAGACGTATCCTTGTCGTGGAGGACGATCCGTTGGTTTCGGAGGTCGTGGTCGAAGCGCTCGACGGCATCTACCACACCAGCCGCGCGGAGACGGCTGCCGCCGCGCTGGAATGCCTGCGGGCCGGCGGCATCGACGCCATGCTGCTGGATTGCACGCTGCCCGGCGGATTGGATCCCCACCTGGTGCCGATGGCCGACGATACCGGCGTGCCGGTCATCCTGATGTCGGGCCATCCCGACATGATGGACAGGGTGCCGGGCATTCCGCGCCCGTGCATCCAGAAGCCATTCAGCTTGGCCGTGCTGCTGACGACCATCGAGAGCGTCGTCCCGCCGCGCGGAATTGCTCTCGCGCGATAATCTCCCGCCTACCGCGCTTCCATCAGGTGATGCAGTGCCGAGACCAGCGCGCGCGCCGGGAACGGCTTGGCGAGAAACTCCTCGCTGGGCGGTGGCCGCTGCATGCCGCTGACGAACAGCACCTTGAGATCGGGATGGAGCCGCCGCGCCTGCGAGGCGAACGCGATGCCGTCGAGGCGCGGCATCGCTATATCGGTGACGATCAGCGATATGTCGGGATGCTCGCGCAGCATCGCCAGGCCCTCGACGCCGTCGGCGGCGCGATAGACCTGATCGCACAAGTCCTCCAGGACTTCCGCCACGGACTCCCGCACCAGATCGTCATCGTCCACCACCATGCCGACCGGCGGCGCGGTGGCATCCTGCTTCGTCGTGCTTACGGTCATTTCGTGCACCGTCCCGTCACTGTAATTCATCATTGAACCCGATATCCTGAACGAACGTTCCCGCCGGGCGGAGTTCGCTGCCAATCAAATTGTCCGCGATAGCCGGAGGGAAGATGGCGCCGCAAAGTGACGCGCGTATGTCGGCATCTGGACTATTGTGCCGCGAATCACCGTCCGGGACGCTGGTCGTCTCGAACCGAGCGTATCTGCTGCGCATGAAGCCGCTTCGTGACGAGCGGGGGCGCCTGGCCGCACGCTTGCCGGGCGGCATCACGTCTTCGCGTGCCGCCTTGGGTTGCCCTCGCCGTCGTATCGGCTTGGCCAGATCGCCATCGGTGGCACGCCGATCGCGTCCGCGAGCAGGCGCTCCATCGCCGGCCAGGACTGTTTCAATGCCTTTCCCGCGGCCGTGGGATGATAGCCGTTGGCCACGGACAGGCCGGCCAGGCTGTGCCCTCGCTTCTTCAGGGCGGCGAGCACATCGGCCGGATGCCAGTCGGTGGGCGTCTGCCCGTCGCTCTCGTGATCGTTCATTGTATTCATGCCGGTTCTCTCTAGAGAATCTCCAACCAGAAAGTGTCGGTTTGAACGCCTGAACGTACCGATATAGTCAGAACTATGTCCCAAGAGTGTCGGGACTTTGAGTGGTGAACGACAAATGTCACGCCGAAGCCAGTCCGGTAAGACCAGCACCGAGCCCAGCGCCTTCATCTCCCGGCTACACACCATTCTGCGCGCCTGGCCGAGCGCCGATCGGCTGGCCAGGGCCAGCGGTGTCTCGCCGTCCGCATTCCGGAAGTGGCTGCGCGGCGAGGCGGAACCGAGCCGCGAGCGTCTCGTCGCCTTGGCCCAGGCGGCCCGGGTCAGTGTCGGCTGGCTGGCCGATGGCGAGGGGCCGGAACCGCGCCTGCTCGCCGCGGCCGGTCCGTCACGTATCGCCTCGGCGGATGGGCTGGATCGGCGCGATTACGTGCTGCTGCCTCGGCGTCCCGAGGCCGCGGCCGCGGGTGCGGAATCGCAGCCGGCGCCAGCCGCCACGGAATTCATCGCGCTGCACCATGCCTGGGTCCGGTCCAGATTCGGTGTCGAACCGGAGCGTCTTCTGTTGGAGACGGCAGTGGGCGAATCGATGCTGCCGGGGCATCCAGGATGGCGACCTGCTGCTGGTCGACGCCACGGAGAACCGGTTCCGCAGCTTCGGCGTCTACGTGCTCGAGATCGCCGGCGAACGTCTGGTCAAGCGCGTCCAGCCCAAGCTCGACGGCAGCATCACGCTGATCAGCGACAATGCCGCCTACGAGACGGAACACATCCCGCCGGCGCGGGCGGCCGACGTCGAGGTCGTCGGCCGCGTGATCTGGACCTGCGGGCCGCCACGCGCGCGCTAACGCCAGATCGGACGGCCGAGATTGATGTCATGGCCGCTGGTGAGCGCGCCGCCCAGCGCTCCGGCGCCGCCGCCGACCGCCGCGCCGACCAGAGGACTGCCTCCGGTCGCCGCAGCAATCGCCGCGCCGGCGCCGCCGCCGATCAGGCCGCCCGACAACGCCCGGTCGCCGCGGTTGTAGCCGCATCCTGCCAGGCTGAGGCCGACAGGGAGCAGAACCAGGCATGCCGTCAAGGTGCGCCGCATCGGCGTCTCTCCCTGTGATCAGTAACGTGGCGACGTGACCGCACCGCCGACCGCGCCAACGCCGCCGCCGATCAGCGCGCCCGTTGCGGGCCTGCCGCCGGTCACGGCTGCCACCCCGGCGCCCGCACCCGCGCCCAGCAGACCGCCGGTCACCGCCCGCGTGCCAGGATCCTCGCCACAGGCGGTCAACATCGTCAGCAGGCTGCCCAACGCCAGTCCGAATGCGATCTTGCGTGTCATAAGCCGGTCCTCCTGTGGTCGCTGAATGCCAGGTGAATGTCTGGGCCGGGGGCGGAAATCCGGTGGCGGGAATGGGGCGATCCCGGGGCGACCGGTTCAACCTCTTGTTAACGCCCGGTCGCGGGGCTAAGCCGACCGCCTCCCGCACCCAGAGGCCCTATGTGATGTTCTCCCGGCTGCTCGGCTTCATGTCAGCCGACATGGCCATCGACCTCGGCACCGCGAATACGCTGGTCTATGTCAAAGGCCGCGGCATCGTGCTGGCGGAGCCTTCGGTCGTGGCGATCGCCGATGTCCGCGGCAAGAAGCACGTGGTGGCGGTCGGCGAGGAGGCCAAGCTGATGCTCGGCCGCACGCCCGGTTACATCACCGCGAGCCGGCCGCTGCGCGACGGCGTCATCGCCGACTTCGAGGTCGCCGAGGAGATGATCAAGCACTTCATCCGCAAGGTGCACAATCGCCGCTCCTTCGCGAACCCGATGATCATCATCTGCGTGCCTTCGGGCGCGACCGCCGTCGAACGTCGCGCCATTCAAGAATCGGCTTTGTCGGCGGGTGCGCGGCGCGTCTATCTGATCGAGGAGCCGATGGCTGC
>JANWJK010000073.1 GCA_025452005.1 Acetobacteraceae bacterium | reverse complement strand
GCAGGCGAGTCGCCAACCGCGAGGTGATCATCGGCTTCGGCCATGCGGTCTATACGATCGCCGACCCGCGCAACAAGGTGATCAAGGAGGTGGCGCGGCGCCTGTCGCAGGCGGCGGGCTCGATGAATCTGTTCAACGTCGCCGATCGGATCGAGGAGACGATGTCCGACGCCAAGAAGATGTTCGCCAACCTCGACTGGTTCAGCGCCATCTCGTACCACATGCTCGGTGTGCCCACCGCGATGTTCACGCCGCTGTTCGTGATCGCGCGTACCTCGGGTTGGGGCGCGCATGTCATCGAACAGCGCATCGACAACAAGCTGATTCGCCCGACCGCGAACTACACCGGCCCCGAAAATCTGTCGTTCGTGCCGATCGACAAGCGCGCCTGAGCGATTCGCCGGATGCTGAGCGAACCGCCGCGACAGCGATGTCGCGGCGGTTTTCTGTGACATCGATGCATCGCATTGCGGTGCGTACGCATTTTTTTCATCGGACTTGCGACGAAACGGTTGCTTTTTATTGACAGCGGTAGGCGAGACAAGGAATAGCGGATTCGGTGTGTGTGCATCGATTCGCAGAATCGCTGCACAGCGCACGTCAACGGAAGGACGGTCCATTGACCGCAGACCAGTCCAGGTGAAGCACAGTCGATCGAGCATCGACGTCGGATGCAGGATCGCAGATGCGACGAAGAGGATGGCGCCGACTTGCGCCGGGCAGGTTCGTCGCGCTTCCGGGCATGTGCGGGTTTGGCGCGCGTGGCAGACGACCTGCCGCGCAGGTTCGCCGGGCCGGCCGCGGTTCGTCCGCGCGACTGCAACCAACGACACGAAAAGGAGTTCCTACAGGTGAGCAACGAAGAGACACCGACCACCGAGCAGCCGCGCGCGCTGGCGCTGGCGATGCGGGCGGGCGGCCGCAAGAAGGCCGCGCCGAAGAAGAAGGCCGGCCGCAAGGCCGCGCCGAAGAAGGCTGCCGCGAAGAAGAAGGGCGGCCGCAAGAAGACCGCGTACGCCAAGAAGAAGGCCGCACCGAAGAAGGCAGGCCGCAAGGCTGGCCCGAAGAAGAAGGCCGCTGCGAAGAAGGGCGCCGGACGGAAGAAGGCGGCGGGCCGCAAGAAGAGCGGCGGTCGCAAGAAGGCTGCTGCTGCCGCGGCTCCGGCCGCGGACTCGATGCCGTCGGGCAGTTCCGATCCCATGAACTGAGTCTTTGACAATCCCGGCTCCCGTCGCGGAGCCGGGCCCGACGCAGAGGGCGCCTTCCGGCGCCCTTCTTGTTATCCGAAGGTCGTCAGCAGATCGTCCACCTGTCGCGGCGTCAGCAGCCGCGGAGCCGTGCCGCGCAGCAGAAGATACAGCTTCGCGGCCTCTTCCAGCTCTTCCGCGGCATAGACCGCATCGGTCAGCGTCTTCCCCGACACCACCGGACCATGATTGGCCAGCAGTACGGCGCGCGCATCGTGCGCCGATGCGTGGATCGCCGGCTCCATCGCCGGATCGCCGGGGCGATAATACTCGACGACCGGCATGCTGCGCCCGACGCGCATGACGAAATACGGCGTCAGAGGCGGGATCGGGTTCGCTGCGTCGACATCGGGCAGGCAGGCCACCGCGGTCGCCATCGTCGAGTGCAGGTGCACCACCGCACCCGCATCCTGCCGCGCGCGGTAGAACGCGCGATGCATGAACACCTCCTTCGACGGCGCATCGCCGC
Source organism: Acetobacteraceae bacterium (assembly GCA_025452005.1). Lineage (GTDB taxonomy): Bacteria > Pseudomonadota > Alphaproteobacteria > Acetobacterales > Acetobacteraceae > JAMXLO01. Next base: position 9,940 of record JANWJK010000073.1, on the reverse strand, counting down.
CGACGTGGCGGAAGTCGGCATCGAGCCGCGACAGCCGCGCCGGATCCAACCGACCGAGACTCGAATTGGTCGGGGTGATCAGATAGCCATCGTCCAGCCGCGCGCTGATGTTGCCTGCGCTGCCTACCGAGAAGCCACGCGCGAACAGGCTGGCGGCAAGTTCCACCAGCAGATCACGGGTTACAGCCTCGTTCATGCGCTGTTTCGGGCGAAGGCCCGACCTCCCTGTGGCACATCGAACGCCTTGGTGAAGAAATCGTATGCGCCGAAGTTGCCGGACTTCAGCGCCAGCAACAGCGGTGTCGCGCCGCCTTCGGCATAGGTCCATGGCACGCCGGGATCGATCTCGCCGCCGATCAGCAGGCTGCGCACGCCCAGACGCGAGACGACCGCGCCCGCGGTCTCGCCACCCGCGACGACGAGCCGGCGCACGCCGCGCGCCACGAGGTCCTCGGCAATGCGGGCCAAGGTCTGCTCGATCAGCGCGCCGGCGCCGTCGCGCCCCAGCATCCGCTGCAACGCCGCCACCTGGTCCGGCAGCGCCGATGCGGCGATGACGACAGGCGTGTCGCCAAGCTTGTCGGCGATCCAGTCGCGTGCGGTCGCGACCATGGTCTCCGTGTCGGGCTGCGCGACGGGGTCGAGTTGCAGCACCGGCAACACGTCACGCGCCGCCCCAAGCTGCGCCAGCGTCGCGCGCGAACAGGAACCTGCGATCACCGCGGCGTGACCGGACACCGCGGGCAACGACGCGGCATCGCCGCGTTCCGTCAGCAGGCCGGCGCGACGGAAATTCTCCGGCAGCCCCATCGCGACTCCGGAACCCCCGGTGATCAGCGCGTGATGCTCCGCCGCTTCGCCGATCGCGACCAGGTGCGCATCGCTCACCGCATCGACGATGGCGTAGCGGCGTCCCTGTTCCTTGAGCGCCGTCATCGCGCGGCGGATCGCGATGGCTCCCTGTTCGACGGTCGCGTAGGGGACGAGACCCACCGTGCCGTCGGTCTGCCGCGACAGCACGCGCACCAGGTTGGCGTCGGTCATCGGCGTGAGCGGATGGTGCTCCATGCCGCTTTCGTTGAGCAGGTTACCGCCGACGAACAGGTAGCCCTGATAGACGCTGCGCGCATTCGCTGGGAATGCCGGGCAGGCAAGCGCGAAGCCGCAGTCCAGCGCGGCGGTCAGCGCATCGGCGACCGGTCCGATGTTGCCGGCGTCGGTGCTGTCGAAGGTGGAGCAGTATTTGAAGAAGAACTGCCGGCAACCGGCCGCACGCAGCCAGGTCAGTGCCGCAAGGCTTTCATCGATGGCCTGCCGCACCGGCGCCGTGCGCGACTTCAGCGCGACGACCACCGCGTCGGCATCGGGGGCGGGGTCGCCAGGCCGCGGCACGCCGATCAGTTGCACGGTGCGCATGCCGCCACGCACCAGCATCGAGCAAAGGTCGGTGGCGCCGGTGAAGTCGTCCGCGATTGCGCCGAGCAGCATGGCGTCATCCTCCCGGTGGGAGGGCCAGTATGTCGCGATGGCCGATGGTTATGGCAAGCCTGCCGCGCAGCGCCTGCCGCAGACGCATCTCCTGCCATGTCGTGGCGGCGGCGGAATGCGCGGGCCGTGCGGCATCCGCGGCACCGTCGATCAATGCTCGCTGCATACCAAGGGCGGTGCGCGGAATGCGCCAATCGCTCGGCGCCGATGCGGTCGTGAAGCCGCGTTCGGCGAGGCTACGCAGTGCGACGGATGGCGCGGCCATCCCCAGCGCGGGGCCGAAGCCCTTGTTGCGCCGCATGTCGCGACGGAAGGCCGAGCGCACCAGTGCATCATATGGGTGATGCGGTCGCCACGCCTGGCGGCCATCGACGGTGAGGCACGCGAGGAACGGCACCGTCAGCGTGTCGCACATCCGTCCGAGCCACGCCGCGGAGACCAGATCGAGCAATGCGCTGCACACGATCGCGTCGGCGCCTCGATGCACGTCTCCCGCCTCGAGCATGCGCTGCGACACCTGCATCCGCCAAAGGCCGCGCGGCGTGGACACCAGCAACTCATCACCGGACGCCGTCGCGGCGAACCCCTGTCGTCGGGCCCACGCCGACGTGCGACCGAACGCGTCGTCCAGCAGCGCGCCATCCGCATCCAGCAGGATCCAGTCGTGACCGCGGCCGATGATCGGCGCCAGGAAGCGAAACAGGCTGCCGCTGCCTGCCCCGAGATCCACCACACGCGGCCGCCTGGGCAGCCGATCGGCGAGGCGCCGCGCCAACGCTGCACTGCGCGCCGCGTGATCGAACGGCTCGCGCAAGGCGAGCCAGTCCGCGGCGAACCACTCCGTCACTCCGCCAGAGCCTGGGCGAATATCCTTGCCTGCGTCGGCCAGTTCGGCAGCGTCTGACCCACCTGCCACGCCGCCTCCGCCATCTCGCGACGCAGTCCGGTGCCGAAGATCATCCGGCGCAACGCCTTCGACAGGTTTATGTGATCGCCCGCCGGACACACGACGCCGGATTCCGCCGTCACCAGATTGCCTGCGGCACCGCCGGCACTGACCGCCACCGGCACACCGCGCTTCAATGCCTCGGCGATCGCCATGCCGTAGCCTTCCCAATGTGTCGCGAGCGCGAACAGGTCGGCCTCTTGCCACAGCGCCTCGAGCGCGACATCGGCCGCCTCGCCGGCAAAGCGCACGCGCTGCACGATTCCAAGTTCCTCCGCCAGCGCTGCGAGCGAGCGTGCATGCACCGGATCGCGATCCAGCGAGCCCACGATGGTGAGGTGCCAGTCGAGATCGAACAGCCGGACGAGCGCGCGCAGCAGCAGGTCGTGTCCCTTGCGCGGCACCAGCGCACCGATCGAGAGGATGTGACAGGCCGGCCCACCGGAACCACGACTGCGCGGCGCGTCATCGGTCCCGGGTACCACGACCTTGATGCGTTCGCGTTCGACGCCGAAATCGGCGGCGAGCCGTTCGGCGGTCGGCACGCTGGTCACGATGATGCGGGCGAGCCTTGGCAGCAGGCGCTTCTCGATGCCCAGCAGCGCGGCGCGAGCAGCTTCGCTGAAGCCGGTCTCCAGCGCAGTAGGGTGATGGATCAGGCCAACGGCGTCGCGCGCCGCCAGCGCATCATCCAATCCGGCGAAGGCCGGCAGCGCCAGGCCATCGATGATCGGCCGCGAGGCTGCGTCTATGCTGTCCCATGCGGTGCGGGCGGCGTCACGCGCCGCTGCGTCCGTCAGCGGATGCGCGCCGGCGAGTTCCACGACATGCACGGTGTGACCGGCTTCGCGCAGGCCCGCGAGGATGCGCCTGTCATAGGCATAGCCGCCGGACACCGCATCGAACGGCGCCGGCACGATCAGCGAGACATGCATCAGGCGATCGCCGCCTCGTAGGCAGCCCAGGCATTCGGGCTTTCCCGCAGCAGGATCTTGAGGCCAGTCACCGCGCGGCCGCCATCGCCGAGACGTCCGTCGCGGCAGGCCGCGGCAAGCAATCCGTGAATGTGGAACGCAACATGCTCGGTCGTCGTGTTCATGCCGCTGAACGCCGGATTATCGTCCAGGTTGCTGTAGTCGAGCGCGTCGAGCACGCGGCGCAGTTCGGTCTTCGCCAGGCCGATATCGACCAGAAGCTGCAGGTGGTCGAGTTTCTCCGCACGGAACTCCGCCTCCACCGCGAAGGTCGCGCCGTGCAGTCGCTGTGCCGGGCCGAACTCCTCGCCACGGAAGCTGTGGGCGATCATGATGTGGTCGCAGACGGTCAGGCTGAACATTCATTCCGTCCCATAGGTGATGACGTGACACAGGCCGCCGGGCGCGAGGATGCGCGGCATCGCGTGCGGCATGTCCTCGAATCGCGTCGGCCCGTCGAGCAACGCATCGTACCGCGCATCGGTCAGCAGCTCGAGTGCCAGTGCCAGCCGCTCGGCATGGCTGCGCCGGCCGCGCATCGGCTGCGCGACGGCACCGACCTGTGTCGCGATAAGCCGCAGGCGACGCGCATGGAATGCCTCGCCGAGGGGAACGCGCGGTGCCTGGGCGCCGTACCAGCTTGCCTCGATGATGCGCGCCTCGAAGGCCGCCCGGTCCAACGCGAGCAGAAGACCTGCTTCGCTGGCCGATGCGTGCACGATCAGCTCCTGCCCGGGCGGCGCGGCATCCGGGCCGGCGAAGCCGCAGCCGAACCGCCGGGCGAGGGTTTCGCGCGCCGGATCGATATCCACCACTGTGACCTGTGCGGCGGGAATGCGTACCAGCAGCGATGCGGTCAGCAGACCAACGACACCGGCACCGATCACCAGCATCCGCTCGCCTGCAAGCGGCATCGCATCCCATGTCAGGTTCAGCGCGGTCTCCATGTTGGCGGCCAGCACCGCGCGGTGGGTCGGCACGCCATCCGGCACCGGAATGCACATGGTCGCCGGGGCAAGGAAAACGTCCTGGTGCGGATGCAGCACGAAGACGCGCCGCCCATCGGGCACGCGACCGACCGCGCAGTAGCCGTACTTCACCGGAAACGGAAACGCGCCGCCCATCAGCGGCGCGCGCATCGCCTGATGCTGGCTCTCCGGAACGCCACCTGCAAACACCAGCGCCTCGGTGCCGCGCGACACGCCGCTCGCCACGGTGCGCACGAGCACCTGATCCTCACACCGCGGCCGCAATGTCTCGCCGCGCACTTCGCCGCGCCCAGGCGCGATGGTCCAGAAGGCACGCGCCTCGATCATGCCGGAAGGCCAGGCCGTGCGCGTGCCAACGGGATATCGACCAGCAGGTCGGCGCCAAGCCTATGCACCGACCAGTCGAAGCGCAGCACGTCGGTCAGCGTCGTCGCTTCGGCCAGGGTAAAGGCAGGAATGCCCGATCCGATCAGCAGCGGCGCGATGGTAACGTGCAGACGATCGAGCGCGCCGGCGGCGAGGAAGCGCGATACGGTGATGCCGCCGCCCTCGACAAGCACGCGCCGCAGACCGCGCGCCGCGAGAGCGGCAAGCACGGCGGCGATCGCCAGCCCCTTGCCCGCGCGCGGCATCCGCAGCACCGGGGCATTGCCCACGCGATCCTCGCCGGGTGCATCGAGGGCACAGAGCAGCAGCGTCTCCGGGCCTTCGCGGAACACGCGGTAGCGCGCGTCGAGACGGCGATCGGTGTCGAACACGACGCGCACCGGCGACGGGCCTTCGACTTCTCGGGTGGTGAGCTGCGGGTCGTCGGCGCGCACCGTGCCGGCGCCGATCACGACGGCATCGAACAGGGCGCGAAGGCGATGCGTATGGACGATGTCCTCGTGACCGGTGATCCATTGCGAGGCACCGCTTGCGGTGGCGATGCGGCCGTCGAGCGACTGCGCAATCCGGCCGAGGACATAGCAGCCGTCCGCGGCGGTGGATGGCGCGCATAGCGGGCTGTAGAGCGACGACAGCGCGGCATCGCCTGATGGGCGGCGCAGCAGGCGGCGCCATGTCTCCGGGGCCAGCGCGGTCATGCCCCGGAAGTATCAGGCTTTCGCGGAAAGCGCGAACGCCCCGGGCCGGTGGCCGCGTGCCGAGCCATACCCGGCAGGCGCCGAGGTCGCTGCACGCGCGATGACGTTGATCACCCGGCCCTGCGCGGCAATCGCGCGCTCCAGCAGTCGTTTGTTCTCGATGGCGAGCGCCTGTAGCCGCCGCGCCATGCGTTCGGCGGCGTCTCGCGCGGCCGGCATGGTCTGTGCCGCGGCAAACTCGGCGACCGCCTGCTGCTTGTCGGTCAGCATGCCTGCGGCACGCGGCAGGTCGAGCGCGGCAAGCGCGGCGTTCTCGACTTCCAGCGTGTCCGCAAGACGGGTTCCGGCGGCGATCGGGTCATTGATCATCGTTCCTGCTCCTGCGCGCGCAACATGGCGTTGAACACCGGCACGGCCAGGCCAATGCCGCCATGCGCGGCCATCTGCCTGCCGATCGCGTCGACCAGCATCGGCCGCCAGGCGGCCTCCGCCTCGCCACCACCGAATGCCGAGTGCTTCGCATCGATCGTCTCGAACATCGGCTGTAGCAACTGGCCGATCGCCATCGCCTCGAAGTCGCGCGCTGCCTGCCAAAGTCTGGCGGTCTGTGCCGGCGGCAAGGTGCTGGTGGCAGGCAGGATCTGTCCGGTCATCAGCGCACCAGCAGATCGGCCTGCAACGCGCCGGCAGACTTGATCGACTGGAGGATGCTGATCAGGTCGCGCGGGCCGATGCCGAGCGCGTTCAGGCCGGCCACCAGGTCGCGCAACGTCACGCTGCCCTGAAGGATACCGAGCTTGCGATCGTGCTGGTCGTCCACCTGCACCTGGGTGCGTGGCACGACCTTGGTGGTGCCGTCGGAGAACGCGGTGGGCTGGCTGACCTCCGGCGTCTCGGTGACGCGGATGGTCAGATTGCCCTGGGCGATCGCCACGGTGCTGATGCGGACATTGGCACCCATCACGATGGTGCCGCTGGCTTCCTCTATCACCACGGTGGCGCGGTTGTCGGGTTCGACGCGCAGGTTCTCCATCGTGGCAAGCGCCTCGATCGGGTCGCGGTTGGCAAGATCGAGCGCCACCGTGCGCGGATCGGTCGCCTTGGCGACGGGCCCGAGCACCTGGTTTATCGCGGTGGCGATGCGCCGCGCGGTGGTCAGGTCGGGGTTGCGCAGTCCGAGGCGAACCGCATTGGTCCTGTCGATCCGATAGGCGACCTCGCGCTCCACCGTGGCGCCGTTGGCGATGCGCGCGGCGGTGGGGACGCCGCGGGTCACCGAGGTGGCGGCACCACGAGCGGCGATCGCTCCGGTGGACACCGCGCCCTGGGCCACGGCATAGACCTCGCCGTCGGCGGCCAGCAGCGGCGTGACCAGCAGCGTGCCGCCGGTCAGGTTGGTGGCGTCGCCGAGAGCGGAGACGGCCACGTCGATCCGGCTGCCGCTGCGGGCGAAGGCGGGCAGTTCGGCGGTGACCATAACCGCGGCGATGTTTTTGGTGGAGAGCTTGGCCACCTGGTCGCGCGTGTTGACGCCCAGACGCTCGAGCATGCCGATCAGCGATTCGCGGGTGAACACGGCATTGTCCAGTTTGTCGCCGGTATTGTTCAGCCCGACGATCAGACCATAGCCGATGAGCTGGTTCTCGCGGATGCCCTCTACGTCGGCGATGTCCTTGATGCGCACCTGGGCACCAGCCGGCAAGGCATCGTACAGCGGGAGCAGCAGGGCCAGCAGGCAGAGAAGCGGTCTCACGACAGACCTCGGCAGTAGCGGCTGCGAAAGGATTTTGCGCCAGTCTGCCAATGCCGGCAGCAAGTTACGTGCCAGGGTCAGGCCAGCGCCGGCAGCCGGGTTCGCGGCGTGCGAGCCCGGCATGATCTGCCGGGCGGCAGGCAAGGCGAGCAAAAGGAGCCGGATGCATGACCGAAATCCAGGGCGTCGGCCGGCCGACCGCACCGCGCGCGGCGAGCCGGGCGGCGGCGACATTGGGGTTCTTCGTGCCGCCCGAGCCCGCCGGCACCGGCCAGGCCACCGCCGCCGCCGTGTCTCATGCGACGCCGCTCGGTGCCATGCTGACCTTGCAGGAGCTGGGCGGCGAGACCCTGGCCGACCGCGATGCGCGCCGGCACGGCCACGACCTGCTCGCGGTCTTGGCGGAGTTGCAGCGCGCGCTGCTGGCGGGCAGCGACGACATGGCGGCCTTGCGGCATCTGGCGGAGCTGGCGGACGCGGTGCCGCAGGCGACCGACCGGCGGCTCGCCGCCATGATTTCGGCCATCGTCCTGCGGGCACGGGTGGAGCTGGCGCGCCGGCAGCTCTGAGCGGCAGCAAAATTGTTGCGTGTCAGCTTGTTGAAGCTTGTTCACGCGCCCTTGGCGGAACTATCGGCCATCGCTATAAGCCCGCGCAATTGCGATCCATGACGGGCCGGGGGGTTTCCGCGGCTTCCGACAAGCCCAGGGCGGGAGCGCAGCGAGACGAAAGGCAGGACCGGCGCGCCATGATGATAACCCTACCCCCCGACTACCGACCGGCCGAGGATGAGGAATTCATGAATCCCATCCAGGCGGAGTACTTCCGCCAGAAGCTGCTGCGATGGCGGACCGACCTGCTGAGGGAGGCGGACGGAACCCTGGCCAGCCTGTCCGAAGGTGGCATCCACGAAGCCGACATCACCGACCGGGCCAGCGTGGAAACGGATCGCGCGCTGGAGCTGCGCACGCGCGACAGGGCACGCAAGCTGATATCGAAGATCGACCAGGCCCTGATCCGCATCGAGAACGGCAGCTACGGGTTCTGCGAGGAAACCGGCGAACCGATCGGCCTGCGCCGGTTGGAGGCGCGCCCGATCGCCACGCTGTCGATCGAGGCGCAGGAGCGCCACGAGCGCATGGAGCGGGTGCACCGCGACGACTGAGTTGGGCGGTTGCGCGGGCCGCCGGCGCGCACCAATTCGGTGCGACGGAGGGGCCGATGGGCGACCGCAGCCTTTATGACGAAGACATTCTGGTCTGGTCGGAACAACAGGCAGCGGCGCTGCGCAGCCTGGCATCCCGTCGCGATCTGCCGAACGAGCTCGATCTGGCCAACGTCATCGAGGAGATCGAGGACGTGGGGAGAAGCGAATTCCACACGGTCGAGAGTCTGATCGAAAATATCCTGGCCCATCTGGTGCTCCTGTCCGCCGATGCCGACGCACCCGCGGCGCGGGGCTGGATTGCCGAGGTCACGGCGAGGAACGTCACCCTCCGCCGGCGGATCAGTCCGTCGATGCGGCCGAGACTGGATATGGAGTCGCTGTGGCGCGACTCGTTGGAGGTCGCGGCCGCGAAATTGGCTGGCTCGAATGAAGACAAGGCCGCAGGCGTGGCCAGGCTCCGCGGAACTTCATGTCCCTTTACCGTGACTGACTTTCCGTCCGCTGAGCTTGAGGTTCGCGATGCGGCCGCCCGCATTCAGATCTTGTGACCACGTCTACCCTGCGCTGAACGCCGGCATCACGTCGCGGGCGAACCAGCGGAGCTGCTCCTCGAATTCACCCGGCGACAGGCCCTCGGCCCAGTGGATCATGTAATCCTCCAGGCCCGGATACTTCGCCTCGATCGACTTGATGCCGTCGATCACCTGACCGGGCGGGCCGCAGAACCACGCCTTCTGCGCCACGCCATCGCGCAGTGACGGGATCTTCGCGGGCGCACCCGGCGTGCCCCAGGTGCGGCCCTGGTCGTCGGCGTAGCGAACGAAGCCGAACGGCGCGAACCACTTGTATCGCTCGTCGTGCGCGGGCTCGACGCGGCGGATCGCCTCCTCCTGGCTGGCCGCAAGATAGAGGCCGGTGCCCCAGATCATGTCCTGGCCCAGCTTCTTCTGCTGCCCGTGCCGCGCGCATGCGTCCTGGTAGGCGCACACCACGTCGTCGAGGATCTTCTCGCCGTTCAGCGTCACCATTGCCTTGAGGCCGTATTTCGCCATCATGTCGATGGTCTTGCCGGAGGCGACCGGCATCCAGACCTCCACCGGCAGGTGCTTCGGCCGCGGCACCATGGTGATGTCCTTGAGCGTATAGCCGCGATACTCCACCTCGGGCGGACAGGTGAAATACTTGCCCTTGAAGGCGAATTCCTCCTGGTTGAAGCAGGCCAGCATGAGCTGGAGCTGCTCCTCGAAGTATTCGCGGTTCTTGTCGGCGTCGATCAGCGGGCCGCCGAAGGTTTCCACCTCGCGCGTATGGTAGCCGCGGCCGACGCCCATGATGACGCGGCCGTCGGTGACGATGTCGGCCATCGCGTAGTCCTCGGCCAGCCGGATCGGATGCCACATCGGCAGCACGTTGAAGGCGCAGCCGAACTTCATGCGCTTGGTCTGCGTCGCCAGCCACAGGCTGAGCTGCAACAGGTTGGGCAGGCACTCGTAGCCTTCGCGCTGGAAATGGTGCTCGGCCGTCCACAGCGCGTGGT
>JANWJK010000072.1 GCA_025452005.1 Acetobacteraceae bacterium | reverse complement strand
GTCTTCCATCAGGTCGAGCAGTTCGAGCCCGGGCGCGTGCACCTCCACCGCGGTCGACCCCTTTTGCAGACTGACAAAGCGCACGTGCGGGATGGCAGCGAGCGGGGCCATGGTCGCAAGGCTGGTGCTGCGCCGACGATCGAGGCCGACGAACCCAGCCAGCCACGGCCGCGCCTGGCCGGCCCAGCAGAGCCCAACGCGTAATGCGTCACCGGCCGGCAACCGTTGCCCCCATTGGCGCGTCAGTTCGGGATCCGCCGCGAGATACGGCACGTCGCGCGGGATGGTCTCGAGCGTGGTCTCGAAGGCGAGGGGCAGGCTGTTGAACGAACAATGGAAGTCGTGCTCCGGCACTGGCGCGCTGCCGTCCGGCACCTGGTCGATTCCTGGAACGGTTCGCATCAGCCGCGTCAGCGCCGGCGGCACCGCGACGACGACATGTGCACCACGCGCGGCGAGCAGCGGCAGATAGCGAAGGAACTGGAGCGTGTCGCCGAGGCCTTCCTCCTGCACCACCAGCACCGTGCGTCCGGTGAGGTCCGGCAGGCACGAAAGCCGCGGCAGCAGCCTCTCCGGTGGCAACATGCCGTGTCCTGGACCGGCGAGACTCCCGTCCGCGTCCTGCCACGCCTCGGCAAATCGCCCGGCGTGCAGTCGGGCCACGGCCCGGTTCAACCTGATCCGCCGATCGTCAGGCGCACATGCCAGCGCCTCGTCGTACACCCTCAGCGCCGCGTCGAGCTGACCCTCGATCTTCAGCATCATGGCGAGATTCGCCCGGAACACCGCCTGCGCCGGGTCGAGAGCGACCGCCTCGCGGAACCTCTCGGCAGCTTCGGCAAATCGCCCGGCCTCGGCCAGTGCCATCCCCATCTGGTCATGTGCCTCTGCGCTATCGGGCTGCGCCGACAGAAGAGGTTCCAGTACTGCGACCGACGCCTCCCCGTCGCCGCGGTCGCGCAGGAACTCGGCCAAGCCGTAGCGCAGCCGCGCATCGTCCGGGGTCAGCGCCAGGCACGCCCGATATTGTGGCTCGACGAGCGACGCCTGCCCTCGCGCGACCAACATTCGAGCAAGATCGCTGCACGGATGAGCATTCGAGCGCCGCGCACGCGCGACGCGGTTGAGGATCGGCGTCGCCATGTCAGTGTTGCCGCGCGCGCCGGCGGCGAGTCCCAGCAGCAGCAGCGCCTCGATGTCCGCGCCGTCGCGGTCGAGCAGTTGGCGGCAGATGCGCTCGGCCTGACGACTTTGATCATTCTCCAGCCGGGTCAATGCGGCTTGCAACCGAGCCAGCCGTTCGGTGGCATCCACGCACCACCCTCCTTCGCCATGACGGAAGCCGCAGTATCCGCCTGGGTGAATTAACGGCAGGTTGCCATCGGCGACGCCTTGGCGATGCGCGGGGGTATGCTATTAGGCGAGTCACCGCGCAGGGCCTGCTCCGCGGCCAAAGGGGAGGTGTCCAGATGCAACGACGCCGTTTCGTGACCGCGACCGCCCTCGGTGGCGCCGCGCTGGGCGCAGCCGCCTCGGTGCTGCCGATGCCTGCCATCGCCCAAAGCATGCCGGAGATCAAATGGCGGCTGGCGTCGAGCTTTCCCAAGAGTCTGCCGACGCTGTATGGCGGCGCCGAATACATGTGCAAGCGAATTGCCGCGGCCACCGACAACAGATTCCAGATCCAGCCGTTCGCCGGCGGCGAGATCGTTCCGCCGCTGCAGGTGCTCGATGCGGTGCAGAACGGCACCGTCGAATGCGGCCAGACCGCGCCGTATTACTATGTCGGCAAGGACCCCACATTCGGCTTCGCCTGCACCGTGCCGTTCGGCTTCAATTCGCGCCAACAGCAGGCGTGGATCCTGCAAGGTGGCGGCATGGAGCTGATGAACGACTTCACGAAGAACTACAACGCCATCGGCTTCATCGCCGGCAACACCGGCGCGCAGATGGGCGGCTGGTTCCGCCTGGAGCTGAAATCGCCCGAAGACATCAAGGGTCTGAAGTTCCGCATCGCCGGCCTGGCGGGCCAGGTCATCGCGAAGCTCGGCGGCGTGCCGCAGCAGATCGGCGGCGGCGACATCTATCCGGCGCTGGAGAAGGGCACGATCGACGCGGCCGAATGGGTTGGTCCGTACGACGATGAGCGTCTCGGCTTCTACAAGATCGCGAAATACTACTATTACCCTGGTTGGTGGGAAGGGAATGCTCAGCTCTGGCAGTATGTGAACCGCGATCACTGGGCGCAGTTGCCGGCGGCTTATAAGGCGGTGTTCGAATCCGCCTGTGCCGATACGAACAATTGGATGCAGGCGAAATACGATGCCGAGAATCCAGGCGCTCTGCGGCGACTGGTGGCCAACGGCGCAGTGCTGCGGCCGTTCTCCCGCGAGATCATGCAGGCTGCGTACAAGGCCTCGTTCGAAGTCTATGACGAGATCGCCGGCAAGAACCCGAAGTTCAAGAAAGTCTATGACGCGTGGAAGGCATTCCGCGAGGAAGAGTACCTTTGGTTCCGTGTCGCCGAGAATACATTCGAGAACTTCGTCTATACCCAGAATGCCGCCGAGGTGGCGCGCAAGGGCTGACCGCGGGTGGACGTCTGGCTGCGCGTCAGCGGTGCCATCGATCGCGTGAATGAGCTGCTTGGCAGACTGGCCAATTTGCTCGTGCTGCTGTCCTGTCTCGTCAGCGCCGGCAATGCGATGGTACGCTACGCCTACGGCTACAGCTCGAACGGCTGGCTCGAGGTCCAGTGGTACATGTTCGCTGCTCTGGTCATGCTCGGTGCGTCCTACACGTTGCGGCGCAATGAGCATGTGCGGGTGGAGATCTTCTACCTTTATCTGAGCGAACGCGGCCAGCTCTGGCTGGACCTGATCGGTGGCGTCGTTTTCCTGATCCCCGTATGTGTGCTGCTCGCCGTGCTGTCCTGGCCGTTCTTTGCGCAGTCCTTCGCGGTGAACGAATGGTCGAGCAACGCGGGAGGCCTGCTGCGCTGGCCGGTCAAGCTGATATTGCCGGTCGGCTACTCGCTGATTGCGCTGCAAGGATTCTCCGAGGTCATCAAGCGTGTCGCGGCGCTGCGCGGCTACGTGCTGATCGATGCCAAGTACGAGAGACCGATGCAGTGAAGCCGCACTCCGGTCGTCGCGGTCCATGATCACCCTTTCTTCGATGCCTCCGCTGATGTTCGGCGGCCTCGTGCTGTTCATGCTGGTGGGCTACCCGGCGGCGTTCTCGCTCGCCGCACTCGGGATAGCCTTCGGGTTCGTCGCAATCGAGCACGGCTTCTTCACCGTCGCCTATCTCCAGGCCATTCCCGGGCGCGTGTTCGGCAACGTGCTCTCGAACGACCTGTTGCTCGCGGTGCCGTTCTTCACCTTCATGGGTTCGATCCTGGAACGCTGCGGTCTGGCCGAGGACATGCTGGATTCGATGGGTCAGTTGTTCGGCCCGATCCGTGGCGGGCTCGGCTACTCGGTCATCATCGTCGGGTTCATACTGGGTGCGATCACCGGCACGGTCGCCGCCCAGGTCATCGCCATGGCGCTGATCTCGATGCCGGTGATGATCCGCTACAAATACAATATCCGTTATACCACCGGTGTGCTCGCCGCTTCCGGCACCATCACGCAGCTTGTGCCGCCGTCACTGGTACTGATCGTGCTGGCCGACCAACTCGGCAAGTCGGTGGGCGATATGTATCTCGGCGCCTGGGGACCATCGGTCATTCAGATCGCGCTGTTCGCGCTGTACACATTCGCACTTTCCATCTTCAAACCCGAATGGGTGCCGGCGGTGCCGAAGGAGGCGCGAACGCTGGCCGGCTGGGTGCTGTGGAAGAAGTGCCTGATGGGCATCGTTCCATCAGCGGTACTGATCTTCGTCGTACTTGGTACCATGATGCTCGGGCTCACCACGCCGACCGAGGCCGGTGCGATGGGCGCGGTCGGTGCCATCGTGCTCGCGGTGATCCACCACCCGCAGTTCAGCCGGACCGGCAAGAAGGTGTTCCTGCTGGGCATCGTCGCGACCGGCGTCGCGCTCGTCGACGGACTGTTCGGCCTGTCCCCGATCCTGTTCCGCCTCGCCATGTCGGTGCTCTATTTCGCTGTCGTCTGGCTCTGCTTGGAGGCCGTGCGCATCTCCGACCTTCGCGATCTCATCAAGCAGGGCCACCAGACCACCATGCGCATCACCGCCATGGTGACGTTCATCCTGATCGGATCTACGTGCTTCTCGATCGTGTTCCTCGGTGTCGATGGCAGCCGCTGGCTCGAGCATCTGCTGTCGTCGCTGCCCGGCGGCGCGTGGGGCTTCCTTGCATTTATCAATCTGTTCATCTTCTTCCTGGCATTCTTCCTGGACTTCTTCGAGATCGCCTTCATCATCCTGCCGATGATCGCTCCGGCCGCGCAGAAGATCCTGACCCCGATCGTGGGCGCCGACGCCGCGCTGATCTGGTTCGGCGTGATGCTGTGCGTCAACATGCAGACGTCCTTCATGCACCCGCCGTTCGGCTTCGCGCTGTTCTATCTGCGCGGTGTGGCCCCGCGCTCGGTGAGCAGCGCGGACATCTACTGGGGCGCGCTGCCGTGGGTCGGGCTACAGCTCATCATGGTGGCGCTGGTGATCGCCTTCCCGGTGCTCGTGACCGGCCTGCTGAGTGCGCCGTCGACGATCGATCCCAGCAAGATCAGGATCGACATCCAGTCACCGGCCTCCGATGAACCGCCGCCGCTGGTGATCCTGCCTACGACACCGAAGTAGCACGGGCACCGACCGACCGTGGAATCGTTCATCGGTCAAGACGGCATCGAGGCCCTGTTCGCGCTCGGCCAGGTCGTGTTCGTCAATGTCGTGCTGTCCGCCGACAACGCGGTGGTCATCGGCATGGCAGCGGTCGGCCTTGCGGCGAAGGACCGGTTCAACGTGTTGCTCCTTGGCATTGCCATGGCGACCCTGCTGCGCATCGGCTTTGCCATCGTGGCGACGACGCTGCTGAAGATCCTCGGCCTGCTGCTGGCGGGTGGCGTGCTTCTGCTGTGGGTTGCCTGGAAACTATGGCGCGAGCTGCGCCGCACCGCCGAGCCTGGCGCCGCCGCGGGGCTGCTGCCGGATGAGACCAAGACGATCAGCCGAGCACTGTGGCAGATCATCGTCGCCGACGTGTCTATGTCGCTCGATAATGTGCTCGCCATCGCCGGCGTGGCCTTGGATCATCCGGCGATCATGGTGGCGGGGCTGGTGATCTCCGTGCTGCTGATGGGCGCCGCGGCAGCGGGGATTGCCCGGTTGCTCGAGCGTTTCCGATGGATCGCCTATGTCGGGCTGGCGGTGGTCCTATATATCGCCATCAAGATGACCTGGCGCGGCGCGCTGGACGTTGCCGCGGTGGCGATGTGAGGCAATGCCACCTCACGTCCCTTCCCGCCGCCACGCCAGCACCATCAGCCCGAGCATCAGCGGCAATGCGATCCACGCCGGCAGCAGCGCCAGCGAGGCGATTCCGGTCACCACGTGATCGTGCCGCCGCTCCAGCCCGATCCAGGAACTGCCGGCCGCGGACCGGTCGGGCTCCGTCCGCCGCAGGTCGGGTACGTCCGGCGGCGCTCCGGAGGCGCCTGTCGCGATGAAGTGCACACCACCGCCCGATGCCCGCACCAGCTTGCGCAGCAAGGTCGCCGTCGCGCGCAGGTCGGCGAGTTCCGGTGGATTGGCGGCGCCCGCGGCGGCGTAGGCGGTGCGGCTACCGTCGCCCACCTGCCAGACGCCCGGTGTGGTCGCCGGCAGCGAGGCGATGCCCTTGCCAGGACTTACTGCCGTCAGATCCAAGATCGCGGGCTTGCCGTCCGGATCGGTTACCGTTACCTGACCGGGCGGCGCCGGATCGGTCGATCGGCGTTGGATCGAAAGCCGTCCGTCGGCGACGTGCGCGGTCAGCGCGTTCTCCTCGAGCTCCGGCTCCTGCATCAGCCAATGGGCCACGCGGCGCAGCAACTCGGCCTGCGGCCCACCGCCCTGATGGCCGCGCGACCACAGCCAGATCTGATCCGACAGCAGCAGCGCGACGCGGCCTTTGCCGACTCGGTCCAGCAGCAGCAGAGGCTGGCTGTCCCGAGTGCCCAGCAACACCTCGCCGCGCACATCGGCCGGCTGGATGCGGCGGTACCAGGACCCCCACCGGGCGACCGCGTCGAGATTGCCGGATGGGTTGGCGCCGCTCAGCCCCTCGGTGACCGGATGGCGCTGACCCAGATCGGTGACGCGGGGGCGGAACTCGCCCTCGATCACGGCACTCAACGACGCAGGGACGCCGGGCAGCACCTGGCCGATCGGCGTCGCGGCAAGACTGCTCGAGCCGGAGAACTCCGGCCCCACGCTCAGCAGCAACGCTCCGCCGGCCCGCACGTGCTCGGCGATGTTGCCGATATACGGCATCGGCAGCAGGCCGCGGTTCTGGAAGCGGTCCAGGATGATCAGGTCGAACTCGTTGATCTTGTCGAGGAACAGCTCGCGCACAGGAAAGGCGATCAGCGCCAGCTCGTTGAGCGGCGTCAGGTCGTCCTTCTCGGGTGGGCGGAGGATGGTGAAATGCACCAGGTCGACGGATGGGTCTGCCTTCAGGAGACGCCGCCAAGTGCGTTCGCCGGGATGCGGTTCGCCGGAAATCAGCAGCACCCGCAGCCGGTCACGCACGCCGTTGATCTCGACGACCGCGCGATTGTTGATCGTGGAGACTTCGCCGGCGAGCGGTGTCGCCGACAGTTCCACCACGGTGGGACCGGCACGGGTGATCGGCAGCTCGATGCGCTGCTCCGCACCGATCGGCACGTTCTGCACCCGCGGCGGCTCGCCATCGCGGCGGACCGTCAGGTTGGCCGAGGCGACGGGGTGCGGCACCCCGAGATCCTCGATCGCCACGCGCAACGTGACCGTCTTGCCGACGATGCCGTAGCTGGGCGCCTCGATCACGCGCAGGCGGCGGTCGGTCTCCTCGCCCTTCGCCGGGATCAGCAGGTTGAGCGGCGCACCGCCCGGTGCGGCGTCGGGGATGTCGTGCACCTGTCCGTCGGTGACGGCGATCGTCCCGGCCAGCCGCGAACGGGGAATGTCCGCCAGCGCCCGGTCGATGGCACCGAACAGCCGCGTACCGGCGTCGCCGCTCTCGGGCACGGTCACGGTCCGCAGCTCGAGGTCCGGCAGTTTCGCCGCCTGCTGGGTGAGCGCCGCTCGCGCCTGCTCGGCAAGGCGTGCACGTTCGCCGACCTGCATCGAGGCGCTTTGATCGACCACCAGGAGGCCTATGTCGGGGAGGTTGTCGCGGCTTTCCTGAACCACCCGCGGCCCGGCGAGCCACAGCAACAGCACGGCGAACGCGGCGAGACGCCACAGTGTGCCCCGTGCGCGCCGGAACGCGGCGAGCCCCACCGTCAGCAGCGCAGTCACGCCGAGCGTCGCGATGAGCCAGAGCGGCAGCAGCGGCTCGAAGCGCAGTGCCGCGATGACTTCTTCGGGGTGCATCTAGGCCCCCTCCCCCCGACCCCCTCCCGCAAGGGGAGGGGGAGT
>JANWJK010000071.1 GCA_025452005.1 Acetobacteraceae bacterium | reverse complement strand
ACGCGATGCAGCACGGCCAGGTCGCGGTTGCACACCGAGACGAGCCCATTCTGGATGCCCTTGCGCACCATGGCACGCTGCTTGCGCGGAATCGCCTTCATGTTTCTGTCGTCATCGCCCGCGATCGGTTTCCGGAACGTGACATAAAGGTCGGAGCGCGCGGGCCAGTCGCAATCCACATTCTGTCGCTCGCGCAGTTCCAGGCAGGAGGCGCCCAGCTTCTCCCGCAATGCATCGGCGTGCGCCTCCAGCGCCGCGGCTGTTTCGCGGTCGGCGGCCAGCGCGCCACCATAGACGCAGAACGGCGTGGATATCAGCGTGTTGCCGAACAGCCTGGTGCGGACATGAGCCAGCGGCAGCACGCCAACGATCGCGCCATCCTGCTCGGCCAGCGTGTGATGGCAACGGTGGCCGAACGCCTTCTCGATGACGCGCGACCAGGCGGCGCGATGGAAGAAGGTGCCGCCAGGCATTGCCGCGACGAAGGCGTCCCAGGCCGGAGCGCTGGCGTCGTCGAGCGGTCGCAGTCGAAGCGCCATGGGGACGCTTCAGGTCTTGTCGGCAAAGACGCGGTCCATGCGGTCCCACGCGAAATCGCGCAGCAGCCGATCGAGGCGTGCCGTCATACGCGAAAGGTTGGTGTAGTGGCGAAAACGCGACTTCCAGCCGCAGTCGGCGACGCGAGGCTGGCCGGGATCGATCTCCCAGGGATGGAAATAGAAAATGCCGGGGCGCCGCTCGCGTCGATTCACCAGCGTGAGGCCCTGACGAAATGCGCTGTAGGGCAGCAGACGGAAATAGCCGCCTCCGGAGCAAGGCCAGTTGCGGCCGAACGCCCGCAATGTGGTCATCGGAATCTCCCACAGCCCACCGCCGTCGGGACGGAACGGAACGCGCGGCGCGTCGGGCATGCCGTACAGGTCGTGCCTGATCGGATTGACGCTGGAACTGTAGGTGTAGCCTGCGTTCTCCAACAGGCGGAATGCCCAAGGGTTGCGCGTGCCTATCGAGAAAGTGGCGGCACGGTAGCCGCGCACCGGCGCGCCACCGATGTCTTCGAGTAGCAGTCGCGTGCGGCTGACATCGGCACCGAATGTTGCCGGATCCTGCGCATCGGCGCGGGTGTGGTCGTAGCCGTGACTGGCAAGTTCGTGCCCCGCGGCAACAATGCGGCGGACCATCGGCTTGTGGCGTTCGGCGATCCACCCGAGGGTGAAGAAGGTGGCGCTGACACCCGCCGCCGCGAACTGTTCGAGGATGCGATCGACGTTCGCCTCGACCCGTGGCGCTATGTGATGCCACGCGGTACGGTCGATGCATGCAGCAAACGCCTGGACCTGGAAATAATCCTCGACATCGACCGTCATTGCATTCGGTATGCGCGTATTCATCGTTCGGCCACTGCGCTCAACAGATCCATCAGGCGACGGAACACGCGATCCTGCCGCGCCGAGGTCTGCTCCAGCGCCTCGACGCGCCGCACCAGGGCGTCGTTGTTCGACATGGCAAGCGGAGACATCGAAACCGCGGCAGGCTGCGGCGGGGCAAGGCCGGCACCCAGGTCCTGGTTCAGCTCATTGGCCGTGGTTTCGACCATCGTGCCGCTGATAGTGTGGCTCTGCTCGATCGCGCCATACAGCAGTACGCGCGAGCAGAGTGTGTTGACGCGACGCGGGATACCATCGGTGTAGCGGTACATATAGGTGAAGGCGGCGTCCTCCCAGCACGGATCGCCACTCCATCCGACACGTTTCAGCCGATGCTCGATATACGCCCGTGTCTCTGCCTCGGTGAGCGGTCCCAGATGATACGAGGCGAGAACCCGCTGACGAAGCTGTTCGAGATCGGGATTTGCCAGCGTGGCGCGGAACTGCGGCTGACCGAGCAGGATGGTCTGCACCGAGGCGCGACCGTCGACCGTGATGTTGGACAGCATACGCAGCTCTTCGAGTGCCGCCGTGGGCAGGTTCTGTACCTCGTCCACCACCAGCAGGCAGCGCCGCCCGGCCGCACGCTGATCGCGCGCCATGCGTTCGAAGCGACGCAACAGCGTGGCCTTGTCGGCACCGCCATCATCGGGCACGCCGAAATTGGCCACCGCGAGGCGCAGCAGGTCGTCGCCGGAGACCCGCGTGGTGACGATGCGCGCCATCACGTAGCTGTGCCGGTCGAGCTGCGACCAGAGCTGTTCGACCAGCGTGGTCTTGCCGGCGCCGACCTCGCCGGTGACCACGATGAAGCCTTCCTCCTGTGCCAGACCATAGACCAGATGCGCGATCGCGCGGCTATGGCCACTCGAGCCGAAGAAGAACCGGCTGTCAGGCGTGAGTTGAAAGGGAATGCCGGATAAGTTGTAATATTTCTCGTACACGGTACCGCTTCAGAATTGCTTTGTCAGGCCGACGAGGACAAGGTTTTGATAGTAGCTTTGATTTTGTCCCGATCTATTAAAGATCAATATGTTTTGTGCTGAGGTAAGATAGTCGAAGAACGAATAGCTCGCCGTGGCCGCCAACGTCTGGCTGATCAGATACTGCATGCCGATGCTGACGGCCCAAGACTGCTGATTGCCGCTGCTGCCCCCGAAATGGCTTGAGCTGAATGAGGCGGAACTGCTGAGCGTCAGGTCATCGCTGATCTGATGCAACCACGTCCCGTATATCGACTTCGCAGTGCTGGTGGAACCCACGGGTGCGGTAGGAACATTCACAATGACAACGGAACCGAGCGGCGCCAATGCGAGCGTGGTGCTTTGCGAAATCTGCAGCGAGAGGCCGAACTGGTCACGATCGAGCGTCGTGTTGACACTCGCGGTGAACGACTTGGTCCGAAACAGACCGGACTGGAAGCCCAGCCCGCCATTTCCGATGAACAGAGGTGCGCCGGTTTGGCTGTCCACCGTCTGACCGGTGGTCGTGAGGGAGGCGAGATCCAACTGGCCCTGGAGGCCTTGCAGGTCGTTCTGTATCCCGGTCGTATAGTATGCGCTGATCCGCGTACGCGCCGTCAGTGCGTATGAACCATTGAATCCAAAGTTGTTCTCACCATACCGGTGGCCGAAGGTGACGGTGATCTGGCTGTCGGCGTTCGGTGTCCAGGTGGTGCCCACCCCCCAGATCACGTCATTGATGCGTGTCGGAGGTATGCCGTCGAAACGGAGGCTCTCGTAACCGAGCTGGCCGAAGACGGTGATATCCCGGTTCACCAGGTACCCAAGCTGGTTGATCACGGTGTACTGTTGCGAATTGCCTTGAAAATTGCCGTTGCCGATCTGGGCATCCGCAATGGTGAGGTTGCGGAAGGGCGCGAAGCGATCGCCGGTCTCGAACTGCGCGACCCCCTCGTTGGTGACGTTGTAACCAGTGTTATGGCCGGTCGGGAAGAATATCGGGACATACGTATTGCCCTGGGAAAAGCTCGATTCGTTGATCTGGTAGCCAATCTTAGCCGTGCCGGTGTCACCGAAGCGATGCAGCCAGTAGGGCGCAACCGAAACGCTGGTGGTCTGCACCTGGTTCTGATTGGAGAGCCCCGTTGTGCCCAGCGGGTTGGAGGTGGAGAGACCGCCGAAGTTCGGCGTGACGCCGGGGCCCAGCGCACCGAATCCGCCACCCAAGGGAGAGCCGCCGGCGAACGCTCTCGCATCCACGTAGAACTCGTCCTGCACGATGGTGAACAGTCCGGTTCCGACCAACTGGTTGGTGACGCCGTTCTCCTGCGGCGTCCTGGCCGCCAGACGGAATTGCGGTCCATATTGAAATCGGACCTGCGCGTTGGGAACATCGCCGGTGACCGCGATGCTGGGAGTGAAAAGCGTAAGGACGTCCCAGCGACGGTTGTTCGTGGTGTTAAGGATGTTGTCGGTCCATGCTTCCTGCAGGCTCAGCATGGGCGTGAATGTCCACCCACCTCCACTGGAGGCGGCGCCGAAGCCGGATTGCATCTGCAACTGATGGCGCAGGTCGGATTCGCTTGGCGGTGGCGCCGTGGTCACGGCCGACGGGCTGGTCGGATCCGACGCCGGGAACGCCAGCGCCATGCGGGCGCTCAGCAGGCAGCCGGCCGCAATTGCCCACGTCACACGCGCCGGGATGCCGAGCGGGACTATCACGTCGCCATAGTCCCTACCCCGCCGCGTCGGCGCAAGATCAGGATGAGTAGTAGTTGGAATAGGCTCCGAATGTGTAGCGATTTGTCACCTGAACCTTGTTCAGCAGGAGCATGATCAGCGGGCAGGCCTGGATCAGGTCGAGCGCCGCCTCCACTTCTTCACGCTGAGTCCGTTCGGCCTCGACGACGAACAGGACCTGGCCGACGACGGGCGCCAGCGCGGCCGGATCGCTGGTCGAGAGACACGGGGCGGCGTCCAGAACAAGCAGTCGATCTGAGTAGCGCCGGCCGAGACGCTGGATCAACTGCGTCATGTCGCGGCTGGCGAACAGCTCGGAGCTTCGTCCGCGCTCCTGGCCGACCGGCAATAGCGACAGGTGCTCGATCTCCGTCCTAAGGATCACCTCGTTGGGATCGAGGTTCGGGTTGGCGGCAAGGTCGAGCACTCCAGGGGCATCTGCCAGGCCAAGTGCCTGGCAGATCGAATCCCGCTTTGAGTCGCTGTCGATCAGCAGCACGTGATGATCGCCCTGCAGGGCCACACTGCCAGCGAGGTTCACCGCGGTGAAGGTCTTTCCCTCGCCTGGCCTGGCGCTGGTCACCATCACCAGGTTGGAAACGCCCGCCTCGGCCGTAGGCGTGAACGCCGCGCGAAGCAACTGGCGTTGTGCCAGGCGGAACTCCTCGGAAATGCGGCTCCGTCCCCGCGACCAATCGAACATACCGGCGCGCTCCAGCGCGGCCATTTCGATAATCGGGCGCGGCGAAGGCTCGGGTCGCTGGACCGGCTCCTCCACCTCGACGGGCGCCCGGTCGGGCATCAGCAGGTCGACCGGAGACACGGATGGTGCGGTCGCCGGCGCGGGCGGCGGCTCAGTGCCGATCTGCCGAGCGGGCGGCGGCACGGGTGACGGCGGACGCAGGCGATCCGGTTCCAGCAGTTGCGCCGCGGAACCTTCCAGCACGCCTGCCTGCAGCAGGCGCTCTGCCGCCCGTTCGACCAGATGCGCAGACTTGGGGCCAATCATCTAGATCAGCGCCGCCGAACGCAGGATATGCACCATCAATCCCCCATACAAGCCGACCAATGCGACGACAGCCGCACTGAAACGGGCAGCGACAAGCAGGCGGTGCACGAAGGGCGGCTGACCCAAGATCGAGATGCCACCGAGCACCGGCAGGCCAAGATTGCGGAGTTGATCCACCGTCGAGAACGATCGGTCGAGCTGCCCCAGCAGGACGGTAAAGGCAATGCCGCCGCCAATCCCGGCGAGCAGGACGCCGGACACCAGCAACAGCCGGTTCGGCGCAGCCGGCAACCGCGGCGTCTCGGGCGGATCGACGATCTGCAGCTTCACCTTGTCAGCCTGCGTATCGGCAGCCTGTGCCAGGTTGGCCGACTGCAGGCGACCGAGCAGTTCCTCGTAATTCTTGCGCAGCACGCCGTAGTCGCGGTCCATGTTCTGGTACTCGGCCAACAGCCCGGGCTGCTCGCGCTGAATCTTGTCCAGACGCTCTACCAACTCGGCCTCAACTGCACGCTGGCGCTGCAGCGAGGCAACGGCGGTATCGGCCTCGACCAATCGCACCTTGAGCTGCTCGTAGACCGGGTTGGACACCGAGCGCTTTCCACCGTCGACCGCGCCGTCGCCCTTGCCGGTCGCGCCGCCCGCCGGTGCGGACCCTTCGCGCGACGCCCTCAGCGCCTCGATCAGCTTCTTCTGTGCGATCACGTCGGGGTGCTGTTCGGTGTCCCTGAGCAGGAGCATCTTGAGCTGCTCCTGGGCCTCCTGCATCTTGGTCCTCACCTGACCCTGAATACGGGAGTTGTCCTCGGCCACCAGCATCGCTGGCGCCTTCGACAGTTCGTCGCGGAGCGTGTCACGCTTGATCAGCGCGTCCTGCAATCTGCCGTCCATTTCGCGCAGGTTGTTGCGCGCCCCCTCCGTCGCCGAGTTGTACGGACGGTCCGGATTGAGGTCGGCCGGCAAGATATCGACATACTTGAAGCGGAAGTCGGCACGGCGCTTTTCGGCTGCCCGCAACTGCTGCTCGTAGGAGGAAATCTGGTGCTCGAGGAAGCGCTTCGCATTCTCCATGTCGGTGCGGTTGGATCCCGTGGCACTTTCGACGAAGATCGACAGCAGTGTCTGCACCACGTCGTGCGCCAGCTTTGGGCTCGCGCTGCGGTAGGTGATGGT
>JANWJK010000070.1 GCA_025452005.1 Acetobacteraceae bacterium | reverse complement strand
CGGCGATTATGTTTGGACCGTGCCCGATCCCGCTGCCTCGTTTCGGCCCCTACGAGATGTTCAGGCTACGTTCGCGCGCTTGGCGGCTTAGCGTGCAGTTTTGAACAAATCGGCAGGTGACCCCAACTACGACTGCGCGGTAGACTGCTCAGATCGGCAGCCTGATCTATACGCGCGTACTGAGATAGGCCGCTACGGGTCCCGTCAGTTTCATATCGGGCAACTCGTTCGGCGCGACCAGTTGCGCCCCGATGATCTCGCGATTATCGAGGCGCAGCATAGGCAATTCGTCTAGGCGCAGCTCGAAGAGATGGACCCTGTCCCTCCGACCGTCCCATCTGCCGCAGACCGTTCCAGCCAGCCGGAGCTGACACGCTGGCAATCCAATCTCCTCCGCAAGCTCCCGCAGGGCGGCTGCCTCGGGCGTCTCTCCATGTCGGACTGTGCCACCAGGAAAGTTCCAGGCATTCCTGTACGACGAGCGTAGCAACAGCAGCCTCTGACCTACGTAGAGCGCCACCAGCGCCCCTTCGTGGTCGTTCTGGCGCAACCACCATACGACACGGGCCATCGGGAACCCGAGGCGGTACGCCATCTGCCAGCCGAAGTCTACCAATGTGGGCGCGCGGTTTTGATGAACGGTTAGCGGCATGACTTTGCACTTACCTCAGCCGAACGTCACCAAGTGGACAACAGGCTGTGAGCAACTACAGGCGTGTACCTCTGTGCGCTGTCACAGGAGCATTCCATGTTCAAGGTGACAAGCGTGGCGTTCATTGCCATTGCCATGCTCGCGGCGATGTCTGCGCGCGCAGAACCCCTGGCGACCCTGCTCGTTCTCCCGCTCGACATGGTGGACACGTCAGGTGAGACGCCGTCGCGCGCGAAGGAGCATGAGGATCGGCTGAAGGTGCTGGCGGCGAATCTATCGAACGCACTGGCGGAGGATCAGGTCTATTCGATCATCGACCCGATGCCGATTGGCGCCGCGATCGCGGCGACTCGATCGACACAACCCCTGGCAGAATGCAATGGTTGCGAACGGGACCTCGGCAGGCTGCTTCACGTAGATCGCGTGTTGGTGGGACGGGTTGATAAGGTCAGCACGTTGATCGGCAGCCTCTCTCTGCGTGTCATTGATGTGAAATCCGGTCGGATCGTATTCGACCGGACAATCAGCTTTCGGGGAGACACGGACGAGGCGTGGCAACACGCAGCTCGGTTCTTCGTCCGGTATCTGAAGGAGATCCCACTGGAGGAACGATAAGCTCGGAGGCCGACGCCTGTGTTGCGGGCTTATCGATGGCGTAGTCGAAGTACTCCGCCATTTGCCTGGCATAGCGCTGTGCTAGCGCTGTGTGCCCGGTTTCGGTGGTCATCTCGTACAGCATGGCCTACTCGGGCTTCACGTCGATCACTGGCACATCGCTCGCGTCATCAGACGGTCTGCGCGCAACCGGCCCGACTGCGCTAGATCGACCAGGATTTTCAACTCGGCCTCGCTCAGGGCTGTCAGATCGATCGTCGTCCGCTGCTGTTCTTCTGGGCGCTGCTCCCACACTTTGCCGTAGGCTCGCTCGCAAGATTTTCGAGGATCTGGTTTAAGCCCCCCCCGGCACCCCCCGCCCCCCTTTGCGGTCAGACGAGGGGCCAGGCTGTAAATTCTTTCACCGCATTGCGCACGTACATCGCCGCGCCGCTGGGCCGACCGAGCGGTCGAGGTGACCGAGGATGGAGGGGTCGGAGCCGGTTCGACCTGGCGGCGATGCGGCGCCTGGTCGTTCCAGCTCGCGCCTGGGTAAAGCTCGCAGATCGAATAGCCGACCGTAAAATAGTTGTCAGGCTGTTCACTAGGTCACAGCGGCATGGACGCGCGGTCGCCATTCTAACCCCAGTCGAGGCGGAGAGCGCACGATGCGTGCATACCTCACGGCGACTGGGATTGCCTTTGGGTTGCTGGCCATATGGGCGGCCCTGCTGCCGCTGGTCGCTTGAGAGCGAGTGACCATGAACACGCATCCAATCGGCGAACCCGGCAAGATGAGAAGCGCCGCCCGAGATTCGAGGACCACAGCGCTGCGCCAGATGACGCCTGAGCAGTTGCGGCATCTTGGCAGACGGCAAGTTGTTTATCTGAGATCAGGCATGTGCGATGGCGAGTTGGCCTTCGTACTCCACGGTGCCGACGGGGCGCCTCTGGTAATGGCCGGTGATGTCGAGACAGCGGTCGAGATCGCTGCCAAGCACGGTCTCGCATTCGTCGCGGTCCACTGAAGCTGCCGCGTCGAACCAGCGACAAGCGTCGGCGACGCCGAGACGCTTCGCGATCGCCGCGGGACCCGACTCGGCCCTCAGTTGCCTGAGCTCGGGCGCCCTTTTGTACCTGCCGGCGGCCTTCGCCTTGGCGATGCCTAGCGCTGGCGCTCCAGCATGATCTCGCGCTCCCACGTCGCGACGCCGCTAAGATCGTCAGCATGAGCTTGCTGGTCGGGTTGCGGGTGTCCAACCGCTCGCCGCCCATGGACATGACCATCAGGCCGATGCCGCGCTTAGTCAGATCCGCCTCGTGATGGGGCGATCATGTCCATCAGTTAGTTCGAGCAAGGAACTCCTGGACCTTGGGGAGCACAAGCTCGCTCCGATACTGTGTCTGAACGTGTGTCTGGCCAGGCACTGAGTAGAACTCGGCGTTGGGCATTTTGGCCGCAGTTTCCCGTACCGTGTCGTGGATCGGATCTACGCTGCCGGCATAGAGCAGGCATGGCATGGGCATCGTCTCGACGATCTCCGGAAACGCGAAGGTGGCGATCCTGTTGGTGCGCCAGGCGATGAGCGCCGTCATATCGCTCGCCAGCAGGCGGGCTTTCTTTTCGGGCGTGACGAACCCTTCATAGACCCCCAGCAGTGCCTCCGGCCCTTGTCGAAGCATCTCGATAAGAGGATCGCTCGGCGCGGGCGGCAGCGGGTTGGTATGTGCCCCACCAAGAATCATCGACGCGAATCTCTCCGGCGCATGCTTGGCGAGCGCAAACCCGATCCCGCCACCCATCGAATACCCATAGAAGCTCGCCGCCTGTAGTCCGAGATCATCCAGCACTGCCAGCACATCCGCCACGTGGAGTTCCGGCGCATAGGCTTTCGGTTCGTGGGGTTTCTCGCTTTGCCCATGGCCGCGCGCATTGATGAGGATAAGACGCCTTCCGGGACGCAGGGCATCGGTATAGCCCCTGTCTTTCCATACGTTGAGATCATCGGTGAACCCATGCTGCAAGATCAGGGGAGATCCTTCTCCCTCAACCTCGTAATGGATTTCGACGCCGTGGCTTTTGACGTATGGCATACCTTCTCCCCCACGATTTGTCGGGAAAAGGCTAATACGATGCGACACTGGCCGGATAGCTGCGGCGGGCAACCGGAGCGTCACGCCAATAGATCTCATCCAGCGGGCGCGGCTCCAGAAGCTCAGGGCCATCGGGCATCGGGCGCGGAGGACATCGGCCACGGGCAGCCTCGGCGGCCCTCCGATGCGCCGTATGTCCGATTAGGCTCTAAGACCCCGCTGTGTTAGTGGTCTCGGTTAGCGCTAAGTGCTTGATATGGCATGGGCCGGATCGCAGCGTCGGACTGGGGCAGACGGACGACGTGCTGGCAGCGCGGGCGGTCAATGAGCGGCAGTCCGAGCCCGGCGCGGCGACAGCCCGCGCTACAGCGATCGCGCGGCCACATCGACCACCCGATAGTGCTGCGGGAATTGCGCGAAGAACGGGCGGTCGAGCACGACCGGGTGCTGTGCCGCGACGCCCTCTTCGAAGCAGGTGAAGCGGCAAGGCCGCAGAGTGTTGAGATAGCGTAGCATGTCGATCGGCTCCTGGCCGGTCCGCTCTGCCGCGAACTTGGCCGCCTCCAGTTGGATTACGAATTCACGCGCCTGGCTGATGGTGCGCTCGGCACCTCGCAGCACCGCCAGCTCTTCGCCTTCCACGTCGATCTTCACTGCCACCGAGCTTCCCGCCGGCAACTCGAGTGAGTCGATGGTAGCGACGGGAATGCCGCTCGCAGCCCGCCGGATGAATGCGCCATGCGGATTGACGTCGGCGCCGAGCAGCTCGGCATGGCCGATGAAATCGGAGACCCGGTGTTGAACAGGCGCACCGGCAGGCCGACTGCCTCGAAGTTCCGACTGAGGATCGCATACGATTGTGGATTGGGCTCGAACAGGACGATCTCCTGCAGCTTCGTGGTCTGCTGCATGACGAGGCGGCTGTAGACGCCGATATCCGCCCCACAATCGATCAGCGTCGCATTGCCGGCGAAGCTGTCGATCTCG
Source organism: Acetobacteraceae bacterium (assembly GCA_025452005.1). Taxonomy (GTDB): domain Bacteria; phylum Pseudomonadota; class Alphaproteobacteria; order Acetobacterales; family Acetobacteraceae; genus JAMXLO01. The sequence continues at coordinate 3,707 of JANWJK010000070.1, read as the reverse complement.
TGCGCGAAATGCGCGATCGCCGCCGGCTCATAGGTCGCAAGCCGATCGGGCAGGTGGATCCGGCTTTGCCAGTCGAGCGGAATCAAGATGCGCGCGTCGCCCAGCGGGAACCAGGCCGCCGCCTTCAGCAATCCGAGCCGATCCGCCATACGCAGCATCAGCCACGGGCCACGCCGGTTGTTGGCGATGCGCGCGCGGATCATCCGGAACCACCAGGGGATGTCATGATAGATGCGACGTCCGCTGCTCTGCGCCAAGACTTGCATCGTCGCAGCATGGCGCCGCTGGCGTGCCAAGAGAAGCGCAAACGTCACAGCGGTCGAGCAGCTCACCACGGCTGCGGCGCGGCTGCCAGCCGGCGCTGCTCACCATGGCTGCGGGTTGTCCCGCGATGTCACCACGAAGTCGGACCGATCGCTGCCGCAGTTCGAGCATCGGAACCGCAGGCGGGTCAGCGGTACGTCACCGCCACGGCCACCGCCCTGCTGCGTCACGTGCACGCCGGCAACTTCGCCTCCCGGGACATGAACGGCGAGTCTGTGAGTGCTGCGAAACCACGGTCGAGGTGAAACAGGTCTGGATCTGTCCTGTCTGCCTTGAGCAGGCGCTTGACCTGCTGCTGCTGCCTGGAGGACTATACCACCGCCACCTGATGCTCGACGGCATCGCCAAAGCGAAGGCGGCGGGCAAATACACGGGCCGCAAGCCCAGCATCGATGCGGCCAAGGTCAGGCGGCTGAGGGCCACGTTGGGTCCCGCGGCGATCGCCAAGAAGCTCGGTATTGCCCGGAGTTCGGTCTACCGCTTGCTGGACGGTCGGACGCGCTGATCTGGGCGTTTGCCGGGCGGTGGCGCGGGCAGAATGTAGCCTTTCCCAGAGGGCTCGATGATGCGGAAGCCCCTGCTCCGGTAAAGCTCGATGACGGACTGCTGCGGCTTCGTCTCGCCGCTCGGCTCCTTCGGCACCTTGCTCGGCGCCGGCGCAGGGGCCTGGTTCTGGGCCGGCTGCTCTTCCTGGCGCTTGCGGTGGAAGAGCCAAGGCGCCCAGCCGCCGGGTGATTTCGTCATTTCCCGTGGTCCTCAAAGAGTTCGTTGAGTTCGTTCGGTTCTGCGTCCACGTCTATCTCGACAGCCCGGGACCGGGACCGTCGATCTCATGCCGGTGCACCTGGCGCTGGCCGAGTTCGCGCTCGTGCCTCGTGCTTTCGATCTCGTGGCGGTGCACCAAACGTTGGCCCAGTTCGCGGGCCGCCTGCCCGAGGTGTCGGATGCGGTCGGTGATTTCGATCCGCCGGCGATTGTAGACACGCAGCACAAGATCGGTCGCTCGCTCGACTGGACGGTCTGGCAGCGGCACATCAGCCCTTCGCAGCGCGCGCTGGGCGTGCCGGCGCACCTCATGGGCCTGCCTGATCGACTCGACCGCGTTGTCCTTCTCGGGTTGGCGCGACAGGTTCTCGCCGATGCGCTGGATCACGTGGGACTGGCGGATCGTGGGATCTGCGCCACGCGGGCGCGTCGCCGAGATGTCCCGGCGCACCGACGCCTCGTCGATCACCATCACGGACGCCTGCTGGTGGCGGCTGTCGGCGACGTAGGCGCGATAGGCATCCATGCCCCGCGTGCCGTCCATCAGCACCGTCATGGCGTCGGTCGCGGTCACGCCCTGCATCAGGTTGATGGTGTTCGCCGACGCGTAGCCCAGCCGCACCGGAGCATGGCGATCGTCCTGGAGTTTGCGCCACGGCACGGAGCCCTCGACGCCGCTGCGGTTGTTGCGCACCGTCAGCCCGGCGTCGGTTGCATCAAGAACCGTTAGCGCCTCGCCGTTGCTGGCGAGGACCCGTCTCTCCCGCCCAGGCAGATACACTTGCCGATACAGGCGGACGATGTCGCCCTTCGCCAGCGGCATGTCGAACGCCTCGTTTCCCTTGCTGTTGTGGATGGCCTTCAGGGTGATCAGGTCGGGGCCAAGCTCGCCCATCTCGCGCTGCTTTTGCCGGATCGCCAGTCCGAGTTTGCGGGCGGCTTCGTTGGAGTCGGTCATCACCACAAGGCTGCGGTCGCTCCCCCGGTGCTGGTCCCTGCGCTGCTGCCACAGATCGACCGCCCTGGCGATCGTGGCATCCTTGCCGCCGGCAACGACGTGCAGGTCGCCATCCGCGATCTTGCGTGCGGCGGCCTCGCTTCCCTTGCCCTGCCGCCATAGCTCGGCGGTCTCGCGGTCGCGCTCGGCCCGCTGGCGCACCGATACCAGCAACTCGGGGATGCGACCTGGCAGCGCCGTCTCCAGGAGGGAGAACACGTCGCCAGCCTCGACTGCCTGCGCTTGCTTGGGGTCCCCGAACCCGCGCAGCGGCGCGCCGGCCGCTGTGGTTGCTTCGAGGATCGACAGCAGATCGCGCGAGCCGAGCATACCGACCTCGTCCACCAGCACGACCGTGTTCCGGTCGAGCATCAAGCGGCCGTCGTTGACCTTGTGCAGGAAGGCGGCAACCGAGAAACGGTCCTGGTCGGTGATGCCGGCTTCGGCGAAGTCGCTGGCGGTGCGGTTGGCGAGAGCGATGCCGATGACGCGCCGGCCGTCCTGGCGCCACGCATCGGAGAGCGGCCCCAGCACTGAGCGGGTTTTACCGGTGCCGGCCGCACCGATGCCGATGGTGAGCGCCGAGGCGTCCATCGGCGCCATCATGGCCCGCTGTGCCTGCCATTGCGGGCCGTTGCGATCGATCTGCGGGTTCTTCGCAAGGTAAGCCTCGGCCGCGCGCTCGATCTGGGCCGGCGTTAGGGCCATGGACCGGTCGGCCGACGCCTGCCGCGCCAGCGTAAGCAGACGGGTCTCCTCGGCCTCCTTTAGGCCTGTGGTGACCGACCAGAGGTCGCGGCCTTTGTCATCGACCGTCCGCAGCAGCACCAGCGGCGTCTCTTGGCCCTGCAGCGTCACGCCGCGGCTGTAGAACGCCTGGGTGACGGCGCGGATATCGGCTTCAGGATTGCTACCGATCCCGGCGGTGATCAGCGAGCGGGCGGCGATTTCCCGCACCCGGTCGGCGGACAGCACCGCCTGCTTCTGCAACGCTTCGTCGAGCATTTCGCGGCCGAGATGGTAGGCGTGTTCGTGGCGCTGCGCGGGTTCCGGCTCCGGAGCGATCTGTCCCGGACGCAGCACGCTGTTGTGGCGGTAACCGATCTCGTGCGCCTGGTGCTGCCATTCGGCGCGGTCGCCGGTTGGATCCTGGCTTTTGTTCTTCGCGCTGCGGTGCTTCTGGGTTTCGCTCTTGAGGAACGCCGCCTGCTGGTCGGGCGACATGTCGGCCCAGTCCTGCGTGATCCGGCCATCGCGCTTGAGTTCGGCGGCCAGCCGCTCGGCGTGGTGCCTCCCCTCCTCGGTCCGCTTGGAGTAATGCCGTTCGACGGAGCGGGGAATCGCGTCCAGGCGAGCTGAGCCGGTGTCTGGATCGAACGACACGGCAATGCCGTGCTCGCGGGCGCCGCGCGCGATGTAGGCTTGGTATACTGCGCCAGCGACCTTGATGTTTCCCTTCAGTCGGTTGCCGTCGATGCTGCCGATATGATCTGACTGCTCGGACAGCAGCACGTTCGGCACCGCATTATGGTGGTGCAGCAGCATGTCTGGATGCCGCAACGGCACCTCGACCGTGTCGGTGTAGGTCTCGCCGGTCGCCCTATCGACGCGGGCGAGATCG
>JANWJK010000069.1 GCA_025452005.1 Acetobacteraceae bacterium | reverse complement strand
GATCGTCGGCGAAGTGATGCCGGAGATTGCGCGGCACATCAAGCCGGGCGTACCAAACTCTCCCCTGCTTCTCCAGATGCGGATAGCGTGCGATGCGCGGCACAGCGGACGTCCTGCATACTTAGAAGGCTACGTAGGAATACTGTGCGTAGGCGGTCAGCTGGAAAATTAAGTTATTGAAATTACTGAGATAATTTGACGGAACAGCTAGTGGCGTCCCGTACGGGATTCGAACCCGTGTTACCAACGTGAAAGGCTGGTGTCCTGGGCCTCTAGACGAACGGGACAGCAGGGCAAGGGTGGGTAGCGGAGGGCCGCCGAAGGGTCAAGCCGCCGCCAGGTCGGCGATGAAGAAGCCGGTACTGACCGACCCGTTCCATTCTTCGGCACGCAGATGGCCGGCAAGATGCAGCGGGATCCCGTTGCCCGCAAGCAACGTCTCCGCCAGCGCGCCGTCACGGGCACGGAACAGCATCGCCTTCAGACGCGGCCCGCCACCCTCGCCCTCGACGAATGCCCGGATCGCGGTGCCTTCACGGCCGACGCGATCGGCGCGCGTCACGCGAGCACGGTGCAATACCAGGGTCGGTTCCTCGTTTCCGGCGCCGAATGGCGCGAGCCGCGCCAACTGATAGGCCAGTTCCATGGTTGCGCCAGGCACCGCGAGCGTGCCTTCCACCGAAAGATCGGCCGCGCTGGGCAGCAGCGCCGCAGCGGCCAGGCGTTCGTCGAGAAACGCATGGAACTCCGCCAGTCGCGCCGGCTCGAGCGAAAAGCCAGCCGCCATCGGATGACCACCGCCAGTCTTCAGAATGCCCGCCTGCCGCGCGGCGATCACCGCGGCGCCCAGGTCATGGCCAGTCACCGAACGCCCCGAGCCCTTCGCCAGTCCGTCGATGACGCCGGCGACACAGGCCGGCCGGTTGAAGCGCTCCTTGATGCGCCCGGCGACGATTCCGACCACGCCTGGATGCCATGCCGGACCGCTGACCACGAGCGTCGCATGCCCCTGCCCCGCCTGCACCTCGGCCGCACGCAGCGCATCGTCGAGCATCGCCGCCTCGACCTCCTGGCGCTGGCGGTTGACCGCATCGAGCGTAGCGGCAAGCGAGGCAGCCTCGACGGGATCCTCGCACAACAACAGGCGCAGCCCGAGATCGGCTTCGGCGATCCGTCCCGCCGCGTTGATGCGCGGGCCAAGTGCGAAGCCGCAGGTTCCCGCCGTCGGCCGGTCGCGTGACTGCGCCACATCGAGCAGCGCCGCCACGCCGGGTCGCGCGCGACGCGCCATCACCTTCAAACCCTGGCATACCAGCGCACGGTTGACGCCGGTCAGCGGCATCACGTCGCACACCGTCGCCAGCGCGACCAGGTCGAGCAGGCCGATCAGGTCCGGTTCCTTGCGTGCGTTGAAAAAGCCCTGGCGGCGCAGCGTGCGCACCGTCGCCACGGCCGTGAGAAAAGCCACCGCGGCAGCACACAGCAACGACAGGCCGGATGTACAGTCCAGCCGATTCGGGTTGACCGTGGCAACGATCGCCGGTGGCGGCCCCTCGGCCTTGTGGTGGTCCAGCACCACGACGTCGGCATCACCCGCGATGAAACCCAGCGCCTCGGCGGCCGCGGTGCCGCAATCGACACAGACAATGAGGCTCGCGCCACGCAGCACCAGCGAATGCAGAGCCGGGCCATTGGGGCCGTAGCCTTCCATCATGCGGTCCGGCACGTGGTGCAGCACCTCGCAGCCGAGCTGACGCAGCAGCGTCACCATCAGCGCGGCGCTACACGCGCCGTCCACGTCGTAGTCGCCGAACACGCCGACCATCTCGCCATGCTGCACGGCAAACGCGAGGCGTTCCGCGGCGACGTCCATGTCGATCAGCAGCGACGGATCGGGCAGTAGCGCGCGCAACGTGGGATCGAGGAAGTGGCACGCCGCGTCCATGTCCACGCCGCGCGCCGCGAGCAGGCGGCCGACGATCTCAGGCAGGCCCATGCGCTGCGCGATACCGAGACCGATGCGATCCTCGCCGGTCCGCCACACCCAGCGCCGGCCACTCAGGCTGCGGCCGACGCCAAGGACGCAATCGCTCATGCGCGCATCCGGGGTGTTGCTTTGCTAATTCTGCACCCATGTCTTGGTCTGGAAGTTGTGATGCGCCTCCACGAAGCGTACCGTGCCGGACTTGCTGCGCATCACCATGGAATGCGTGATCGCGCCATGACCGAAGCGCTTCACGCCGCGCAGCATCGTCCCCGACGTGACCCCGGTGCAGGCGAACATCACGTCGCCCTTCGCCATCTCCACGAGCGTGAACTTCCGCTTCGGATCGTTGTGGCCCATGTCGCGCACGCGCTGCACCTGCTCGTCGTTCTCGAACATCAGCCGCCCCTGCATCTGCCCACCGATGCAGCGCAGGGCCGCGGCGGCCAGCACGCCCTCGGGCGCACCGCCGGAGCCAAGATAGATGTCGATCTCCGAGTCGGGTGTAGCGGTCGCGACGACGCCGGTGATATCGCCGTCGCTGATCAGCATGATGCGCGCGCCGGCCTCGCGTGTCTTGGCGATCAGCTCCTTGTGCCTGTCGCGATCGAGGATGCAGGCCATCAGGTCGGACACTTCGCACTTCTTCGCGCGCGCAAGCTCGCGCAGGTTCTTGCCCACCGGCGCGTCGAGATCGACCACACCGTCGGGCAGACCGCCGCCGATAGCGATCTTGTCCATGTAGATGTCGGGCGCGTGTAGGAAGTTGCCGTGCTCGGCCAGCGCCACCACGGCGAGCGCGCTGGGGCCGCCCTTGGAGGTGAGCGTGGTGCCCTCCAGGGGATCGACCGCGATGTCCATCGGGGGGCCGCCGGCGCCGACCTTCTCGCCGATGTAGAGCATCGGCGCCTCGTCCATCTCGCCCTCGCCGATCACCACGGTGCCGGCGATTGCGACGGTGTCGAACGCGCGGCGCATCGCCTCGACGGCTGCGCCGTCGGCCTCGTTCTTCTTGCCGAGACCGATCCAGCGCGAGGCGGCAAGCGCTGCGGCCTCGGTGACGCGCACGACCTCGAGCGCAAGATTGCGGTCGGTGACGTCGCCGGGTTGGGGCTTATGAGCGGCCATGGTGCGTTCCTCCAGGCGGGTGGTTTGGCACGACTGTAGCACGAGACGGTGATGACGGCCCACCGGTCGGTCGCCAGGACATTCTGGGCAGCGGGCCGCCACATGCGCTACCACGTCGGCAGACCCGGAGGGCATGAACCAGGATCGCGACCGAAGCGATCACGTTCAACCACAACGCGGCTGCCGCAAACGCATGATGCCTTCGACATCCGCAGGAATGCGGCGGCAACCATTCGCGATTCCCGAGTGTTGCGGTCGCCCCGACCTGGCGTCGCCGTCATCGAAGTGCACGTCGAGCATCACGTAAAGGCACGCCCGGTTAAATTCGTGAACGGCACCACCGGGCCGGTGCTCTTCGAACTGATCAACCCGCCGACCATGCACGGACGCGTCGACATCCATGACGTGACGTGGCACTGGGAGTTCCGCCTTGGTCCTCACCATGCATGGCACAAATTCGATATTACGCGCCACCGCATGTGAAGGCACGCAGCACATCGAGTGCGCGTTCGTCGGTCGAGACGGTGTAGCGCTCGTCCTCGATCGTGCTCATACCTCGCTGCTTGACAGGCGTGGCATGGAAAGTAGCATGCACTCGCAAATACAAAACATGATTTCACTATATGAAACCGACGAGGAAGTCCAGGTTCTTGCGCGCCCAATTTGGTGACGCGACGTGATGGATATACCGGTCATCGAGGCGGTGGACGTCAACCACTTCTACGAGGGTCAGCTCGGCTGGAACCATGCGCTGGATCATCTGTCGCTGACCATCCGGCACAACGAGTTCCTCTGCATCCTCGGACCCAGCGGCTGCGGCAAGAGCACGTTCCTGAAAATCATCGCAGGATTGATCCAGCCGAGTACCGGCTCGGTGCTGCTCAACGACAGGCCGATCAAGGGACCAGGCCTCGATCGCGGCGTGGTGTTCCAGGATCCCGCGCTGTTCGCCTGGCTTACCGTGCTGCGCAACGTCGAGTTCGGCCTGCTGATGGGCGGCTGGAAGCGTCACGCCGCGCGCGATCGTGCGATGCATGTGCTGGAGATCGTCGGGCTGGCGAGGCAGACATCGCTGTATCCGTTCCAGCTCTCCGGCGGCATGAAGCATCGCGTCGCCGTGGCGCGTGCCTGGGCGCTGACCGACGCAGCATTGCTGCTGATGGATGAGCCGTTCTCCGCGATCGATGCGATCAACCGCATGGCGCTGCAGGACCATCTGGTGCGCACCTGGCTCACCGAGCAGCGGACCGTGCTCTACGTCACGCACGACATCGAGGAAGCAGTGTACCTCGCCGATCGCATCGTCATCCTGAAGCCGTCGCCCGGACGGCTGGCATGCGACCTGCGCAACGAGCTGCCGCGGCCGCGCGACCGCCATTCGGCGGCGTTCCTCGCGGTGAAGTCGCGGGTCATGGAGGAGATGCGGCGTCATGGCGTTACCACAGAGTGAGAAAGTGCGCGCGACGACGCGCCTGAAGCAGCTCATTCATCGCCAGGGCAAGGTGCTGTCGGTGATGCACCCGCCGACCGCGGCGCTCGCGCGCATCATGGAACGCTCGGGCTGCGAGGCGCTGTTCGTCGGCACCAGCGGCGTGGTCGGCGGCTATACCGGCATGTCCGATGTCGGCACCGCCACGATGACCGAGTGCATACAGGTCGCCGGCTGGATCGCCAGCAGCGTGACCACGCCTGTGATCATCGACGGCGATACCGGCCACGGCGGCATCATGGCGGTGCGGCGTTTGGTGCGCGACAGCATTCGTGCCGGCGTCGCCGGCATCCGCATCGACGACCAGCCGATCGAAGGCAAGCGCCGCACCCAGAGTGCCGGCCTGGAGGTGGTGCCGCTCGAACAGGCGATCGTGCGGTACCGCGCTGCGGTCGACATGAAGAACGAGCTCGACCCGGATTTTGTCGTCATCGCGCAGTGCTATGCACGCGATGCGGCGAATGGCGGATTGGAGGATGCGCTGCAACGGCTGGCCGCGTACCACCGCGAGGCCGGCGTCGATTGGGTGCAGCTCGAATCGCCGCATTCGATCGAGGAGATAAGGCAGGCGCGGCAGGCCGTTTCCTGTCCGCTGTCCTTCATGAAGGGACGGTTGCCGCGCTATCCCTCGTTGGACGAGTACCTGTCGCTGGGCGTGACCATCGCCTGGCTGCCGAGTTTCTCGCATCACGTGATCTGGGCGGCGCTGTCCGACTTCATGGCGGACTTCCGCGAACACGGCCTTGCGGCCTGGGAGGATTTCCTCGCACGCCGCAAGGACCATCCGTACATCATTCCGGAACTGCCGCCGGATGGCGAAGGCCTCGACAAGCAGCGCGCGCTCGAGGAGCGCTACCTGTCGCCCGCGGCGCTGGAGAAATACCGCCGCTCGTCTGGCGGCACACTTTCCTGATTTGTCGGAGGAAAACCATGGCACGCGACGGCTACAAGTTCTTCGATACCGACGCACACGTCGGCCCGTACGTCGATGTTCTCGAACCTTACCTGACGGCAGACGACAGGTCGCGGCTGGCCAATTGGGAACAGTACAAGGCGACCAGCAGAGGCGGTCACGTCTCCTTCAACAAGGGCCAGCGCAAGTATCAGCGGCGGCTGTACACCGAAGCGGCGGATACGGCGCCGGCCGGCTACATGGCGGGCTTCACCGGAGTAAAGCGGCAGCGCGCCATCACACCCGACGTCGATCGTTCGTCCGCCGCGCGCATCGCCGACATGGACTTCGAGGGCGCCGATGTGAACTTCATGCTGCCATCCGGCTGGTTCGGCACCTTCACCGCAGGCGACGATGTCGCGCTGGAAATGGGCATGTATCGCGCGTTCCATCGCTGGATGGCGGACTATTGCGGACAATTCCCCGAGCGCCTGGGCGGCGTGGTGCTGGTCAGCTCGCGCGATGTGGCCGGCAGCATCCAGGAGATGCGCCGCGCCGGTCGCGAGCGTTGGGCGTGGGGCGTGCTGGTCTATGCGCCGTACGGCACACCGATCGATCTGCCGTCGCTCGATCCGATCTGGGCCGAGGCGCAGGAGCTGGATCTGTCGGCGGTGCTGCATACGTTCACGGTGATGCCGCCCTACGCGCCGGGCGGGCTCGACACCTGGGACAATCTCTGGCTTCAACGTTCCGCGGCGCATCCGTGGTGCGGCATGCGCAACATGGCCGCATTGATCGGCAGCGGACTGCTCGATCGTTTCCCGAGACTGCGCCTTGGCTGTCTGGAAGCCGGTCATGGCTGGCTGCCGTTCTGGATGGCGCGGCTGGACGAGCACATGGAGACAATCCGCTCTGCCCTGCCGCCCGACCTGAAGCATCATCCGAGCGAATACGTGATGGGCGGGCGCTACTACCAGAGCATCGAGATGTCGGAAGGCGAGAAGGTCACCAACATGGTGGCTGATATCGTCGGCGATCACGTGCTGATGTACGCCTCGGACTACCCGCATGGCGAAAGCGCATTCCCCGAGTCGACCAACATCGTGCTGCGCTGGAAGAATATGTCGGAGGAGCGCAAGCGCAAGCTGTTCTGGGACAACCCCGTGCGGTTCTATGCGCGCTGCGGGCTGTAGGCGTCCCCCATGAAACGGCGGAGCGTGCTCGCGATTCCAGCGGCGGCGGCGCTGTCCGGTCTGGGCGGCGCGCGTTCCCATGCGACCGACCGCATCAGGGTCGGCATGCTGAAGCCGAACATCGTCACCGTCATCTACTGGATCGCCGTCAAGACGGATACGTTCGCGAAAAACGGATTGGACGTGGTGGAGAAACCGTTCCCATCCGGCCAGACCTCGGTCGGCGTCGAGCAGGTCCTGCGCGGCGACACCGACTTCTGTCTCGGCGCCACCGGCGAGGTGGCTCATGTGGACTCGCGCTACGTCGAGGCGGGCAAGCCGTCGCCGGTTGCGTTGTTGGAAGGCGGCGTCGTCGGGGGGACCTTCTTCTGCCTGCGCGATGACCTGCGCGGCAAGTCGCTGGATGAGCTTCGCGGGATGAAGCTGCGCATCGGATTGTCCAATCCTTCGTCGTATCACCTGATCCTGTTCCGCGCCTTCCTGCGCAGCAGGGGCCAGACGACAGACGACTTCCAGTGGCGGTTCCTGACGATCGGTGGCCCGGAGATGCTGCCTGCGATGGTCAGCCACCAGCTCGACGGGTTCATGCACGACGCATTGACCGCCACCCTGGCCCTGCGAGCAAAGGCCGGCTTCGTGTTCATGAGCAATGACCGCGGCGATATGGGCCCCGAGGCAAAGTCGCTGCCTGGCACCGGGGTCTATGGCAGCCGCCCCTTCATGGAAGCCCATCCCGACGTCACGAAGCGCTTTGCGCAGTCGCTGCGGGATGCCAGCGACGCATTCTCCGCAGCGCCGAGGGCGGACATGGTTGCGATGATGGCCGAGTGGTCGCGTCAGGATCCGGCGGTGATCGATGACCTGTACGACCGGTTCGATCCCCGCGTGGGGATGACGCCGCAGGCCGCACAGGCGTGGTGGAGCATCCTGGGTTCGGCGATGGTCGCGCGCGGCGAGATATCGCCGAAGCTGACGTTCACCGATGTATTCGACCTGAACTACCTGCGGCCGAGATCATGAACACGATCGAAAGGATCGTTACGCCGTTCGACGTTCCTCCCGGCTATTCGCGCGAGGATTTCCTGCGGCGGATGCAGTTGCGCAACCGGCGTGTTCGCCTCCGCCGGCTGTGGCGCGGCGCGGCCGGCATCCTGGCGATCCTGCTGGTCTGGCAGGCGGCGTCGCGGATACTCGGCCTGGAACTGCTGCTGCCCGAGCCGCTGACCGTACTGCGCAACGTCGTTACCACGCTCACCGTGTCGGATTCCCACTGGCTGTACGGGCCGAACATATACGTGCATCTGTGGCACAGCTTCCTGCGCGCGATGGCCGGCTTCGTTTCGGCGGCGCTGGTGGCGATTCCGCTCGGGCTGGCGCTCGGCCGGATCACCACGCTGCGCGAGTTCGTGATGCCGGGCATCCAGGGGGTCTATCCGATTCCGGGAATCGCCTGGATTCCGCTGGCAATTCTCTGGTTCGGCCTGGGCGACGCCGCGGTCGTCTTCGTCGTGTTCGCGACCGTGTTCTTCCCGCTGTTGTTCAGCGCCGAGGCGGGTGCACGGCTGATCAGCCCGACCGTATTGGACGCCGGGCGCTGCTTCGGTGCGCGTGGCGTAACGCTGTTCTTTCGTGTCGTGTTGCCCGCGACCATCCCCTACATCATCACCGGCCTGCGCATCTCGCTTGGCGGCGCCTGGCGTATGATCGTAGCCGGCGAGATGCTCGCCTCGCAGGATGGCATCGGCTACCTGTTGATGGAGTCACGCTTCCAGTTCCGGGCCGTGGACCTGATGACCGCCATGATCCTGGTGGCGATCGTCGGCTACGCCACCGAGAAGCTGATCGTCGGCACGATCGAAAAGCGCACGATCGAGAAGTGGGAAGTCCAGCCGTCCTGAACGCGGCGCCGTCAGCCCGCTGTCGTCAGCCGATCGATTTCCGCCAACTCCTCGCCAGTGAGCGGCCAGTCGACGGCGCGGACATTCGCAGCCAACTGCTCGGGCTTCGTCGCGCCGGCGATGATGCTTGACACACAAGGCCGTGCGGCAAGCCAACTGAAGGCGAGTTCCAGCAGCGTCCTGCCACGTGCTTCGGCGAAGGCCTCCAGCCGCTCAAGGATCGGCCAGTTCGCATCGTTGAGGAACCGGTCGCCGTAGCGCGCGCCGTGTACGGTCAGGCGCGCGCCTTCCGGCAGCGACGTGTTGCGACGGTACTTGCCGGTCAGCGCGCCGCTCGCCAGCGGATAGTACGGCAGCAAGCCCATGCCATAGGCCTGCATCATCGGGATCAGCTCGCGATCGGACCGGCGGGCCAGCAGGCTGTACTCGTCCTGGCAGGAGACGAACGACGCCAGCCCAAGCATGCGCGAGGTCCAGCGCACCTCCACCACCTGCCACGCCTTGAAGTTCGAGCAGCCGATATAGCGCACCTTGCCCTGCCTGATCAGATCGTCGAACGCCAGCAGCGTCTCTTCGATCGGTGTCAGCGGATCGGGCTGGTGCTGCTGGTAGAGGTCGATCCGATCGGTGCCGAGCCGCCGCAGACTTGCCTCCGCGCCGGCGATAATCGTGTGCCGCGAGGCGCCACGGCGACCGTGCTCCATCGGCATGCCGACCTTGGTCGCTAGCACGATGTCCTTGCGCCGTGGCCCCAGCGCGCGGCCGAGGAACTCCTCGGAGCCGCCGATTTCGCTGCGATAGACATCGGCGGTGTCGAACAGCGTGATGCCGAGATCGAGCGCCTTATGCACAACCGGCCGCGACGCCGCATAATCGATGCGGCGGCCGAAGTTGTTGCAGCCGAGGCCGACCAGCGATACCCGCAGTCCGGCCGAGCCAAGCGAGCGATACTCCATCGCGTTCTCCCTATTCGCGTTGTACTCTACCCGACCAAACGGGAGAGAGCGCCATGCCGCAATCGGGCCGCGTCGTGTTCAGCCGGATGGAGGAGGTGCTGTTCGGCCAGCCCGCCGCGCAGGCGGTCGCCGAACTGGCGAGGGACGCTCAGCGTGTGTTCCTGATGGTCAGCGGCACGCTGCACCGCGACACCGACGAGATCGCCAAGGTCCGCCGCGCGCTGGGCAACCGCTGTGTCGGCGTGTTCGACCGGATGCCATCGCACACGCCGCGCCACGCGGTCATCGCCGCCGCGGAACAGGCCCGCGCGGCGCGCGCCGACCTGATCGTCACCATCGGCGGCGGTTCGATCACCGACGGCGCCAAGGCGGTGCAACTCTGCCTGGCCAACGATATACGCACGCCGGAGGCTCTGGACGCATTGCGGCCGGTGAACGGCGCGCCGCCGCCCTGCAACCCGCCATCTGTTCGGCAGGTCGCCGTGCCGACCACGCTGTCGGCGGGAGAATTCTCCGCCATCGCCGGCGTCACCGATGAGCGGCACAAGGTGAAGGAGCTGTTTCGCCATCCGGGCATCATCCCGCGCGCGGTGATCCTGGATCCCGCCGTCACCGTCCACACGCCGGAGTGGCTGTTCCTGTCCACCGGCATCCGGGCGGTGGACCACTGCGTCGAGGGCATCTGCTCGAACGAGGCGCATCCGTTCGCCGATGCGCAGGCATTGCGCGGGCTGGCACTGCTGGCACGCGGACTGCCGCGGGTGAAGGCGGATCCATCCGACCTCCAGGCGCGGCTCGACTGCCAGATGGGTGCCTGGCTGTCGATGGGACCGTTGGCGAGCGGCGTGCCGATGGGCGCGAGCCACGGCATCGGCTACGTGCTTGGCGCGGTATTCGACATTCCGCACGGGCACACGTCGTGCATCATGCTGCCGGCGGTGATGCGGTGGAACAAATCGGCGAACGCCGAGCGCCAGGCGCTGGTGTCCGCGGCGATGGATCATCCGGGCGAGGATGCAGCCGATGTGCTCGATGCGTTCATCGCGAGGCTTGGCATGCCACGCAGTCTGGCTGCGGTGAAGGTCGGGGCGGATGCGTTCGACCGGATGGCAGAACAGGCGATGGGCACGCCCTGGGTCCCCCGCAATCCGCGCCGCATCGACGGACCGGCGCAGGTGAGGGAAATCCTGGAACTGGCGGCCTAGCGGCCGGGTCAAGCAAAGGCAGGTCGCGGCCCGATCAGACGCCCGTCGCCGGCGCGGGCAGCGGCTTCCCGCGCAGGAGATCGGACGCCTTTTCCGCGATCATGATCACCGCTGCATTGATATTGCCGCCGATCAGATCAGGCATGACGGACGCGTCGATCACTCGAAGGCCTTCGACACCGCGCACCCGTAGGTTACCGTCGACTACGGCATCATCGTCGTTCACCGCGCCCATGCGGCAGGTTCCAAGCGGGTGATGAACCGTAATGCCCGTGGCCGCAATGTGGGCGTCGAGGGCAGCGTCAGACCAGCCATCGGGCCCTGGCGACACTTCCTTCTCTATAAACGGCCGGAGTGGCGCCTGATGACCAACGTCGCGTGCGAGGCGTAGCCCGGCGCGTAGCGTGCCGGCGTCTCGGTCGGTCGCAAGGAAGTTGGCAACAATGCGGAGAGGTCGACGCGGGTCTGTTGAGGCGAGTTCAAGCCGACCTCGACTTTCCGGTCGTAACAGGATGGCACGGATGGCGAAGCCGTCAGCGTATGATTTCGTAAGATAGGGCGCCGCGGTCATCGGCGCAGCGACAAACAGAAACTGCACGTCGGGAACATTGCTGCCGGTTCCGCTGTTCAGGAAGGCCATGGAGCCAGTCGCGAGATCGGTGGCAATGCCGGTGCCAAAGAAACGCGCTCGCGCAAGCGCCACCGCAATCCGGTCGGCGCGCATCTGATGGTGCAGCGGGCCCGTGCCACGGCGGGCGTAGGTCACGGGGGACGAAATATGATCCTGCAAATTCCGACCGACACCGCGCAGCGCGGCACGAACTGGAATGCCTTGGGCACCGAGGACGTCAGGGTCGCCGATGCCCGACAGCATCAAGAGATGCGGTGAACCAATGACACCGGCTGAAAGAATGACCTCGCGTTCGGCGTGGGCGGTGCTTCGCTCGCCGCCTCTGATATATTCCACGCCGACTGCGCGGGATCCTTCGAACAGCAGGCGGGTTGCCAATGTGCCGGTGACAACCTTGATCCTGCCACTCGACAATGCGGGGCGTAGATACGCATCAGCAGCGCTGCACCGCCTGCCTTTGCGGATGGTGGATTGCCAGCGGCCGAAACCCTCTTGCTGTGCGCCGTTGTAATCTGGTGTGGTCGGATGTCCGCCAGCGCGTCCGGCATCGATGAATGCCTGTACCATCGGATCGGAGTATTGGCTGAATCGTGTCGTCAGCGGGCCGGCGCCGCCGCGATACGCATCCGCACCGCCCTCCCAGGTCTCCTGCCGGCGGAAGAATGGCAGTACGTTCTCGAACGACCAGTCGGGCAATGTGTATGCGGAGGCCCAACGATCATAATCGGCACGGTGGCCGCGTACGTACCCCATGGCATTCGTAGAGGACGAGCCGCCGATAACCTTCCCGCGGGCGACCTCGATGCGGCGACCGCCCATGCTTGCCTCCGGCTCGGTGGACAGCCCCCAATCGTTCCTTTGATGCAGGAACATCCGCGGCCAAAGAAGCGGAATATGGATGTGCGGGTCTCGATCCCACCCACCAGCCTCCAACAGAAGTACTTGGGTATCAGGATCCTCGGTCAGGCGACCGGCCAGAGCGCATCCCGCAGAGCCGGCGCCTATGATGACGTGGCTATATGTCGGCATATCGCTCCTCGCGCCGCTCCTTGCCAGCGCCTGACCGCAACTTATACCACCCCTTGCGCGCGCAATTTCAGCGTCTCCTCGGCGCTTACTCCGCACAGCGCCGCCAGCACCTCTGCCGTGTGCTCGCCGAGCAGCGGCGGCCGCGTCACCTCCGCCGGCGAGTCCGACAGTTTCACCGGGCAACCGACGGTCTGGTAAGTGCCGCGCGTCGGGTAGTCCACATCGACGATCATGTCGCGTTCCCGCAGGTGCGGATCTTCCAGCACCTCGCCGGTATCCAGCGTCGCGCCGCACGGCACCCCGGCATCGCCCATCAGCCGCATCACCTCGTGCTTGTTGCGTTGCCGCGTCCAGGCCTCGACGATGCCGTTCAGCGCCACGCGATGCTCCCATCGCCCATCCGGTGTCGCGAAACGCGGATCGTCGGCCAGTTCCGGCTGGCCCATCACGTCGATCAGCGCCTTCCACATCTGCGGCTGCGCGTGGATGAACACGTAGTCGTTCGGCCCGCCGGGCGCGCAGGCATAGGTGGTGCCAGGCACGTTCCGGCCGAGCTGGTTGCCCTGGCGCTGCATCGGCGCGCCGAAGCGCTGGTGGTCGCGCAGGCTGACGCGGATAAGGTTCACCACCGCGTCCTGCATCGACACCTCGACGTGCTGACCCTTGCCTGTCTGATGCCGCTGGTTGAGCGCCGCCAGGATGCCGATCGCCATGTGCATGCCGGTGCCGGAATCGCCGATTGCCGGCATGACATAGGTCGGTGGGTTCTCGGGAAATCCGGTGACGCTCATCGCGCCGCCCATCGCCTGCGCGATCGGCTCGAAGCTCTTGAAGCCGCTGTACGGGCCGTAGGTGCCGAAGCCCTTGATCGTGGCGTAAATCAGCCGAGGGTTCAGCTTCGACAGCTCCTTGTAGCCCAGGCCCAGACGGTCCAGTGCGCCGGGGCCGAAATTCTCCACCAGCACGTCGGACTGCTCGATCACCTCCCGGAACAGTCTTTTCCCCTCCTCGGTCTTCAGATTGAGCGTCAGGCTGCGCTTGTTGGCGTTGAGCACAAGAAAGAAAAGACTGTCGCTGTCGGTACGATCGCGCATGTTGGTGCGCGCGACATCGCCGCCCTTCGGTTCCTCCAGCTTGATCACATCGGCGCCGAGGAAGCCCAGGATCTGTGCGCACGCAGGCCCCGCCTGGTTGTGCGTCATGTCGATCACGCGAATGCCGGTCAGCGCCTGGGTCATCTGTCTCTCCTTTACCTGCCGTGCGACATGCGGGCTTCGATCTGCGTCAGCACCTCGGTCAGGCCGACGCTCATGATCACCAGGACCAGGATCGCCGCATAGGTACCGGTCGAATCGAACACGCCAGAATAATACTCGATCATGAAGCCGATGCCGCTGTTGGACGCGATCAGCTCGGCCAGCAGCGTATTGGTGAAGGCATAGCGCACCGCGATCCGCATGCCGGTGAAGATCCATGGCAGCGTCGCCGGCACCAGCACCTTGCCGATCACCTCGAGCCGCGTGGCGCCCATCAGCGCCAGCGCGCGGGTCAGGTCACGATCGACGTTGCGGACGCCATCGAGCGTACTGTTCAGCACCAGGAAGAACACGGTGATGGCGACCAGCGCCACCTTCGACTGGATGCCGATGCCGAACACGATGACGAACAGCGGCGCCAGCGCGATCTTCGGCATCGCATAGAGCGCCGTGATATAGGGCGACAGCACGCGATACAGTCGCGGCATCAGTCCGAACAGCAGGCCGAGTGCGATGCCGGTTGCGGTGCCGATCGCATAGCCCAGCGCCATCGCCGACAGTGTGGCGCCGACGTTCTCCCACAGCGAACCATCGAGCAGCCAGCTCCAAAGTCGCGCGACGATCTCGACCGGGCCACTCATCCAGAAGCGCAGATCGGCGCCTGGCAGGTATTCCCACATTGCCAGCAGTATCAGCGCCAGCACCAGACGGGCCAGCGTGCGGCCAACACGAGTGGCAAAGAACTCGGCTGGAACAAGTATGAATACTCCGCCTCCCCTCGCGGGAGGGGGTTGGGGGGGGGGGGCCGCGGGCGGCGCCAGGCGCCCACCCCCCCCCCCCCGCCCCCGCGGGGGGGGGGGTTGGGGGGCGGGGCCCCCGGCCGACCCACGCCCCCCCCCCCCCAACCCCCTCCCGCGAGGGGAGGCGGAGTAGTTTGCCTCGCTCATCTGGTCCCGCTCATACGTCGGTTCCCCGTGCCACCTCGTCCTGCAACTCGTCCCAGAGAGCCTCGTGCAGGTGAGAGAAATCCTCGGTGAAGCGGATGCGGAACACGTCGCGCGGCCGCGGCAGGTCGACACTGCGCACCGTGCGGATGCGGCCGGGACGCGCGCTGAACACCACCACACGGTCAGCCAACGTAATCGCCTCGCCGAGATCGTGCGTCACGAACACCACCGTCATGCGCCGTTGCCGCGTCAGTTCCTGTAGTTGATCCAGCATCAGCAGCTTGAGCTGCGCATCCAGCGCGCCGAACGGCTCGTCCATCAGCAGCGTCTCGGGCTCGTAGATCAGCGTGCGCGCCAGTGCGACCCGCTTGCGCATGCCGCCGGAAAGCTCGGCCGGATAGTGGCGTTCGAACCCGGTCAGTCCTACCAGGTCGATCATCTGCGCCACGCGAGCCGCCGCCTCGGCGCGCGGCACCGCCCGGCATTTCAGCTCCAACGCGATACGGATGTTGTCCGCCGCGGTGCGCCAGGGCAGCAGCGTGTCCTTCTGCGTCATGTAGCCGACCTGGCGGTTCAACTCGCTCACCGCCATGCCGTCATACGACACCACGCCGCCGCTCGGCTGAAGCAGTCCGGCGATCAGGTTCAGGATGGTCGATTTGCCGCAGCCGCTCGGACCCACCAGCGCGACGAACTCATGGTCGAGGATCGCCAGGTCGATTGGTTGCAGCGCCTCCACCTCCCGGTCGCGCGTGACGAACGTCTTGCCGACGCCGGCCAAACTGATCTTCGGCGCGAGATCACCCCGCGGCATGACGCCACCGCAGCATGTGCCGCTCGCCCCAGGCGGCCATTTCGGACACCGCAAGCCCCAGCAGCATTAGAATGAACAGCGCCGCATAGAGCGAGGTCATATCGAACTGCGATGCCGCATCGCTGAGCAGGAAGCCGAGCCCGCGCCGCGCGGCCAGCATCTCGCCGGTGGTGGCGGCCACCAGAGCGTAAGGCAGCGCCGTCTTGATGCCGCCGATGATCCACGCCATGCAGGCCGGCGCCACCACCTTCTGGAACATCTCGCGCCGCGTGGACCCCATCAGCTCAACCTGCGCGATCAGGTCCTGGTCCACCGACGATGCGCCGGCAAAGGTGTTGAAGAACAGCAGGAAGAACACGACGAGTGTCACCAGCACGATCTTCGGCAGCATGTCGAGACCGAAGAACATGATGAACAGCGGCGCCAGCGCGACCAGCGGCACGCTGTAGAACGCGACCACGATCGGCCGCAGGATGCCCGCCGCGATCGGCGCGCGGCCCAGCAGCAGGCCGGCGAGCACGCCCAGCGTCGCGCCCGCCAGGAGGCCGGTGACCACCTCGGTCAGCGTCGTCGCGACATGGATGTACAGCGTGCCATGCAGCCAGACCGCGAGCTTGGCCGCGATAAGGGTCGGCCGACTGGTCCATGCGCCGCCGGAGAGGCGTCCGACCGCCTCCCAGCCGGCCAGCAGCAGAACGCCGACCGCGATCTGCCACAGGACGATGGGATCGAACCGCCGCGTCATGTTACTTGCCCAGAATGTCCTTCGCTGCCTCGCGCGACAGATCGGCGGACACGACCTGGTCGTAGGTGGCAGAGATCGGCGTCTTCTCCGTCAGGTTCACCATCTGCACGGTCTTTTCCACCTGCGCCTGCGAGATGATCGGCGTGGCAGGCACCGCCCTGATGTAGTTGTCGAACGCCGTGTTGAACTCGGCCTCGGGCGTGTCCTGGAAGAAGGTGCGGGCGATGCGGCGGGAACCTTCAATGTCCTGATGCGCGAATTGCATCGCCCTGGTCAGCGCGCGCACGACATGCAGCAGCAGCGGACGCTTGGCGGCGAGCGTGGCGCGGCTGGTGGTGATCACCTGATACGGCACGTCGCGATACTCGGGCAGCTCGCCGGTGATCGGATCGGCGATGATCTGGCCGATCCCACGGGTCACAGCGATGTTGGTGAATGGCGACATGAAGGCGAAGCCGTCGGTGCTGCCCGCCTGCATCGCGGCAACCATCGGTGCGCCGATGCCGATCGGCTGCAACTGCACGTCGCGCGATGGATCCATGCCGCGGACCAGCATGATGGTGCGCATGAACTCGTCAGTGCTGGAACCTGGTGAGGTGATGCCGATCCGCACGCCCTTCACGCGCTTGATCTTATCGTCGAGCGACATGGTATCGGTGATGCCGAGACGCTTGATCGCGTCATTGGAGAGCACCAGCGCAATGGGGTAGACGTCGAACGCGGTGGAGATGCCCACCAAAGCGCCGCCGCGTCCTACGGCGTGCATCGTATGGGCGAAGCCGACCTGGGTGATCTCGGCGCTGCCGCCCATCACCGCTGCAGCCTGGCGGGTGCCGGACGAGACGTCCACGGATTCCGGCTCCAGCCCCTCCTGCTTGTAGAAGCCACCGCCGATGGCAATGTACTGGAGCAGGAAGGACATGCCCTTGCCGGCGAAGGCAATGGTGACCTTTTGCAGGTCCTCGGACGCCGCGGCGTGACCGGCGAACCCGCCAAGCAGCAGCGCAACGGCGGTTAGCCTGAAGACGCGGGATAGCATTATCCACCCTCCCTGAAACTTGTTGGCGGCAGAGTAGTCGGCTTTCGGTCGGGCTGTCACCGTGGGTGGCGAAGTAAGCTAAGCAAGGTTCCACAGTAGAGTCGAGGAGAGGCGCGGTGTCGCGTGAGCGATCCGTCTCCCCTCCCCGCTCATCAAACCGGACGTGCGGATTTCCCGCATCCGGCTTTCCGACTGGCTTCATGACAG
>JANWJK010000068.1 GCA_025452005.1 Acetobacteraceae bacterium | reverse complement strand
CGCCGGCCGCGGCGCCGACCTGGTGCGGCGCCTGCTGGCGTTTTCGCGCAGGCAGGAACTGGCGCCGGTGCTGGTCGATCTCAATCAGGTCGTTCGCGGCATGGGCGATCTGCTGCGGGCCACCCTGGGGCGTGCGACCCGCGTCGAGACGAAGCTCGACGAGAACCTCTGGCCGGCACTGATCGATCCGGTCCAGATCGAGCACGTGATCCTGAACCTCGCCATCAACGCTCGCGATGCGATGCCGGATGGCGGCACCCTGACCATCGCGACATCGAACATGACGCTGGCACCCGGCGGCGCCACGATCGATCTGCCGCCAGCCGACTACATTGTCGTGGCGGTGAGCGACACCGGCACAGGCATGACCGAGGAGGTGCAGCGCAACGCGTTCGAACCGTTCTTCACGACCAAGCCGCCGGGCCAGGGTTCCGGACTGGGGCTCAGCCAGGTCTATGGGCTTGCAAGCCAGTCGGGCGGCGGGGTGCGGATCGAGAGCGCGATCGACCAAGGCACGACGGTCAGTGTGCTGTTCCCGCGCGCGGCGGAGGGAACCGATGTCGATGTCGACTCGGTGCTGGAGCCTCTCGCCAGTGCGGACTCTCGACGCGACCCGGTGGCATGGAACCGCACCGTTCTGCTGGTCGATGACGAAGCGGAGTGCCGTGACACGGTCTCTGCCATGCTGGCGGCCAACGGCTTCACGCCATTGGTGGCAGAGAGCGGCGAGGCGGCGCTGCACCTGGTGGACAGTGGGGTCGATTTCCATCTGCTGCTGGTGGATTTCGCCATGCCCGGCATGAACGGCGTCGAGCTGGCGCAGAAGGTTCGCGCACGTCGGCCGTCGCTGCCCGTGGTGTTCTTCACCGGCGGCGATGGCGAATGGATCAGCGGTGAGCGCTGGGTGCTGATGAAACCGTTCCTCAGCCGCACGCTGACCGATACGCTGCGTGCGGCACTGGGCCTGTCGCAGGAACCCGACTCGATTCGGCACAGCACATCGCAGACGGTGTGAGTGGGCTCCTACGTCGCTGCCCGCCTGATCCAGCTTCTGTTCGTCCTGATCGGCGTCAGCGTCGTGGTGTTCGTCACCATGCATCTGTTGCCAGGCGACGTTGCCCAGTTGCTGCTGGGTGATCACGCCACCAACGAGCAGTTGCAGCGGCTGCGCGAACAGCTTGGCCTGGATCAGCCGGTGTGGGTGCAGTACGGTCGCTTCATGCGCGAGGCGCTGCGTGGCGACCTGGGCGTCTCGGTCCAGAGCAACCGGCCGGCGCTGGACGATGTCGTCACGGCATTTCCGGTCACGTTGCAGCTTGCGCTGGCGTCGCTGCTGCTGGCCAGCCTGTGCGGGGTGCCGGTCGGGGTGCTGGCGGCGGTGCGGCAGGGATCGCGCTTCGATGCGGTGGTGATGACGCTGACCCTGTTCGGCGTGTCGATGCCGATCTTCTGGCTGGGCCTGATGCTGTTGGTGATGTTCGCCGCCGGCCTGGGCTGGCTGCCGGTCGGCGGGCTGATGCCGGTAGGGCTGGATCCGCCGCGCCTTACCGGCATGAGCGTGGTGGACAGCCTGTTGTCCGGCAATGCGACGATGATCGGCGCCAGCGTGCGCCATATGCTGCTGCCCGCGGTGACGCTGGCGAGCGTGCCGCTGGCGCTGATCGCGCGCATCACGCGCGCCGAGGTGCTGTCGGCGGCGACGGCGGATCATGTGCGCACCGCGCGCGCCAAAGGGTTGGCCGATTCACGCGTGATCCTGCGTCACATCCTGCGCAACGCCGCGATCCCGATCGTCACGGTGATCGGGCTGCAGCTTGGACTGCTGCTGTCCGGCGCGGTGCTGACCGAGACGATCTACTCGCTGCCGGGCCTGGGACGGCTGATGGTCGATTCGATCCTGTCGCGCGACTATTCGGTGGTGCAGGCGGGCGCGCTGTTCATCGCGGTGGTGTTCGTGCTGGTGAACCTCGCGGTGGACATCCTGTATGCCGCGCTTGACCCACGGATCAGCCGGTCGTGAGCGCCACCGTCGCCGCCGCGCCCGGCGTGATCCGTCGCGCGCTGCATGGCACGGGCGCGCGTTTCGGCCTGGCGATCGCCGCGGTGTTCCTGGCGTTGACCGTGTTCGCGCCGCTGGTGGCGCCGTTCGACCCGTACGAGCAGGACCTGTCGAATGCCTTGTCGCCGCCCTCCGAACTGCACTGGTTCGGTGCCGATCAGTACGGCCGCGACACCTTGAGCCGCATCGTCTACGGCACCCGTACGGCACTGCTGGCCATCGTGATGGCGGATGGTCTGGCATTGCTGGTCGGCGGGTCGCTAGGGCTGGTCGCGGGCTACCTCGGCGGACGGGTGGACGCATCGATCATGCGGCTGGTCGATGTGCTGCTGGCGTTTCCCTATCTGCTGCTGGCGCTGATCATCGTGGCGGTACTCGGCCCCAGCCTGACCAACTCGGTGATCGCCATCGGCATCATCTATACGCCGCAATATGCCAGGCTGATGCGCGGCCAGGTGCTGTCGGTTCAGGCCGCCGACTTCGTCATGGCGGCGCGCGCGATCGGGGCGGGACGCCTGCGCGTGATGCTGCGCCATGTGCTGCCGAACAGCTTTACCCCGGTGTTGGTGCTGGCCACGCTGCAATCCGGCGCGGTGGTGGTGGAGACGGCCGGACTGTCGTTCCTTGGCCTCGGCGCGCAGCCACCGTCGCCCGACTGGGGGGCGTTGCTGGCGGACGGACACGCGTATTTCCTGACGGCGTGGTGGATCGCGACGTTTCCCGGAATGGCGATCTTCCTGGTGGTGGTGGGCTTCAATCTGCTGGGCGATGCGCTGCGGGATCAGTACGATCCGCGGCTTCGAGCGCGGTAGCTACTTCTCCACCGATACCTGGTCCATGTCGAAGAACATCTGCGTCGGGTTGAGGCCGAATCCCTTCACCTCCTTCCGCGCCGCGCGCACCTGCAGTACGGAATTCACGAACAGCCAAGGCGCATCATCCATGATCTGCCGCTGGATCGTCTTGTACAGCGCCAGGCGCTTCTCGGGATCGGGCAGGCGCGCGGCCTCCTCCATCAGCTTTCCGACCGCCTCGTTCTGGTAATGCGATGTATCGCCGACCGGCATCCGCTTCGGGTTGAACAGCGAGTCCATGAAGTTGTCCGGATCGCCATTGTCGCCGCTGAAGCCGGAGAGGAACATCCCTTGATACTTCCCGGACCGCACCTGGGCGAGGAACGCGCCGATGTCGAGCTTGCGCACTTCCGCCTCGATGCCGACCTTCTGGAAATAGCCCTGCAGCGCGACCGCCAGGTCCGGTCCCGCCGGATTGTAGCCACGCGGCGTGCTGTAGGCGAGCAGTTCCACCTTCAGCCCGGGCTGCACACCGGCCGCCGCAAGCAGTTCCTTCGCCTTCGCCGGATCGTACTTGTATCCGGTCATCGTCTTGTCGAAACCCCATTGTGCCTCGGGCAGCGGCGAGACCATAGGCGTCGCCAATCCGCCGAACAGCGCCTTGTCGATCGCCTCCTTGTCCACCGCATAGTTCAGCGCCTGACGCACCCGCTTGTCGGTGAACGGCGGCACGTCGTTCGGCATTGCCATGCCATTGATCGCGAGGCCCGGCTGCGTCAGCAGCACGAGGCTCGGATCGCTGCGGATCGAAGCGATCACCGGCGTCGCCACATCGCCCATGATCTGCACCTCGCCGCGCTTCAGCGCCAGCAGCGCCGCCTGCGCGTCGGGATATTCCTTGAACACCAGACGATCGACCTTCGGCTTGCCCTTCCAGTAGTCCGGGTTGGCATCCAGCACGACCTGATCGCGCTGCCGCCACTCGCGGAAGATGAACGGCCCGCTGCCGACCGGGTGGTTGCGGAACTCCTTGCCCAGCTTGGCAGCCGCCGTCGGGCTGACGACGCCATTCCATACCATCGCCAGGCTGGCGAGCAGCGCGGCCGACGGCTCCTTCATCTTGAATTCCACCGTGTTGTCGTCGACGGCGCGATATGACGCGACCGCGCCATAGGTGAAATCGGCCAGGTTCTGCACCGGGCCGGAGTTGCCGATGTAGTTCGGGTCGTTTTTGTTGAGCTGCCGGTCCAGCGTGGCGATCAGCGCCTGCGCGTTGAACGGCGTGCCGTCGTGGTACTTGACGCCCTTGCGCAGATGGAATGTGTAGGTCAGCGCATCGGGGGACACGTCCCAGCTCTGCGCCAGGCCGGGTTCGACCTCGACCGTGCCCGGCTTGTAACGGATCAGCCCGTCGTAGATCGTTGCCATGACGAAGCCCGAGGTGTTGTTGAGCACCGCCTCGGGATCGAGCCCGGTCGGATCCGCGGCGATGCTGACCACCAGCGTGGTGTCGGCGCGCGCTGTGCCCAGTGCGAGCATCGCGGTGCAGGCCAATGCGACCATACGTTGCATGGCGGTTCCTCCTGTCGTTTGCCTCATTGTGCCGGACGCACGTCCTGCAGGCGCAGCAATCCATCGGCGAGCAGCGTGAATCCGGCCACCTTCCTGTTCAGGCCGACGATGTTGCGCGGCGTCCACAGATAGATGATCGGCAGGTCCTTGCTCACCTGCTGCCAGACACCTTCGTACGCGGCGCGGCGCTCCTTGATGTCGCCCACGGTCCGGGCTCGGTCCAGCAGTTCGTCCACCTGCGGGTTCGCGTAGCCCGCCCGGTTCAGCGCGCCGCCGGTGTGCAGGAAACTCCACGCGTTGCTGTCGGTGTCCAGCAGACCGGACCAGCCACCAAGCGTGATCACATAGTCGCCGCGCTGCACCGTCGCGATCGCGGTACCGAACTCCATCGCCTGTACTTGCACCGCGAAGCCCGCCTCGGCCGCCATCGACTGGATGACCTCGCCGGTCTGTACGCCCTGTGGCGTGTTGTAGACGACCAGCGGCACCGTCAACGGCGTGGCAACCCCGGCCTCCTTCAGCAGCGCCCGCGCCTTCGCCACGTCGCGTTTCGTCGGCGCGACCTCCTCGACATACAGCGGGCTGATCGCCGACGTGGCTTGCGCGTTCGGCTGGTAGATGCCGGCGAACACCACCTGGATCAGCGCCTCGCGATCCAGTGCGAGCTCGAACGCGTGGCGCACGCGGGGATCGCGGCCGAGCGGTCCGTCTGCCTTGGTGTTGATGGTGAGCGCGCTGTAGCCGAGGCTCGGCACCGACACCAGCGCAAGCTTGGGATCGCGCTTCACCGTCTCCGCGTCGAGCGGCGCGAGCTGCGTCAGGTCGAGCGAACCCGCCCGAAGATTCGCCGGCCGGATGCTGCTGTCGGGAATGATGCGGTAGGTGACTCGGTTGTAGTGGATGCGCGCCGCGTCCCAGTAGCCGGGGAACCGCTCCAGCGTGACGTGGTCCTGCGCGACGCGCTCGACAAAGCGGAAGGGGCCGGTGCACACAGGTTGCAACCCGAACTCCTTGCCGCCCGCCTCGGCTGCCTTGGGCGGCAGCATCATGCCGGCCCGGTCGGTCAGGATGGCGACAAACGGCGAGAACGGCTGTTTCATCACGACGCGCACGGTGAGCGGATCGACCACCTCGACATGGTCCATTGCGCCGATCTCGCTACGGCGAAAGCTGCCGCTGGCATTGAGATGGCGTTCCAGCGAATATGTCACCGCGTCGGCGTCGAACTTCTCGCCGTTGTGGAACTGCACCCCGGCGCGCAGCCTGATAACCAACGTCCTGGCGTCGGCCCATTCGTAGCCCGCCGCCAGCACCGGCACGATGTTCAGCTTCGCATCGAAGTCGAACAGCTTGTCGCACAGCGCGGTCATCACGACGGTCCCGATATAGGTGCGCGAGAAGGTCGGATCGAGAATGTCGGGATCGTCGGCCATGCCGATACGCAGCGCGTCGCCCTGCTGGGCCTGCGCGATCGGAGCAAGCGTGGCCAGTGCGGCGAGACTTGCGAACAACGTCAGGAGACGCATGGGATCCCCCTGGGTTCCAGCCCTCTGTGCGATTGAGCCAGATTGCGCCGCCGTCGGCAAGGAAGGACGCTCGGGGCAATTGATTACCGATGATACGTTCGTTCTTGACCAATGTCAGGGCAAGACGCCAAGGGGCGAAGTCGTAGATATCGATTTCCTGCAACCGCAGGCAGGGTTTGCCCTGGCGCGACAATACATCAGGACAGCCGGCAGTTGTAAATTCTGTCTGCCATGCGTCTTCAGGCAGTATTGCGATCCGCGTTACTTGTTCATGCGCTTGCGCGCATCGTGCGTCCGATAGGGTCATTGGCAATCGGAACGGATGTTCCTTTGCACTAGAGCGGTTTCCGTTGGGATTGAATCGGGATTCCCAATGTGCGGGAAAAGGTGGAGTCTTGGCGGACGATTCGGTTTCTGGGATGCGCCATGACCAAGCCTTATTCGGTGGATTTGCGGGTGCGTG
>JANWJK010000067.1 GCA_025452005.1 Acetobacteraceae bacterium | reverse complement strand
TTCCAGTCGGATGCCGGCATGTCGGGCGACTACGACAGTGTGATCGGCATGGCGAAGGACGCCGCCACGATGCGGTTCTGGCGCAAGATGCCAGGCGAGCGGCTGGCGCCGGCCGAGGGCGAGGCGACGGTCTGCGGCGTGTTCGTTGAGACCGACGATGCGACGGGGCTTGCGCTGCGGATCGAGCCGGTGCGGGTGGGGGGACGCCTGGCGCAGACGATGCCGGCCGGGTGATGCGGCCGCCCGCTATGCCGCCTGCACCTCGATGCTGTGGTTCTTGCCGAGCCAGGTGTTGCTCGCAAGGTCGAGCCAGGTGAACTCGATCACGCCGCCGGGACCGACACTGTCGCTCGGTATCTCGGCCGTGTGGATGCCCAATCCGGTGTCGCGTGTCGGCACGTCGTTCTGCGTCGCCCAGCCATCCGCGCTCCAATGCACCTGTGATGGTGCCTGCAGGTCGAGGCGCAGGGCGCGCCCGGCGGGGATGCACGGTGGACGCCAGTCCGGCCGCCACGGCCGGCAACGTGCCACGCGCTTCTCCCGCAGATAGCGCCGGACCGGCTGCGGCGGCAGGTCGAACACCGCCCCGTCCGTCAGCGAGCGCAGCAGCTTGATGTGCTCGGAATGCGCCCACACCAGTGGCATCGCCGAACCGCTGGGCTTGCCCGCCTCGAGCTCCAGCGCCGGGATCGGCGGGCCGTCCCACACCTGCTCCGGCAGCAGCCGGCCAGGACTGGCGCCGGCCTCCATCGCGGCGAGGAGCTGTTCGGCCGCGGCACGCCTCCCGGCCGCCAGTTCGTAATGCGCCCGCTCGCCGGCCAGCAGCGGCCAGACACGGCCGATGCCGGTGCAGTCGTACGGGCTGCCGTCGTCGTGCTCGCCATAGCCGTCGCCGTTGTAACGCCGCCAACCCGGTCCGTACGGCAGATCGACGCGCAGAACGTGGTCGATCACCTTCACCGTATCGACCATCCGCGGATCGTCCGCCGCGCGCAGCCCGAACCGCACCAGCGCTAGCGCATCGGTGCTGATCAGTTCGTCCGCAGCGACGTGCGACGCTTCGGCGAAGCGGTTGCGGACCTCGACCGTGCCGCGCAGTTCGGCGCGCGCCTCGCCCGGCACCTCCGGCGCGATCCGCACGTAGTAGCCGGCCACGCCGACCTCGCGGGCAAGCCGCGTGTCCGTGACATAGACCCAATCCTCGATCTGCTCGTTCCACGCATCGGCTGTGTCACGCAGGAAGTCGGCGACGCCATCGATGTCGCAGGCCTCGGCGAGGTCGGCGGCGGCGAGCAGCGACGCGATCTCGACCGCGAGCGTGAACGGCGTGTAACCGGAATTCTCCTCCCATCGATCCTGTCCGGTCCGCGGGCCATGGCAGATGACAAATCCCGCGGCCCTGGCGACCATCGGCCAGAACGCCGGCAGCGCGGGACGCTGCACCGCACCGTCACGCCACGCCATGTCGAGCAGCAGGATCGGGAAGGCGCATTCGTCGAGCTGCATGCCGTGCCAGTACGGCGAGCCGTCCAGCCAGCAGTTCTGCGGCCAACTGCCGTTGTCCTCCTGGATCGCGCGCAGGTAGCGCACTACGCGCAGCACCTCGTCGTGCGCGCCGCAGGCGAGGAAGGCGCCCGCCGTCTGCGAGAGATCGCGCGGCCACACCAGATGATAGCCGCCCAGGTCATCGTCGCCCTTGCTGCCGCCCCAGGGGATCGACAGGCTGGCGATCAGGCCGCCGGGAAATGTCGGACTCTCATGGCAGCGCAGGACCGCGGTGCTGACGCGATACACGTTGTGCCCCTCCACCTTGCGGTCGAGTGAGCGAAGCTGCGCCTGCCATGCGCGCCAATGCGTTGCGTATTCCTCGGTCTGCCGTTCGAACGGTGTTTGCAGGCTGGCACGCACCCGGAACCCGGCCTCGGGCTCGCTGCGGCCGAACCCGACGGCAAGGCGGAACGGTGTCTCGGGAGAATCGATTTCGACGGTCAGAGCGATGTTGCCGTCGGCTGCGCGGTCGTATTCCTCGGTCAGTTGGCCGCTTTGGTGCAGCATCTGCCAGCCGTCGGACGCACCCACGAAGCCGACCGAGCAGGCCAGGAACGGCAGCGAACAGCCGAGCGCGAGGTGCGTGCCGTCGCCCTCTGCGAACATCATGCGGTGGCCCTTGTAATGGCCGATCCAGCCGGTGTTGTGCTCGCCGCCATTGACCAGATGCGGCGCGAGCAGGGCGAACAGGCGAAGCGGCGGGCCGCTCAGCACCTCCAGGCTGATACGCTGGATCACCACGTCGGCGCGCTGATCGGTCAGGATGTCCTTGACGATGCGGAAGCGGCCGCCGAGATGGGTGTTCACCAGCCGGAAGGCCGGCACGCCGTCCTCCAGCCCGGCGATCGCGCAGTCACAGTCACGTTTCTCCTCGGCGAAGAAGCCGTCAGGGCCGGTGACGATAAGGCCGAAATCGCGTGTGCAGGCCTGATCGACGCGCGGGGAGTAGATTTCGTCCAGGATGCCGTGACTGAGCGTGAACCAGACGCGGCTGACCGGCGACAGCGCGGTGCCGACGCCGCTCTTGGCGCTGGAGGTCCAGCGTGGGGATATGCCTGGCCAGCCCGGTGCGTCGGTCACGCTCGCCTCCTGATGCCAGGCGAGTGTAAACTCGATTGGCGATTGAGCAACGTTCAACACAGACTCGTGAGCAATGGCCGGACACTCCCAGTTCAAGAACATCATGCACCGGAAGGGCGCACAGGACGCGCGCCGCGGCCGGCAGTTCGCCAAGCTGATTCGCGAGATCACGGTGTCGGCGCGCCAGGGCCTGCCTGACCCGGCGGCCAATCCGCGGCTGCGGGCCGCGATGGTGGCGGCGCGCCAGGCCAACATGCCGAAGGACACGGTGGACCGCGCAATCAAGAAGGCGACCGGTGGGGCAGGAGGCGAGGACTACGCCGAGGTCCGCTACGAGGGATACGGCCCGTCCGGCGTCGCGATCATCGTCGAGGCGCTGACCGATAACCGCAATCGTACCGCCTCAGACATCCGCTCGGCGTTCGCCAAGCACGGCGGCGCGCTGGGCGAGACCAACTCGGTGAGCTTCCTGTTCAACCGGCTGGGCGTGATCCGTTATCCAGCGTCCACCGCGTCGGCGGACGACATGCTGGAGGCGGCGATCGAGGCGGGTGCGGAGAATGTCGAGAGCGACGCCGAGACGCATGAGGTGACAGCGGCAGCGGACGACTTCTTTGCGGTACGCGATGCACTGGAGGCACGCTTCGGTGCGCCGGAGAGCGCGCGGCTGGACTGGCGCCCCACCACCAGCGTCACATTGGATGAGGACCGCGCGGCATCGGTGTTGAAGCTGCTCGATCTGCTGGACGAAAGCGACGACGTGCAGAACGTGTACGCGAACTTCGATATCCCCGATGCGGTGATGCAGAAGCTGTCGGCGTGACCGCCTAGGTCTGCGGCGGTGGCGTCAGTGCGTCGTCGATCTCCTTTGCTCGCACCGCCGCCGGACGCGCACTGAGGCGTGCGACGTAGTCCACGAACGCCGGGCGCTTCTCGATCATGCCGAATTGCAGGCCGAAGCCGAGCTGCGAGCCCACGTAGAGATCGGCGGCGGTGAAGCTGTCGCCGGCCAGATACGGTCCCCGTGCAACCGCCCCTTCGAGCACGCTGGTCACCGCGGCGAAGCTGCCGTAGCCCGCCATCCGCTCGCGTTCCGGCGGGACGGTGAAGCCCAGCGCCTGGTTGGTCCACGCCGCCTCGAGCGGGCCGGCGGCGAACAACAGCCAGCGGTAGTACGGCCCGCGCAGCCGATGACCGGGCGGCGGCGCGAGACCTGCCGCGGGAAACGCATCGGCCAGATAGGCGCAGATGGCTGCCGCCTCGGTGACAATTGTTTCGCCGTGGCGAAGCGCGGGCACCTTTCCCATTGGATTGATGGCCAGATACTCGGGTGCCTTCATGGTGGTGGCGTAGTCGAGCAACTCGGTGCGGTAGGGCTGCCCGACCTCTTCCAGCATCCACCGCACGATGCGGCCGCGGGACATCGGGTTGGTGTAGAAGACGAGGTCGTCGCTCATGGCTGCATCCTTCGATGATCAACTGTGCCAGCGCAGAAGCGCTGCTGACACAACGGTGTCAGCAGCTTCATTGTAGCATTCACATTGGTCTTCAACGATGAGCCGAACCGCACGTCTCATCGAACGTTCGCGTGAGTGGAATGCTGTCAGCCCTGCGCCACCGCAACTTTCGCCTGTACTTCACGGCACAGATTGTCTCGAACGTGGGCACCTGGGTTCAGATCACGGTCGAGAACTGGCTGGTCCTGCAACTGAGTCATTCGGGGTTGGCGCTGGGGGTGACGAATGCGCTCCAGTTCGGTCCATCAGTGCTGCTCGGCATGTACGGTGGTGTGGTCGCGGATCGTCATGAACGACGCCGCTTGCTGATCGTAACCCAGACCTGCCTGGGGCTGGTGGCACTCGCGGTCGGCTTGTTGGCCGGCATCGGTATCGTGCGTGTTTGGATAATCTGGGTCGCTGCCGGAATGCTCGGGCTGGTCAAATGCTTCGACGAACCTGCAATCCAGAGTTTTGTGAAGGATCTGGTGGGACCGGCCGACCTGCCAAATGCTGTTGCGTGGACGAACACGATAAAGGCAACGGGAAGGATGGTCGGGCCGGTGTTGGGAGGGTTGGTGCTGACCACCCTCGGCACTGCGCCCGGCTTCCTGGTCAATGCCGCGACCTTTGCGCTGGTTGTGATTGTGCTCGCCAACCTGCGCCAATGCGAGTTGTCGCCGCGAACACCGGTGTCCCGAGCGTCAGGCCAGATCCGTGAAGGGCTGATCTACGCGTACACGGAACCCGTGCTGATGGCGACATTGGTCGTCATGACCGTGGTCTTCATGGCCGCTTACAATTTCCAGATTTCACTGGCGCTGATAGCGTCGGAGACCCTCGCCGGAGACAGCCAGACCTACGGCGTCTTGATGTCCGCGCTCGGTCTCGGTGCCGCCGCAGGCTCGCTGATATTCGCACGGCATGGGCGCACCGGCCTGCCGATGATACTGGTCTGGACGTATGCCCTTGCGGTGACGCAGGTGGCCGTGGCTTCTGTGCATTCCGCGGTCCCTCTGCTCGCGGCTACCTTTGCCTATGGCGTGAGTGCCGGCCTGTTCAGCGTCACGGCGATAAGCACGTTGCAGTTGCGGACTGTGGAAGACATGCGCGGCCGTGTGATGGCGCTGTATTCCATCTGCTTCCTGGGAAGCAGCCCAGCGGGTGGCCCAGCCTTCGGTGCGCTCGCTGGCTGGATCGGTGTGTCGGGGGCACTGCGCATCACAGCATCTATCTGCGTCATGACCGCACTGGTT
The DNA here is from genome assembly GCA_025452005.1 of Acetobacteraceae bacterium. Lineage (GTDB taxonomy): Bacteria > Pseudomonadota > Alphaproteobacteria > Acetobacterales > Acetobacteraceae > JAMXLO01. Next base: position 5,087 of record JANWJK010000067.1, on the reverse strand, counting down.
GCGGCAATCGTCTGGCAGCCTCCGTGGCGATCCACCGAACCCCGAATGACGGCTGGTGACACGACTGTTGGGAACGGGCCTATAGCGGTGCACGACACGCACAGGGGTCCGATTCGCCATGACCAGACTGCTCGGCGTCGATCCGGGGCTGCGCTTCACCGGCTGGGGTGTGATCGAGGTGGACGGCAACCGCCTGCGCCACATCGCCGATGGCGTGATCGCGACCGATAGCGCGACCAGCGTGCCGGTGCGGCTGAAGGTCCTGCATGACGCGCTTGCCGCGCTGCTGGCACTACACCGGCCGGACGAGGCGGCGATCGAGGAGACCTATGTCAACCGCAACGGCACGGCGACTCTGAAGCTCGGATATGCTCGTGGGGTCGCGCTGCTGGCCCCCGCGCTGGCCGGCGTGCCGGTGACCGAATATGCCGCCAAGTCCGTGAAGCTGGCGGTGGTGGGCACCGGCGGAGCGGCGAAGCCGCAGGTGCAGATGATGGTGCGCCGACTGCTGCCGGGTGCCGCGATCCGCCAGGCCGATGCAGCCGATGCCTTGGCGGTGGCGATCTGTCATGCGCACCATCGCGCCAGCCGGATGGCATGGTCTCGCGCGGCCGGCAGGGCGGCGGGATCCCGCAGCGCGGTCTGACAACATCCGCCTAGCGTAACGGCTGGACGATACTGACGCGACATGATACACGCGCGAACCAACCCGATCCTGACGGGAGGGTAACGAGTAGGATTCCGCCGATGGCAGTCGTCAGATGCGTGCAATGCATGTCGGTGTCCCGCGAGGGATACCGCATCCATGCCGAGCCGATCGGCTATCCCGAGGCGGGGGTGATCTGCGGCATGCCGGGGTGCGAGAGGCCGGGGCTTGTCTGGATGCGCGGTCGGGAAGCAATGGAATATGTCCAGGGCAGCAAGACCTGCTTTCCGTTGAATGCCGGCAAGCGCCCTGCGAAGATCCTGGTGAAGTTGTCGGAATAGGAGCGGTTTGATCAACGAGACCGCACGGTCAGGTTTTCGTTTCGAATCCGGCCGCATCGCGCTCGTCCTCGGCGATCGAGACGAGATCGATGCCCAGCCTGGCGAGTGGCCGCGCGGCTTCCCACGATGGCACATGCCGGATCAGGATCTGTGCCCGATGTGCGTGCAAGCGTTCGATCAGCTTGCCAAGTATCTCGAGGTCCCTTGGCGTCGCCACCAGCCGCCTGTCCTGTTGCAATACCACGATCGCCGTTCCCAGCAGTGAGAACTCGACAGACGGCGCCTCCATGCCATTGGACTGGAAGCCGACGCCGTGGCAGAACGGGCGCAGTCGCATGACGCACTCGAGCACGCGGCTCTTCGGGAACCCTTTCGGCATGCCGGACAGCACCAGCACGAGTCGGTCCCGCAGCCGGCTGTCGAGTGCCTGGCAGGCGGCGACATAGCGTTCGGTGCGCCGCCGTACCAGGAATACCTCGAAATCCACGTTGACCAGGACCAGTAGCGACCCGCCCTCGGCGATCTCGGTGATTGCCCTCTCGGCTGCCACACCGAGTACCAGCCGATCGAAGTCGAAGTCCTGCCGCTCGTTCATCGGCAGCGTCGAGTAGGCCGCGAGCAGCCGCTGCTCGAGGTTCAGCGGCAGTTGCGCGAAATGCGCCACGATCTCGTGCGTACGAAGGCTGCGGATCGGCTCCAGCCGGCAGCTTGCGGTCTGCACCGCCTGACGCAGCGTCTCTCGCGCCCGCGCCTCGATCTCGGCAAGCCGGTTGTTGAGCCGCTCGGCGATCGCCGTGGCGAGCATGTCGGCGGAGCGTCCGGGCACGTGCGGCACTTCGACCGAAGCGGCGATCGCGGAGACAGTGGCGGTCGCCTCGGTTTCACCGTCGCCCACCAGCCGCGTGCGGATCTCGCGTCCCAGCGCCGCGGCACGGAACGCCGCCTCTTCTTCCGTCGCGTCGGCAAAGCAGATCAGGAAGCCGCCGTCAGGGGTGCGCGAGAACGTGTCGCGCGGTCCGCAGCGACGCCGGATCACGTGCTCGGCACTTGCCATTGCGCGCGCCGCGGCCGCAGCCCAGCGCGAGCCGAGTGCCTCTCTCACCTCATCCAGGCCGATCAGCCTGATCTTGCCGGCGACGTGCACCGTTGCCGGCGGTTCGTCCGGCCGGGGCAACACGGTGACGATGCGGAAGCGCCGGAGGTCCTCGCGTTGCACGGTGATCGACATGATATCGACCGGCACCTCAGCGCCGTCGGCGCACAGCAGCCGCGTGGGGATTGTGTAGTCCTGGCCGTCCTCGACCTGTCGTTGGCGCGCGGCGGCGAGGGACGGACGAAAGCTCGGGGCAATGCACTCCATTGCGAGTTTGCCGACCAGGCTGCCCGGCGAATAGCCCAGCAGTCCATCCAATGCGGGATTGGTCATCTGGATCAGCCCGGTCTCCGAGACGATGGCCACCGGCGCCTTGACGCACAGGAACACCTTGGCCAGCAGTCCTTGGATCGCAGCCTGTTGCTGGCGGGCATGCAGGGTCTCGGTGATGTCCCGGCCGAGTACGATGAAGCGCGTCGGCGATGACCCGTGCGTCGGCATCAGGTGGAGGCCGAGCCAGAATGGCGGGCCGGTCTGCCGGTCGCACAGCAGTTCGCAGCGGACGGACCGGTGCTCCGACGCGGCATGCACGATCTCGGCACTGCGCGCCGGATCGCCGGAGGCGGCGGCCAGCGAGGCGAGCGGCCGGCCGATCAGCTCTTCGTGGCTTTGCCCGGTCGCACGGCAAAGCGCGTCATTGGCCGCGACGAGAATGATCCCGTCGGCACGTTCGTCCACCTGTTCCAGCACAAAAACGATGTCGTCCGACTGGTCCAGCGTGTCGTAGAGCATCCGCTGAAGCGATGCAGGGTCGAGCCGACCATGCCTCATAGCGTGGCCCGTGGCAGTTCCGCGCACTATGCGCGTGGCGGCTTTAATGGGCGGCTAATGTTTCGCTACGACATTCGCCGCTTCGACGAGGGGGAGGACTGGGCGCCACGCAGGTCCTATGCTCGGTCGCCATGAATCCGTTCCGCGACAAACCCGCCGGCCGCTTCAGCGCCGCCCGTCTGTTCCGGCCGGACTCGATCGTCGTGATCGGCGCGGCCTCGAACCTGGGCGGCCACGTGATGGCGAACCTTCGGGCGAGCGGTTTCGCGGGCGAAGTGGCTGCGGCGGATACGACCGAGGATATCGCCGCGCTGCGTTCTGCGGCGGATCTCGCGGTCATCGCAACGCCGCCGTCGCCGGAGCTTCTGCGGGCGCTGGCCGCCAAGGGAACATTCGCTTGCGTTGTCCTGTGCGACGCGGACGATCTTTCCGATCCGTCACGCCGAGGCGGCATCCGTGTGCTGGGACCGGAGTCTTTCGGCATCGCCGTGCCTGGCATCGGGTTGAATGCCTCGCGGGCGCATCTGCCGCCGCCTGCCGGCCGAATCGGCGTAGTGTCGCAGTCCGCTTCGCTGTGTCGCACGGTGCTGGACTGGGCGCGGCCCAACGGCGTCGGCTTCAGCCACATCGTCGGCATCGGGCGCCGTTCGGACATCGGCTTCGGACTGGTGCTGGACTGGCTATCGCGCGACCCCGGCACGGGCGCGATCCTGCTCGATATCAGGCTGTTGCGGGACCGGCGGGCCTTTCTCTCCGCCGCCCGCGCCGCGTCGCGGCTGCGGCCCGTGGTGGCAATCCGGCCGGGCGGTCTGCTTGCTGACCCGAGCGGCGCCGCTGAGCGCGCCTTCGAAGCGGCGCTCCGCCGGGCGGGCGTGTTGTGCGTCACCAGTCTCGACGATCTCCTGGTGGCGGCGGAAATACTCGCCCGCGTCCGGCCTGTGCGCAGCGAGACGCTGAGCATCGTCACCAATGCGATTGCCGCCGGACGCATGGCGGCGGACGCGGCGCTGCGCGACGGACTGCGGTTGGCATCCGACATCGTCCACGTCGAGCCCGACGATTCCGCGCGTTTGGCGACGCTGGCGGAATCGGCTGCCGCAGCGCCTGGCGTGGGCGGCGTGCTGGTAGTGCACGCACCGACCGGTGGGGACGATGCGGGGGCGGCCGCCGCCCTCACGGCAACTCACAAAGCGACGCGGCTGCCGGTGCTGGTCTGCACCATGGGGGAGACCACGGGCGCCGCCTGCCGCCGCAGCCTGGCCGAAGCCGGCATGGCGGTGTTCGCCACGCCAGAGCAGGCAGTGCGCGGGTTCCGCCACCTGGTGCAGGACCGCCGCAACCGCGCGGCCGCACGCGAACTGCCGGCCAGTACCGTGCTGGCGGTGGCGCCGGACCGCGACGCGGTGCGCGGTGTGTTCGCAAGGCTGCGCCACGCCGGGCGCTGCGCCACGATGCAGGATGAGGCGCTGGCCGTATTGTCGGCCTACGGCATTCCGGTGGTGCCGACACGCGCCGTCGCCTCCCCTGCGGACGCCGCCGAGGCGGCGGCGCTGTTGGGGTTTCCAGCCGTGGTGAAGCTGCGTCAGTGCGTGCGGCCCGACGAGCGTGCGGCCGGTGGGCTGGCGCTGGACCTGCACGACGCTGCCGAGGTCATGACCGCCGCCCATCGACTGACGGCGCGCCACGCTGACGATCCGTCGCTGCTGGTGCAGCGCCAGGCGCTCCGCTGGCGAGAGCTGCGAATCCAGGTGGCAGACGACGCCACGTTCGGGCCGATCATCAGCTTCGGGCGGGGCGGCACCACCGCAGACATCATAGGCGACATCGCCGCCGACCTGCCGCCGCTGAACCTTGCGCTGGCGCACGGCCTGATCGGACGTACGCGCGCCGCCGCGACTCTGGCGCGGTTCCGTGACAATCCGCCGGCCAACGAACCCGCCGTGGCGGAGGCGTTGGTAAGGGTCAGCCAACTCATCGTCGATTTCCCGCAGATCGCCGAACTGGACCTGAACCCGCTGATCGTCGATGCCGACGGCGTACTGGCGGCCGATGCCTGGCTGCGGCTGCGCGAGCCAGGCGATGCCGGCGGCGGGCTGGCGATCACGCCCTATCCGGCCGAGTTGTCGGAGCACTGGGGGACGCACAATGGCGAGCGGCTGACGGTACGGCCGATCCG
>JANWJK010000066.1 GCA_025452005.1 Acetobacteraceae bacterium | reverse complement strand
GGGCTGTTCAGCGAGGCGACCGGCATAGAGGCGACAATGACGCCGCGCACCATCCGCGAAGGCGGACGCAACACGGGCGCCTTGCAGCGGGTCGGACCGGTGGCGTTCGGCAGCGTCACACTGAAGCGTGGGATGACCAGATCGAGCGACCTCTGGCGCTGGCTGGACCTGGTGGCCGGACGCGAGAACTTCGGCATCCGCCTGCAAGGGCAGATCGACGTCATGGATGGGGCAGAGTCAAACGTGGTCGCGTCATGGAAGCTGCTCAACGTGCTGCCGATCAAATTCAAGGCGCCGGATCTTTCGGCAACCTCCAGCCAGGTCGCGGTAGAGGAGGTACAGCTCGTGTTCGAAGACCTCTCACGTGATCCGACCTAGGGCGAGGCGATGTCGGGCAGCCAGCAGTTCCAGCGCGCAATGATGCTTCCGCTCGATGCGACGAACGGCAGCCCTGACCTGTCCGGCCAGATGGAGGTGCATTTCAATCCGGAAACGCTGCGCATCCAGCGCAGCAACAACCTGCAGGCCGACACCAAGGCGAACGGTCGTGTTTCGCAACCGGCACAGCTCGTGGACACCGGCGCGGCCAGGCTCACGCTCGATCTGCTGTTCGACACCACGCTGCAATATCAACAGGGCAAGACGGACGCCGATGTCCGCCTGTGCACCAAACGACTGGTGGAGCTGTATATCCGCCCGGCGCCCAAGCAGAACGCGAAGCCGCCGCCGGCACGCAGCATGCTGTTCGTCTGGGGCACGTTCAGATTCAACGGCCTGGTCGAAAGCATGACCGAGACCCTCGATTTTTTCGCCGAGGCCGGCGTTCCCCTGCGTGCCAGTGTCAGCCTGACGCTGGCCGAGAACCGTTACGACGACAAGAAGCTCGGCAAATGGGCGCCACCGCCACCGCGCGCGCTGAATACGCCACTGGATACGCCGCTCGCGTCGTCAATGCAGGCGGCCGGGCTGGATCCGAGCAAGTGGCGTTCGCAGGCGATGCGCAACGGATTGGAGACGCCGCGCTTCACCGGCGGCCCGCTGGCGACCGGCGGCGGCTCAGGTACATCAGGCAATCTCGGCGGCAACATTCCTGGCGCCTTCGGCCCCGCGCCGGATCCCTTCGAATTGGAATAGCGATCATGCCCATCGTCATCGACGAACTGCTGGTCGAATCCGCCCCACCGGGCGTGGAGCGCTCGGCAACGCCGGAACAACCGCCACGGCCACCGTCTCTGGCCAGCCAACTGGTCGATGCGCAGGCCAGGGCGGACCGGCGGCTGCGGCTGAAGGTCGACTGAGATGGCCGACGGCGGCAGCTTCGTCTCCAGCCGACCCGATGTCAGCATCAACGGCACGACCAACGATGCGCTCGGCCGCAACATGCTGGAAGCGATCGTGCGCGCGCCATTCGAGGCGATGATGTCGGCCGAACTGCGTGTGGTGAACTGGGGGCCGCCGGCCTCGGGCGGAGAGGCCGACTTCCTGTTCAACGACATCAAGCTGGGCGACAAACTCGCGCTGTCGTTTGGCCTCGATACCGCACGCAGGCTGTTCCAGGGCGAAATCACCGCGCTCGAGGAACGCTACGGCGACGGCGCGCCGCAGCTTGTGCTGCTGGCCGAGGACATGCTGCACCGCCTGGCGCGCAGGCGGCGCAACCGTGTGCTGGAACGAAAGAGCCCCGACGAGATCGTCCAATCGATCGCAGCCGATGCGGGACTGATCGCGGACGCCAGACTTTCGCAAGAACCTGGCACCTGGCATCAGTTGAACGAAAGCGATCTCGCGCTGATCCGGCGCCTGGCGCACGACCATGGCGCGCGTCTGCGCTGGAACGGCGACAAGCTGATCTGCCGGCTGCCTGATCCACCGCTTGCGCCGGTCGAACTCAACAGTGGCGACACGCTGCGCCGGGTGCGGTTGCTCGCCGATCTGGCACGTCAGCCGGCAACCGCGCGGGCCCGAGGTTGGGACCTGTCGGCGGACGCCCCGACCAACGGACAGGCGACACAGGTCCGCGTCGCGCCACAGGGCCCCACGGCCGCACAGATCGTCAGCGGACTTGGTTGGCCGTCCGAGGAGATCTTCGCCGATCCGTTCCCCGCAACGTCCGGGCAGGCCAAGGCCTTTGCCGCGGCTGCATTCGACGATCGCGGCCTGCGCTTCCTCGCCGGCGACGTCGTCTGCATCGGCAATGCCGCGGTGATGAACGGCGGCGCGGTGACACTGTCCGGTGTCTCGCCACGGCTGGCGGGAACCTACGACGTGCTCGCCTCGGTGCATCACTTCAGTCTGGCGGATGGCTACGAAACCTATGCGCGCGTTGCACGCGGCTACTGGAATTAGACGATCATGGATGGCGATCTGTCCGGTCACCTGATCACCCGCGGCGCCGGCCTGGCACTCGGTCGCGTGACGGACAACCACGACCCGGAGGGCCGCGGGCGCATCAAGCTCAACATGCTGGCGCTCGACGTCGAGATCTGGGCGAGTGTTGTCGTAGCGTCCGCCGGACACGGCTACGGCGTCGCGTGCCTGCCGAAGCTGAACGAAATCGTGCTGGTCGCCTTCCTCACTCCCGAGCAGGCTTTCGTCATCGGCGCCGTCTGGTCCGGCGCGCACAGCGAACCCGCCAGGGCAACGCCGGCGCAGGACCGCTACTCGATCACCATGCCATCGGGCATGTCGGCGGTGTTCGACGATAAGGGCGGCCCGAGCGTGACCATCACCACGCCGGCCGGCAACACCGTCAGCCTCACCGACGGCTCCGGTGGGCAGTGCACCGTCACGCTGGGGTCCACGACTTTGCAGGTCACACCGACCGAGATCGATCTCACCGCCGCGGTGCGCGTGAACCTGAACTGCATGACGGCGGCGGTGTCCGCGCAGTTCGTCAGCGTCGATGCCGCGATCGCGAAATTCAGCGGCGTGGTGAAGTGCGACACGCTGATCACGAACTCGGTGATCAGCTCCAGCTACACGCCGGGAGCGGGCAACATATGGTAGCGGTTCCCGCCGAACACGACGTGGCGTTCCTGAAGCCGTGGTACGCGGCCGGCCGCGACGTCGCACTGCACCGCTACTTCGATGCCGACTTCGTTGACCGCTTCAACAACGATGTGCTTGACGCAAGTCCGGATCTGTTGCGCTGGGAACAGGAGGATCGCGACAGCACCGGCACGGTCCTCAAACTACGTCGTCCCGTGCATCGCACATTTCACCTGGTCGCCGCCGAAATCGCCTGCCGGCTTCCCGGCAGCCCGGCGCTCGGTCCCGAAAAGGTCGCGTCGGCCGGCTTCGTGGTGCGATCGAGGCAGAAGGACGGGATCAAGGGATTCCGCCTGGTGCGCGGTCGCCCGGCGGGCTGGCAGGCCATCGACGAATCCGCCGACCCCGACGCGAGCCGACAGTTGCAAAGCTATGGCGTGAAACTGCCGGCGGTTCCCGCGCGTCCCGGCTACACCGGCGAGGAAACATACCCGCTGCATGCCGGCCTCGTGCAGCCGCAGGGCGGTCGCGCGCACACGCTGCTGTTCGGCTATCTGCCGATCGGCGGCGAGGAATATGCCCCGCCGATCGCCACGGCCACCAACGCCGGCGACATGCCCGAGGAACTGCCCTGGCCGTTCGGCCTGCTGAACCATCCCAATGGTCCGCCGCCCTGGACGATCGCCGCCGAACAGCAGGTCATGCAGGGCGAAGCGCGGTCGCCGCTCGCGGCCTTGCTGCGCGTGTTGCTGAACCGTTATCGGCTCGGCGATCCGGCGGCACGACAGAGCACCGACAATGCGGCGATCTTCGCCATCCTCGATCGACTGACATTCCACATCGACCCGCCCTTCCCATTCGTCGCGCCCGACCTGCGCGACTGGGCCGCCCGGACCCCATTCGTTGCGAACGGTGCGCCGCTGACGCTTGGCGAACTGGTGGCGAATGCGGACTTCGCATCGACGGTCGGCGCCGCGATGACCAACGCCGATCCGGCCAGCGCCGTGCAGCTTCCAGCCGGATTCGTACCCGCCGATGTCAGTTTGCTGATCGGCGAGACCGACGCCGCGGCGCTGCGCAGCGCGCTGCAACTGCGCCTCGCCGGCGCGTGGACCGCCGCGGTCGGCCAGTTCCCGGTGCCCAAGTACCCGCCGGGCGACACGCAGTTCATGGTGCGGCCTTTCGTGCGTACCATCCGTCCCGATGGATGCGAGCGCATCACCTGGGGCAACTATAGCGCGCCGTTCGTGCTCGCCACGTCGTTCGATCCGGACGCCACGCGGCCGGTCCTGATCCAGATGCCGGAACTCGATGACGCCAAGCGGGGCATGGCGCGCGGGGCGGCGTTTGCGATGCCGCCCAAGCTCGCGGGGCTGGTCAATTCGCTGACCGGCAAGCAGTCGGTACAGGACACGATCGACGGCAACCAGCCGCCGGGTCTGCAACTGGGCATGATCTGCTCGTTCAGCATTCCGATCATCACGATCTGCGCGATGATCATCCTGTCGGTCATCATCAACCTGCTGAACATCGTGTTCTTCTGGCTGCCGTTCGTGAAGATCTGCCTGCCGCTGCCGAAAAACTTCAAGGCGCCATCGCCATGAGCGCGCTCGTGCCGCCGATGGGCTGGCCGCTCGGCGCGCCCGACGGCAGCGGCGCGCTGAACTGGACCAGTGGCGAAGATTGCCTGCGCGAGGCGCTGTGGAACCTGCTGCTCACCAGTCCCGGCGAACGCCTCATGCGTCCGGCGTTCGGCGCCGGTCTGCGCAGCTTCCTCAATCAGCCCAACACCGAGACCACGCGGCAGTTGATCATCGATGCGATCACCCGGGCGATCACCACCTGGGAGACACGCGTGACATTGCTCGGCATCACGGTCGAGGCCGATCCGTCCGACCTCGGTTCGGTGCTGATCGATGTCAGCTACAGCGATCCCACCTTGCCGGGCGGACCGCCATCGCAGCTTTCGTTGTCGCTGAATTTGGGAGGCGGCTGATCCATGTCGCTGCCAGTCCCCTCCCTGGACGATCGAAGTTTCGAGGACCTGTTCCAGGAAGCGCGCAGCCGCATCCAGGCCCACACGCCGGAATGGACCCAGATCAATCCCGGCGATCCCGGTGTCGCGCTGATCGATCTGTTCGCCTGGCTCGCCGAGACGATCCTGTTTCGCCAGAACCTGATCCCGCTGCGACAGCGCCGCGCGTTTCTCAATCTGCTGGCGATTCCGATGCGCGCTGCGACGCCGGCACGCGGCCTGGTCTGCCTCGATGCGCCGCCGGTCAGTGCCCTGCCGCCGCCGATCCTGGTGCAGCAGGCGCAGCTCACCGCGGCGGGGTCGCCGGCGCAGTTCACCAACTCGACGGAACTGCAGCCGACCTGGCTGGGTGTCGTGCCGATAGTCAAGGCGCCATTTCGCGAGCCGGACCCGGTCAAGCGCGAAGGCACGCTCGCGCTGCTGCGCGAACTCTACGGCATCGACGCGCCGACACCGTTCGTCGCACAGCGCGCCTTGCAGGACGGCGCGGTGACGCTGTCGGGCACGCTGGATCAGGCGCTGTACCTGGCACTGGTCAAGCCGCAGAGGCTGGCCGATGACGTGGCCGCGCTGCGACAGACGCTCGCCGGTGGCGTGACGCTGTCGATCGGCGTGGCCCCTCCCGACGACACGACGGACCAGATGGTCAGCGATCCTCCGCCGCGCCGCCTGGTGTGGTCGCTGGCGAGCACAGCGGCGGACGGCTCACTACGCTGGCTGCCGCTGGAGGTGCTGCTCGACACGTCCAACGGAGCACGCAGACCCGGCGTCGTGCAGCTTCAGTTGCCACGTTCGGCCGCCGTGTTGGCACCGCCCGCGGTGACCGATCCGATGAATGCCGGCCTCGGCGCCAGCCCGCCCGAACTGCCGGCCGATATAAGGCCGGAGCAACTCGTTGCCTGGCTCCGCCTCACCTCGCCCCACGATCCCGCACTGTCTCTCGCGTGGCTTGGCGTGAATGCCGTGGGCGTCGTCGCCCAGACGATCGGGCGCGATGCCCTGCTCGGGATCGGCACCGGCGAGCCGGATCAGAGCCTTTCGCTGCACGCCGCGCCGGTCGATCCGGCAAGCCTGGTCATCGAGGTCTGGCCTGCCGCGGTCGGCACCACCGCCGCGGCGCCCAGCACCTGGCTCGCGGTCGATCATTTCGGTGCCGCGGGCCGCGACGACAAGGTGTATGTGCTCGATCCGGCGGCCGGGACCGTTCGCTTCGGCGATGGCATGCAGGGCGCGCGCGTGCCCAACGGCGCAGCGGTCTATGCGCGCCGCTACGCCTATGGCGGTGGGCAGGCGGGAAACCTGGCACCCGGCAGCATCAAGCAGCTTGCGGCGGGCGGCGGCATCGTCGTGCGCCACGAATGGCCCACCGCCGGCGGCACCGAGGGCGAGAGCGTGGCTGCCGCCGAACGGCGCATCCCGGCCTTTCTCGCCAATCGCGACCGCGCCGTTACCGCCGAGGACTTCCGGTTCCTCGCGGAAAATGTGCCGGGCACCGACGTCGCGCGGGCCGAGGTGGTTCCTGGCATGATGCCTGGTGCCGATCCGGCGGCCACGCGGTTCGCCGTACCTGGCGCGCTGTCGGTGTTCGTCATTCCGCCGGCCGAACCGCGCGTCGGTGGCGCACCGCGACCGACACTGGGCACGCTGCGCCCGGTGTTCGACTGGCTGCGCCAGCGCACGCTGATCGGCACGCAGGTATTCGTCCTCGGCCCCTACTACGTGCGGGTCGGCGTCGCCATTGCCGTGCGGTTGCTCGACCCCGGCACGCGGACAGAGACACTGCGTGCGGTCGAGCAGGCGCTTGTCGGGTATCTCTGGCCGCTGGAGCCAGGTGGACCGCTGCAACAGGGCTGGCCGATCGGCCGGCCGGTCGCGCCGCATGAACTGGCGACCCAGGCCAGCCGCGTCGCGGGGGTGCTGGCGGTGGACCAGGTGACGATCTACGCCGCCGCCGGCGCCGGTTGGATCGCCCAACTCGACGCTCTGACGCTGCCGCCATACGCCCTGCCGGACCTCGCGGCGGTTTTCGCCAGCGTGACCGGCGACCCGCCAGGCCCGACGCCGCCATGGGACGATCCGCCGGCGCCGCCGGTCTATCCGGTCCCCTTCGTGCCCGAACGCTGCTGAGGGCGCGATGCTGGACGTCAACCAGAGCAGCTTCCGACTGATTGCCGACCCCGCCGATTTCACCGGCAGCCTGGTCGATACCGCGTGGTGCGCCGATACGCGCGCACTGGCGCTGCGCCGGGCACAGAGCTGGAAGCTGCCGCGGCGGGATGTGACGCAGGCCGCGGCACCGATCGACGCAACCATGGTGGTCGATTCCGCCGGTCGCTACGCCCGGCTGACCGCCGACCGGTTGTCGGTCGAGGCGGAAATCGCCGGCACGTGGGAAAGGGTGGTCGATGCGGGCGGCAGGGCGCTGGCACCGCGTCGGGGGCGGTTCCTGGCGCTGTCGCTTGGTGGCGGTGCACGGCTCGCGCTGATCTCGGGAGACGCCGGCGGCGTGTTCCTCAGCCTGTTCGATCTGCGGGAACGCTGGTCGCTGGACGACCCGCTGAACCCGTCGCTTCCGGTGGATGCCGATCCGGCGGCGACCGACGTCGCCGTCGCACCGGATGGCGTGATCCACGTGGCGGGACGCACGGCACTCCTGGTGTTCGACGGCGGTGCGCCCCAGGCGCCGATCGTCGCCACGCCCGACCGGTTCGCGCCGACGACCCTTGGGCCGGGTGCGCTGCGTCTCGTGGCCGCCGTGCCGCGGCCACCCGGCCAGGTGGTCGGCATCTCGGCCGACGCCCGGCGCGTCGTCATGCTGCTGAACCAGGGCGCTGGCCAATCGCTCGCACAGGTGATCTGGCTGCTCGATCGGGCGACCGCGACGCAGCGCACGATCGCCATTCCGCCGAATGTCGAAGGCACGGCGTTGCCGGTGTTCACCGACATCGCCTGCCTCGATCGCGACCGCGTCGCGCTGATGGCGCCGGCGCAGGCAGGAGACACCGTGTTCGTGCAGCGCGACATCGCGGTCGCCAGCGTCGGTCCGGCGGGTTTCGCGCTGGCCGGCGAGCGCTACCCGCGCCGCAGCGCCGGCGCGCCCCGCTTCGCCGACACCGCCGATGGCACGGTCTACTACATCGCCGCCGACCGGCCGCGCCCGCTCGTTGCGCTGCCGCATCCCGGCTACGCCCCGGCCGGTGCGGCGCTGCGCTCCGGTCTAGCGGCAGGAGATCCGGACACCGTGTGGCACCGTGCCTACATCGAGGCCGATCTGCCGAGCGGTACCGGGATCGCGATCTGGGCGCGTGCCGGTGGCGATCCGGTGATCGATCCGGCCACGCCAGGCGATATCGCCGATCTGCTGATCGCCGGGCTGCTGCGCCATGTGCTCGCGCTGCCGGCCGACGCCACTACGCTCCGCGGCGACGCGGTGCGTGACATCCAGGGCGTCACGGCCACGCATCTCGATCCGTTCGTCGCGCGGCTGAACGCGGCGCCGCTGCATCGCCAGCCACCGCTCGCCGCCAGCGGCATCGCATCGGAACTGCCGTTCCATCCCGGCCTGCCGGCACTGACCAACGATTCCGGCGCACTCTACGAGGTGCTGCTACAGCGCACGCTCGGCGCCAACCGCCGGCTGGCCGGCCGGATGCTGGACCTGGTGTTCGTTCTCGGCGGCGATGGCCGGCACACCCCGCGCATGTTCGCGTGCCGCGCCTATGCACCGCGGTTTTCCTACCAGCAGCAATACCTGCCGAAGCTGTTCCAGCAGACGCGGTCGTCCGACGAAACCACCGACGTGGCGCCGCATGCGCTGCCCCCCGACTTCCGCGAGCGCATGCTGGCGAACCTCGAAGGCATGCTCACCGCGATCGAGGGCCGCGCCGCAGCAGCGGAACTGCTGCTCGATCCGCTGGCGGCGCCGGTCAACGCGCTGCCCTGGCTCGCGAGCTTCCTTGGACGCTCGCTGGACGTGTCATGGCCGGAGGCGCGCCAGCGGCGCAGCATCGCCACCGCGGGAAAGCTGCTGCAATGGCGCGGCACCTATCGCGGCGTCTGCCTCGCGCTCGACGTGGCCACCGACGGCGCGGTCCGACGCGGCGAGATCGTCGTCGTGGAGAACTTCCGGCTGCGCCGCACGATGGCGACCATCCTCGGCATCGCGATGGACGACGACAACCCGATGACCCTGGATGCACGCGCCAGCGGCAACAGCGTCATCGGCGATACGCTGGTGCTGAGCACCGAGACCGGCCGCGCGTTCCTGGCGCTGTTCGCCCCCGAGCTCGCGCGGCGCAACGAAGCAGCGGCGGTGCAGCGCTTCTTCGACCAATACGCCAACCGCGTGACGGTGCTGCTGCACGGCACCGCGCGGCAACAGCGGCCGGGGGTGGAGAACGTGCTCGCCACCGAGATGCCGGCGCATTTGCAATGGGACATCTACGACAGCGACCACAGCTTCGTGCTCGGTCTGTCGCCGCTGCTGGGCATCGACAGTTTCCTCGATCCGCCCTTGCCGCCGCGCCCGGTGACGCTGAACCAGAGCCGCATCGGCCGTGATGCGGTCATCCATGACCCGGGAACGCTGCTGCCAGCGGATCCGGGCCGTGACGTCGCTCCTCCCTGATCGCGAGAACGCCATGTCGGACACCGTCAGCCAATCAGCCGATCTCGACAGCCAGGACGTCAGGCGGGATGCCGACTTCTTCGCCATGCTGGAGCGGGTGAGCTTCCAGGCCGGCGTCATGGTCGGGGCCGAAGCTCTGGATACCGAGCAGGCCTATCACCGGCGGCGGTTGAACCGGCATCAGCGCTTTCTCGCCGGCTCCGGCACGGTGTTCGGCCTGGCCGTCGGAATCGCCTCCGCGCCGCGTCCGGGTGGCGCCACCGACATCACGCTAAGCGTGGCGCAGGGCTACGCGATAGACGGGCTGGGCCGCGAGGTCCTGGTTCCGGAGACCTATTCGATCTCGCTCACAGACTGGCTCGCGGCGCGAAACCGCGACGATCCCGCGGGTCTCGCATCGGCGCTGGCGAACAACACGCTTTTTCTCACCGTGACTGTGCGCGGCCAGGCGCTGGCGACCGGGCTGACCCCGACCGCGGCACCGGTGTTCGATGCCGGTGTCGATCCGGTCGTGGCGAGCCGGGTCGGCGACAGTTTCCTGCTCGAGCTGCGCGCGGATGCGACCAAGGTGGCCGATGCGGTGGCCGGTCCGTTCGGCGCCTGGACGCAGGACCGCCGACCGCCGGTTGTCGGCGACGTGCCGGGTCCGCTGACACCGCGCGAGACACAGTTTCTCGCCGGCATCGCCGATGTGCCGACGCGCAACGTGATGGCGCTGCACGCCTGGCTGATGCACCGCACGCTGCCGGCATGGCCCGACGCGCCGGGCGTTGAGGCGGTGCTCGACGCAGCGGCACGCGTCGTGCTGGCCAGCGTGCATGTGGCGACCACGGACGTGACGCAGCCGCCGGTGCTCGCGAACGTGACGGTGAACAACCTGGTGCGGCCCTTCGTGCGGCCGAATGCGCTGCTCGCGGCGATCGCCGCGGCCTGATCCCTGTTCGCTTACTGGAGGTCTCCATGCCAAGCGACACATTCCGCCCACTTCCGACGAGCACGGCGGCCGGCGTCGACGACACGATGCTCCGCGTGCTGCACAGCGAGCCGCTGCTCAGCCGCACCAACTATTTCGACGGCCGCCTGCTGACCGCCGCGGACCTCGATCGCGACTACGCCTACCTGGATCGACGGATGCTCGACCTCGGCCTCGCCGCGGGCGACGGCATCGTCGCCGGCCTGCACGCCACCCTGGCCGGCACCGTGCTGAGCGTCACCGGAGGCCGCGCCATCGCCGCGTCAGGCCGCGTGCTGACGCTGAACCGTCCGGCCGGCCAGCCGTTGCAGGTCGATCTCGCCGACATGGGCACGGTGATGGCGCGCAACACCGCGTTCGCCGGCTTCCGCGACGCGCTGTACGCCGTGGTGCTGATGCTGACGGAGACCGGCACCGGCGCGGCCGATGTGTTCCCGCGCGATCTCGCCAGCCGGCGCACCACGAGCTTCGACACCATCACCGACTTCGTCGAGATCGCACTGGTGCCGCTGCGGCAGCAGTTGCCGGCAGGCAACGCCTTCCAGGCACGCGCCGCGCTGGGACGCAGCCTGGCCGGCAGCGGCATCGATCGCTCGCTGCCGGCGGACTGCGTGGCGCTCGGGGTGGTGGCAATGCGGCGCGGCGCACCGCTGTGGTTCGACGCATCGCTGGTGGCACACGGGCTGCGCCCACTCGATGCCGACAACCTGGTGCAGCAGGACCTGGCGCAGGCCTACGCCGCTCTGTTCGCCGATCTCACCGCGACACCCGGTGCGTCGTTCCGTGCCACGGACTACCTGTCGCTGCTGCCACCGGCGGGCCCTGTGCCCAAGCCGGCCATCGATCCGGCCAATGGGGCGCAGAGCTTCTTTCCCGAACAGATCGAGGTGGCGATCGCGCCAGTGCGCGCCGATGAGCTGGACGCGCTCATCGGCGAAGCGATGAGGCTGCCGCCGATCGACCTTGCGTCGGGTGCGCCGGCCCAGGTCATCGTCTTGGCGCCGCTGGCGGCCGTCGATTTCGGCTTGCTCATGCGGGCACTGGAAGGTTCTCCCGCGCAACCGGCGCCGGTGGCGTTCCAGCCATACCCGACCATCGCGCTGCCACGGATCGATCCGCTGATCCTGCGCCTGCCGGGACGGCTGCCGCCGCCGGCGCGGCCGACCACAGCGGATGCGTGGACACGGGCGTGGCCGCAGGTGCAGGCACCGCTCCGCTACCTGCTGCGCCAGCCGGATGTCAGCATCGGCGGACTGTCTGTCGCACGCCTCGCGGCCGGCTTCACCGAGCCACAAGGCGGCCTGCCGCCGGACGATCCGGCATTGGTACAGCTCCGCCAACAACTGAAGGACGCGCAGGATGCGCTGGCGGCGGCCAATGGCCGCGTCACGGATGCAACCAATCAGCTCGCCACCGCACGACAGCAGATCACCAACATGCAGGCTGTGTCCAAGGCCCAGCTCAACGCGCACAAGGCGCAATTGACCGCGGCAGGCATCAGCGTTCCGGCCCTCGTTGCCGCGCAACTGGTCGACCCGCCGTGAACGCCACGGTCATCCGGCCCTGGCCGCAGGGCCAGCCGATGCGCCTGCATCAGCCGATCAAGGTCGAGCCAGGCGGCACGCGCATCCACTACTTCCCCCGTCGCAGTCTGGGCAGCGCGGAGTTCCTGCTGCAAGGCCAATACCTGGACCATCGCCTGCTGGAGCTTGGCGCGGCGCAGGGTCCGGGCGTGCTGGATGGCCTCGGACTCCAGCCGGCACATTGGGCGGCGGCCGGCGGAGCGACACTGCCGCCGATCACGGTGTTGCCCGGCACCGGCATCACGTTGGATGGCCGTGCCGTGCGACTGACCGCGGCGGTCACCGTCGCCTGGGCCGATCTGGTGGCGATCCGCGCCCGTGTTCCGGGTGCGCCGGCCACTCCGGCCGATGGCGCCTACCTGCTGACCGTGCAGCCGATCGCTGTCGAGACGGTGCACGGCCCGCCGCCAGACCCGCGCGACCGCGGCGACGTCGATCCCGCCCTGGACGAGCGCCATGACAGCTTCGTCGAGGTGCTGCTGTCGGCGCCGGTGCCGGCACCCGTGCCGGTGCCGCTGGCCGCGGCCAGCGCTGGCGACATCGCACTGTATCTCAATCGCCTTGC
>JANWJK010000065.1 GCA_025452005.1 Acetobacteraceae bacterium | reverse complement strand
TCACCCAGCAACCGGCCGCCGCGTCCGCTATGCAACCTGTTGTCAACCCGTAACACCTCCCGTCGCGCTGATGAATAAGACGGGCTAGGGTGGGACATGCGTGGTTACGGCGGGGCTGTCCGCAGGCCACAATGCCGAAGGGTCGCGATCAACAGCTATCTACGCAGTCCTGCCTCTTTGAGTTGAATACGCCAGCAGCAGCAGCATCTATCGATGGCGAAAGCGTCTCCTTGTCGGCGTCGTCCGATTATCTATCATACTCCCATGCCCTTACCCAGCCAGCCGTCCCCGGTGGACATCCTCCTCGTCCACTCCTCCGACCTGCACGTCGATGATGAAGCCAACGCCACAAAGCACGGCGATGGCACCGCCGGCCTCGCCGCCGTGCTGGCCGCAGCCCGTGCGGCCCGCGCCGACATCGTGCTGCTCGCCGGCGACACCTTCGACAACAACCGCGTCCCCGCCCCGGTGCTCGACCGCACCGGCCTCATGCTGGCCGCCGCCGGCGTCCCCGTGGTGATCCTGCCGGGCAACCACGATCCCGCTCTGCCCAACAGCGTCTTCATCCGCGGTGGTCTCGCGGCCATCCCCAACGTCGCCGTCCTGGGTATCACCCACGACGAGGCGGTCGGCTTCCCGGACCATGACCTGGAGATCTGGGGGCATGCCCATCGCGACTACGAGAACATGGCCCCGCTGCGCGGCCCGCGCCCCCGCAGCACGCGGTGGCAGATCGCCATGGCGCACGGCCACTATGAACCACCGCACAACCTCGCCACCCCGTTGCGCCCGTCCTGGCTGTTCAGCGACGATGCGATCGCCGCCACCGCGGCCGATTACCTTGCGCTCGGCCACTGGGATCGGCCGGAGCGGGTCGGCGACGGCACGGTGCCGGCCTATTATTCCGGCTCGCCGGACCTCGCGCGGACGGTCAACCTGATCCGGCTGACCGCGACCGGCGAGGTCGTTGTGAAGCGTGAACCCCTGCGCTGGGATCACGCGTAGATCGCTAGCGTTACGCCACGAGTCTCTCGGCGATCTGCACCGCGTTCAGTGCCGCTCCCTTCAGCAACTGATCCCCCGCCACGAACAGTGCCAGTGAGCACCCCGACGGGTCGCTTGCGTCACGTCTGATGCGGCCCACCAGCACATCGTCCTGCCCGGACGCCTCGATCGGCATCGGGAAGTGGTTCTCCGCGGCGTCATCAACGATCCGCACACCCGGCGCGCAGGTGAGCACCTCCCGCGCCTGCTCGGGCGCGATGGGTCGCTCGAACTCGACCGTCAGCGCGATCGAGTGCGCGCGCAGCACGGGCACCCGCACGCAGGTGACCCCGATGCGCAGTTCCGGCTCGTCCATGATCTTGCGCAGTTCGCGCATGACCTTGGTCTCCTCCTCGTTGTAGCCGCTCGTCGGGTCCACCCGCGTGTCGTGGCTGAACAGGTTGAACGCGTAGGGATGCGCCAGCACGCGGTGTTGATACTCGGCTCCGCGTAGATAGGCCGCGGTCGAGGCACGCAGTTCCTCCATCGCCGCCGCACCGGCGCCCGACGCGGCCTGATAGGTCGCGGCGATCACTCGGCGGATGCGGGTATGCCGATGGAGCGGCCAGAGCGGCACCACCGCCACGATCGCCACGCAGTTGGGGTTGGCGACGATGCCGATATGACGGGTGATCGCATCAGGGTTCACCTCCGGCACCACCAGCGGCACGCCCGGCTCCATGCGGAACGCCGAGGAATTGTCGACCACCACCGTGCCCTGTCGCACTGCGATGGGTGCGAACCGCCGCGACACCGCGCCACCGGCGGAGAATAGCGCGATGTCGACGCCCGGAAAGCCGTCCTCGTTCAACTCCTCCACCGCGATGCCCTGGCCGCGAAACAGCAGCTTCCGCCCCGCCGAGCGGCCGGATGCGAACAGGCGCAATCGTTCGAGCGGGAAGTCGCGGCTTTCCAGACAGGTCATCAGTTCGCTGCCGACCGCGCCGGTGGCGCCGACGATGGCGACGGTGGGATGGTGCAGGCTCATGGACTCGCTCCGTTCGTTGGGCCGGTGAACGAGTGCCTGAGAAGACAAAGGCCCCGTCCGATGCCGGCGGGGCCTTGGGTGGTGCTATGTCGCTGTCGTCAACATGCGCACGCCCAGGATGCCCGACCGGTGGGCGTCCAGTTCTTCATCGTGCGCTTGTTTACGAGGCGGGACATGACGGTATCCTACTGCATCGTCCTGCGGTCAGCAATGCCGACGTCCGCAGCGTTCGTCAATGAAGGGCAGGTTATGGGAAGGAAGGCTCGTTCGCGTGGAGGGATTTGCTTCCATGAATGGAGCGGCGCAGATCTTCTGCCGCGGTGAACACACAAGGAGGGGATGCATATGCTCAAGGTCTGTTTTGTTGCTTTGAGTGCGATGCTGGTCGGCGCTTCTGCTCTTGCGCAACCTGCCACCGGGTATGGCTCCGAGAGGCAAACCGGGGGCTTCCAGCGCCCGGTGGATCACGGGCCTTTCACACCTGAGGCGAACAGTGCCTTTCAGGGTGGTGGAATGATCCTGCAGGGTGCGCCGGGAGAGCCGGCTCCGAGGCCCGAGCCTACACCGCCCGGGCAGACGCCGCGCAACATGGTGCCGCCGCGATAGGCGGTTGTGGCGAGGCCACGCGAGTGGCCTGATTCGAGTCGTTGACTCTGGGCGCTGGCTGAGAACAAATAAGGAACTCAGCCATGCGCCCATCATTTTACATCGTCGAACGACACGCGGAAGACCCTGCGGCTCCCTCCCGGGATGAAGGTTTTCCGCGCCCGGGCCGGCTCAGTCGGCCAAAGGCCTTGCCGGCGCATCTGGCCGCGCTTCTGCGAGGCCATGCGAAGCCGGCCGGTGCTCTCCTGCCGTTTGGAGATCCGCGGGTAGATGGCTGCCTTGGCGGCGGCCTGCCGCTGGGCCAGTTGCACGAGATCGGCGCGGCGGGTCTGGATGCGGAGACCGCTGCGCTGCCCACGGGGTTCATCGCTGCCCTGCTGGCGCGCATTGCCCCGACCAGGCCGGTGTTCTGGATCGCTGCTCTGAGCGACCTGCATCCGCCCGGGCTGCTGCCCTACGGTCTCGATCCCAACCGGCTGGTGCTGGTGCGCCCGTCCAGGGATGTCGACGCGCTCGCCGGCATGGAGGTGGCACTGCGCGAGGGAGCGGCTGGCGCGGTGGTGGGGGAGGTGGGGCAGTTCGACCGCACCGCCTCGCGCCGGCTGCAGCTTGCCTGCCTGCGGCATGGCTCCACCGGCTTCGTGCTGCGCCGCTGGCCGCATGGTCACAAGGCCGCTGACCGGGAGGCCAGCGTGGCCGTTACCCGCTGGCACCTTACCCCGATGCCCAGTGTGAAGGATGGCGAGGAACCTGGGCTGCCGCGCTGGCATGTGGCGTTGACGCACGCGCGCGGCGGCCGGCCGGGGGAATGGATCATGGAGGCTTCGGATGATGCGACGCATCC
Organism: Acetobacteraceae bacterium; assembly: GCA_025452005.1. Taxonomy (GTDB): domain Bacteria; phylum Pseudomonadota; class Alphaproteobacteria; order Acetobacterales; family Acetobacteraceae; genus JAMXLO01. The sequence continues at coordinate 21,217 of JANWJK010000065.1, read as the reverse complement.
TCTCCGTGTGGTTGCCGCACTGGCCGATCACGCGCCTGAGCCGCGGCGTTTCCGTCTCGCCGGATAGGCCACTGGTCACCATCGAGGCCATCCGAGGCGTGCGGCACCTGGTCGCGGTAGGGGAGGCGGGCGAGGCGCAGGGATTGTCGCCCGGCCAGACGCTGACCGCTGCCCGTGCCGTCTGCCCCGCACTGGTTCCCATCGATGCCGATCCGTTGGCTGATGAAGCGGCTTTGGCCAGACTCGCAGCCTGGTGCGAACGCTACACGCCGATGGCGGCACCCGATCCGCCGGACGGGCTGTGGCTGGACATCACCGGCTGCACCGCAGTGTTCGCCAGCGAAGCCGACCTGGCGCAGGATCTTGCCGCCCGGCTGGAGCGGAATGCCATTCCCCACCGGTTGGCAATTGCCGGCACCGCCGGCGCCGCCTGGGCCCTGGTGCATGCCCGGAAAAGCCGGACCATCCTGCCGTCAGGGGAGGAAAGGGCAGCTCTGATCGATCTGCCTGTCACCAGCCTGCGGCTCGATAGCGGCACGGTAACGGGATTGCGCCGGCTTGGCCTGCGGACGGTGCGGGACCTGCTGCGCATTCCTCGCGCTCAGATCACCGCTCGTTTCGGCGCATTGCCGGTGTTGCGCCTGGATCAGGCGCTCGGGGTGATGGAGGAGGCCATCGATTGGCCGCGTCCGCCGATCGAATGGCATGAACGTCTGGCCTTCGTCGAACCGATCGGCACGCCGGAGGACCTGGCGCGTGCCCTTGGGCGGCTTGCCGAACGCCTGTGTCGTCGCCTGGGGGAGCAGGACAAAGGCGGCCAGCGCTTCGTCGCTCGGTTCTTCCGTGTCGATGAGGTCGTGCCGCAGATCGCGGTGGCCACCGCGCTGGCGGTGCGCGATCCTGCGTATCTGGCCAAACTGCTGAGCGAGAAGCTGGAGACCGTCGATCCGGGCTTCGGCATCGAGATGATTGTGTTGGAAGCCGAGACCGTGGCGTCGCTCAAGGCACCACAGACGCAACTTGCCGATGTCGCCGAGCAGGATGCCTGCGACCGGCTCGCCGGCGTGGTCGATACGCTGACCAACCGTCTGGGTGCGGATCGCATTTTCCGCGTCGCACCTCAGGCGAGCCACGTGCCGGAACGTGCGGTGCGGCGTGTCCCGCCGCTGCCGGTCAGGCAGCCATCCTGGGTCGGCGATCCCGCCGCGTCGCGGCCGATCCGCCTGTTGCGGCGGCCGGAAGAGATCGAGGTGATCGCGCCCGTGCCCGATGATCCGCCCATCCGGTTTCGCTGGCGCGGCGTATCGCATCGCGTGCGCGCTGCTGCGGGGCCCGAGCGGATCGCCGCCGAATGGTGGCGCGGCAGGCGATCCGGCACACGGCCGGAGACCGACCTGATCCGCGACTACTACCGGGTGGAGGATTCCGATGGCGCGAGGTTCTGGATCTTTCGCGCCGGCCTGCACGCCGCGGACCGGATGCCGCGGTGGTACCTGCACGGGCTGTTCGGATAGCGTTCGTGTCCTACGCCGAACTCCAGGTGGCGAGCGCCTTCTCTTTCCTGCGCGGCGCCTCGTCGCCAGAGGAACTCGCTGTCACCGCATCGGTGCTGGAGCTGTCCGCCATCGGCATCGCCGACCTCAACAGCGTGGCCGGCGTGGTGCGGATGTGGGATGCGGCGAAGGAGGTCGGCATTCGCCTGGCGGTCGGCGCGCGCCTGTCGTTCCGTGACGACACGCCGGATCTGCTCTGTTACCCACAGGATCGCGCGGCGTGGGGACGACTCACGCGGCTGCTCACCGTCGGCAAGGGACGTGTGCCTCATGGCGACACCGGCGATGCCGCGAAGGCCACCAACCGCTGCTTCCTGCACTATGCCGACCTGCTGGAACATGGCGAAGGACAAATTCTGCTTGCCCTCGCACCGGATCGATTGGATGCCGGGTTCCGAAAAAAACTTCAGTGTCTGCGGGCGGATTTTCGCGGCCGGGCGTATCTCGCCGCCAGCCGCCGCTATCGTGGCGACGATGCAAATCGCCTGCGCGCGATGGTGGAACTGCCGTTGCCGATGGTGGCGACCAATGACGTGCTCTACCACCTGCCTGATCGGAGACCGCTGCAGGACGTGATGACCTGCGTCCGTCTCGGTTGCCGCATCGATCAGGTGGGTCTTGCTCTGCAACCGAATGCCGAGCGTTACCTGAAATCGCCGCGGGAGATGGAGCGCCTGTTCCGAGACCACACTCATGCGGTGCTGCGCACCCAGGACATCGTCGAACGCTGCAACTTCTCGCTTGGGGAACTGGCCTATGAATATCCGGACGAGCCGATCCCGCCCGGCCTGACGCCGGATGAGCATCTCGCCAGCCTGACATGGCAAGGTGCGGCGGTGCGCTATCCGGGCGGGATCCCGCCGCAGGTGCGTGACACCGTCGAGAAGGAGCTGCGCATCATCGCGCAGCTCAGCTACGCGCGATATTTCCTGACCGTGCATGACATCGTGCGCTACGCCGTCAGTCGCGACATCCTCTGCCAGGGTCGCGGTTCGGCGGCTAATTCCGCGGTGTGCTACTGCCTGTTCATCACCGCGGTCGATCCGGCGCAGATCAACCTGCTGTTCGAGCGCTTCATTTCCACCGAACGGCGCGAGCCGCCGGACATCGACGTGGATTTCGAGCACGAGCGGCGCGAGGAGGTGATCCAGTACATCTACGAACGCTATGGCCGTGAGCGCGCCGGCATCGCGGCGACGGTGATCCACTACCGACCGAAGCGGGCGATCCGCGAGGTGGGGAAAGTGATGGGGCTGTCGGAGGATGCCACAGCCGCGCTGTCCGCGCAGTCATGGCATGCGGGGGGAGAGCTTTGGTCGGATGACTGCCTGCGGGAGATCGGTCTCGATCCGATGAGTTTCGTGGTGCGTCGCTCTATCGAGCTGGCGCGTCAGCTTGTCGGGCTGCCGCGCCATCTGTCGCAGCATGTCGGCGGCTTCGTGCTGACACGCGGGCGGCTGGACGAAACCGTGCCGATCGGCCGTGCCGCGATGGACCAGCGCACCTTCATCGAGTGGGACAAGGACGACATCGACCGGCTGGGAATCATGAAGGTCGATGTGCTGGCGCTTGGGATGCTGACCTGCATTCGCAAGGCATTCGCGCTGCTGGGGATGAAGAACCTGGCCGATGTCCCGACCGAGGATAAGGCGGTCTACGACATGCTGTGCCGGGGGGATTCGATCGGCGTGTTCCAGGTGGAATCGCGCGCGCAGATCAACATGCTGCCGCGGCTGCGGCCGCGCGTGTTCTACGACCTGGTGATCGAGGTGGCGATCGTGCGTCCCGGGCCGATCCAGGGCGACATGGTGCATCCGTATCTGCGCCGACGGCAGGGACTGGAGACGCCTGACCTGCCGTCACCGGCGCCCGAGTGCGGCTCCGCCGATGAGCTGGAACAGGTGCTGGGCAGGACCCTCGGCGTGCCGCTGTTCCAGGAACAGGCGATGCGCATCGCCATCGATGCGGCGAAGTTCACGCCGGAGGAAGCCAACCAGCTTCGCCGCTCCATGGCCACGTTCCGCAATTCAGGCACGATCCATCGCTTTTTTGCCAAGATGGTCGAAGGGATGACGGCACGCGGCTATACACTGGACTTTGCCGAACGCTGCTTCCACCAGATCGAGGGCTTTGGCACCTACGGTTTCCCGGAAAGCCATGCCGCCAGCTTCGCATTGCTGGTCTATGTCTCGGCGTGGCTGAAATGCCATCACCCCGCGGCGTTTGCCTGCGCGCTGCTGAACTCGCAGCCGATGGGATTCTACGCGCCGGCACAGATCGTGCGCGATGCGCGCGAGCATGGCGTGGAGGTGCGCGCCATCGATGTGGCTGCCAGCGAATGGGACTGTGCGCTGGAAGACGGCGCGCTGCGGCTCGGGTTCCGGTTGATCAGCGGATTTTCGCAGGAGTGGGCGGAGCGACTGGTCGAGAGCAGGGGTGAGATGGCGGGAGGGGGTTGGGGGAAGGGGGAGGATGCTTTTTCGGCCCTGGCTCGCACCGGTCTTCCGCGTGCCGCCCTCGTGCTGCTGGCGGAAGCGGACGCACTGCGGAGTCAAAAACTCGATCGGCGGGCAGCGCTGTGGCAGGTGCGCGGGCTGTCGGACATGGCGGAACTGCCCCTGTTTGCCCACCAGCCGGTAGCGATCCACCATGTTCCGTTGCCCGTCATGACCAAGGGCGAGCACGTCATCACCGACTACCAGACGGTCGGCCTGTCGCTGAAGTCACACCCGATGCGCTTCCTTCGCTCGCTGTTCAGTGGCGAAGGCGTGCTGAGCTGCGCGCAGGCCGCTGTACTGACCGATGGTGCCCGTCTGTCCGTCGCCGGCGTGGTGCAGGTGCGGCAGCGGCCGGGCAACGGCAACGTCGTGTTCTGCACCATCGAGGACGAGACCGGCATCGCCAACATCGTGGTCTGGTCCAGCCTGCTCGACCGGTTCCGCCGCGCCATCCTCGGCAGCAGTCTGTTGCAGGTGACCGGCCGCCTGCAGCGCAGCCCGGAAGGCATCATCCATGTTGTCGCCGACCGGCTGGACGACCGCAGCGCCATGATGGGGCGGATCGGCGAGGCATCGCCCACCGGCGATAAGCCTTCGCTGCGCAGCCCCGGGCATCCCCGCCAGGAGCGCATCATTCCCCGCTCCCGGGACTTCCACTGACAGAAAAACCGCACCGACCTGTGATCCAGTTCACATCGCTGTGATCCGAAGGGGCGAATCTTGCGACCAAGACTGCGCTCAGGGGGGAGGCTGTCGATGGACCACGTGTTGGCCGAACATGGCCTGCGTCTGACCTATCTGTGCGATGCGAACGCCATCGACGAGGTCGAACAGGATCGCATCCTCGACGATCTCACCGACGATGGGCCGGACGGCGATCCGCTCCCCTGGTTCACCCGATACCGCCTGGCCGATTACGATCACCTGGTGCTGGTCACCGATCGATCCAGCGGCCGTTATCGCGCGTTCCTTGGAGCCAGGGACGGTGCAACCACGCGCGAGGACTTCCTGCTGCTCGAGACGGCTTTCGTCGCCTCGGCAGCTCGTGGCCAGAACCTGATGCGTCGGATGATCGCTCTCGCCATGCTGCGCCTCGGCGGCCTGCGGACGGTGCCTTCCGTGGTGGTTGCCTGCACGCGCAACCCAGCCTGCTATCGGATCATGCAGGAGACGGCGCGGCACTTCACGGGCGCGGTGTTCTTTCCGAATCCTGACAGCGTCGCGATCAACTTTCGCGCCGCTACGCTGGCGCAGCGCATCGCGCGCGAGATCGGCCCCAACCATCGCTTCCAGGCAACAACCGGGATGCTGCGCGGCGGAATGATGCTCGCCGTCGGCGCTGGCCAACATCGCCCGCTTGCCTTTGATCCACGGTTTCTGCAGCCGGCTGACCGAATGCTCGCCGTGCTCGATCTTCGCGGCGAGGACGAGGCCACCATCATCGAAGATGCCCGCAGGCTCTATCGATCGCGCTGATCGAGGGCGAGTGCCTCGTACGGCAACCTGCACAGCCGACGTGCCCAGCCGAGACCGAATGTCCTCCATGTCGGCAAGGAGGTCATGAACAATAGCCGTTGCGCGAGGAACTCGGCGCCGAGATCGATCAGACCATCTGGTCGTGCGGCAGCCTGATCGACCGCGCTCAAGGTCTTCTGGCCGATCACGCCATCCTGCAATACCTGGACGGCCTGTTGCAGCCAGCGTATTGCGCGACCGGTACCGTTGTTGACGGCAGCGTCGAACACCAGGAGAGCGAGCGAAGCCGGCAGGCGATCGCCGGCGATCCGCTGCCAATAGTCTCGCTGGTAGAGCGCCTTCGCCGCATCGAGCGAGAGATTGGCGATATCCAGGTCGGGATATGCCGCGGCGCTGATCCCGAACCTGGTTCCGCGACATGTGCCGGTCCCGATGACACCGCCGGTCCAGTTGCCGCAGTCGGCCGGATTGGCGGTGAAGCCACCTTCGTGGCCCACGACGATATCGAACACGCGGTCGAAGTTGCCCATGCCGGTCAGCCTGAGATGTCACTGAGTGCTATCGGTGCGGTCGTCGCCGCCAGCGGATAGTTCCATTGCCAACCGGTGCCGAGGTCGCCGACGATGTCCCAGCCGTCCGGCGGCACCACCGACGCGAAATTGTCGGTCACCGCGTTGCCGCGGCCGATCGTGACGTTGCCATAGGGATAATACAGACTGCACAGGGCACTGGGGTTTCGCAGCGCCTGCGCGAGTGTGATCGCGAGATGTGTGGCGTCGATCCGTACACAGGCAATCGCCTGCACGACGGTACCGGGGTTCGCAGTCGACCCGCCGTCCATCACGCTGAATCCGATCCCGGATGCCGCCTGCGACGGCACGACAAGATCGTTGCCCGCATCGTGCTGGACGGTCAGAACCAAGGTCGTGCTGCTCTGTCGATAGACATGGCTGATCCGCGGGCCGCCGCTCGTCGGCAGTCCGCCCGGGATCGTGGTCAGCGAATCACCGCCGCTGCTCGCGAGAATGGCGCGTGCCGCGACTGGAGCTGCCAGTTGTGCGAACCGCCGATTGTCGGGTGCGTCGCGATGCGATGCATCATGTCCGTCGCGCGGATTGCTGTCGCTGGTCTGCGGATTGCCGATGATCACATTCTGCATGGGATCCGCTGCCATGGCAGCGACAACTTCGCGGTGCATCTGCATTCCGCCCGTGCCGCCATACGGTATGGCGTTCCACCAGATGAGCGGCAAGCTGGCGGCCGAACGGCCGAGCATACTGCGTTCCAACGAGACGAAACGTTGCGCAGCCGCTTGGAACGTCGCCTTCTCGCTGTAGTCGCGCAGGCTGTCCACCTCGCTCCAGGGCCACACCAAGGCACAGATGTCCTGCCGGTCTGCCTCTGTCAGCGCATTGACCACAGCCTGGGTCGCCAGGCCATCGGCGCCAAGCTGCCAGGTGGAGGGATTCGCCCCGTCGTTCGGGTTGCTCACGAAGCTGGCGTCATAGACTCCCGTTGTGTAAATGCCATGGCCGACGATGATGGTATATGCGGTCGCGCTGCCACTCTTGAGAATCGCCACGGAATTGTACGCGAGCGCGCCGAGATGCCAGGCGATGCCCTGCGCCAGAAGCTGTGCCGCGCCATCGTTGAGGGCATAGTTCATCGCGTTGGATTGGCCGTTGATCAGCACGCTGATGCCTCGGCGAGGGCCGCGCACCCAACGCGCGGCGCATTGCAGCAGCGTGGCCGCTTCAGCGTCGGTGAGGGCGCGTTCCCAAGTGGCGGCTTCGTGAAGCCAGCACTGCGCACCACCCAGCAAAGTGGTGTCGTGCAACAGCACCATCGGGACCGCCGGGCCAGCCGACAGCGGATTGGCGATGCTGTTTGCCGCAAGCGTGCCGTCCAGCCAGACATCGACACCGATCCCGGGCCGATGGCGCAAAATAATCGAATGGGTGTGCCGGCGCGTCAGCGTGGTGGTCAACACGGTCTGCGCGCTGGTGCCGGGAAACAGCAGCAGCCGGTTTGTTCCCGACGCGCTGTCTGCCTGCAGCAGGCGCGTACTGCCGGACGTCAGCAGCGCGATCGCATTGCTGTCGCGGCCGGAGTTTTGTCGCCAGTTCGGGCGCGACCAGACAAGGTAGCGGGTCCAGGCGGTGTTCGCCTGAAATGGCACGTTGGCCACCTGAAAGCCGAGGTCCGCATCGAGTGCCGGAGCGAGCGTTCCTGTTCCTCCGGCGATGCGGCCCAATCCGCCGAGCAGCCCGGACAGCCGCGGGGTGGCCATCGGCAACCCAGGAAGAGTACCGAAGGAATAAGGGGTCAACGCGGTACCGTGACCGGACTTGTCCTGTAGGCTGCCAACCGGGCTGTTCCAGCCGGAATTCGGCGTGCCCGTCAGACCGAGACCGGAGGACAGGTCGCTGGCATCCCACCAGCCGGACAGATCGCTGATTGCATTGGGCAGCGCCGTGCCACCGCTCGACGAGGTCGGGCCGCTGCGCAGGGCGCGCCATAGCGCCACGCGTCCTGCGCCGATGCCGAGTGGCCTGCCGGTCGCGACGAATGCGACACTCATGTCAGGTCACTGTGAATGGGGTGGGATAGACGGTCGGCTTGCTGCCGTCGGTACCCTCGACCCAGGCATACCAGGTGCCGGCTGACGCGGGCGTCGAGACATAGGCGCCCCACAGGTCGGTATTGACAAAGTTGGCCAAGGTCCAGGCGGCGGGCGGCACGGTGGCAGACGTGGAGAAACCGAATTGGACGGCGGTGGTGGTCGCGGGATTGTTGATGTGGGCGTTCACCGCGATCGAACCTGAGCCGTGTGTGTAGGGGCCGGATGGCACCATGTTCCAGGTGACCGACGTGACATTGCCGGCCGGCGCCGTCGTGCTGGCGCTGGTCACCGGCGAAGGTTGGCCAGAGCCGCCGGCATTCACTGCGTACACCTGGAAATCATACGACGTCGACGCGACCAATCCGGTCGCTGACACAGTGGTGTTGGTGATACCGGTCGCGTAGGTCGACCATGTCGAATTGCCCGTGACGCGATATTGCACGGTGTAGCTGTTGACGGCACCGCCGGAATTTGGCGCCGACCAGTTGAGCGTGATGCTGCTGGCCGTCGGATTGCTCGCGTTCAGGTTCGTGACCTGACCGGGGGCTACTGGAGCAGTGCCGCCACTGGTGCTGCCGGCCAACGACGCGAACACAATCGTGCCGCCGGAGTAGGTGGCAACACGCAGCATCGCGGCCTGGCCGGCGGGCAATGTCGCCGTCCCGGACGACGTTATGATGCCAGTGCCGAAGGTCACGTTGCCGCCGCTCAGGTTGAGCACGTCGCAATAGAAGCCGCTGCCCATATTGAGTTGTGCGGGGGTGAGCGTGACCGGCTGACTGCAGATCAGGATCCGGCCGTTGTGAACGGTGCCGTCAAGGGTCGCGTTCGACGTGATCTCGACGACCGGCAGCTTGTACGAGGGCTGTTTGGCCATGAGCCACGACCAGATGGCCGCAAAAGTCTGCCGCAGCATCGTGCTGTTGCCCTGCGCCACCCAGAGCGTGTCGGAGTCGGTCGTGGTGGCAGCCGGCTGCGCCTGGTCGATCGTCAGGCCATCGAGTAGGTTGGCATAGCTGATGGTTCGGTCCGCTCCAGCCTGGCTGATGGCGACCAGATCGCCGCTTGCGATCGAGACGACCGGCGTCAGGCTGGTGATGCTGAAGGTGCCCGACGAACCGCCGCCGGTTCCGCTGGCGGAAATGGTGCCGTTGGCGTCGATACTGATATTCGCGCCGGGTGAGAACAGGCCTCGCAGTGACGATACCGGCAGCAGCGCGAGCGCGCCGTTGCTGTTCAGCATCGCGTGGTCGGTCGGCGACAGCACTGTCTGTTGCGGCAGGTCGGCGAGGTCGAAGGCGGATGCTGCCAGCGTGCCAGCATTCAGCAGCAGACCAGGTCCGATCGCGACTTGCTCCGGGCCGCCGGCGCCGAGGCTGATGCGGCCAAGCAACGTGCCCGAGTCACTGATGACGGCTGGCTGCATGCTTGCCAGCAGTGCGCCGACGCTGACCGAATGGGTCTCGCCGTTCTGACTGACTGGGACCTCATCGGCGGCAGTGACCGTCTCGACGGAAGGCAACTGTGAAATCGTCGGCATCGCATCATCCTAGGCAGCGGCTGACTTGCGCACGGTGATCCGCGTGGTTCACGCCGTTATCTGCGATCCGCTGCACACCGAGATCCAGCGGCTGCCGTCGTTGAAGACCTCGACCCCGGTGCCGGCTCCGGCAGCTTCGCCGGGCTTGCGGCCGTTGCTGGCAAAGGCCTTGGCTCCCGCGCCAGCCGATGCAGGCAGCAATGCGACCGTGTAGGAGGGCAGCGTCGGAGGCGCGGAAAATCGTGGATTTACCGCATTGGTTCGAAAGACCTCGTGCCAGCTTGAACCGGCATCCGAAACGATGTGGTAGCGATCGTTCGGGTGAAGTGTAATGGGGCCGTTGTCGACCGTGTCGCTTCCAGTTGTCGCGATGGTCACGTCCGTGGACCCAAGGACGGTAAACGTGAACCCCGTCCCGGGTGCGACACCGGTGGCCGCAGGAAGTGTGATTGTGTAGGGTGTGCTGCCCAGCAGGAACACCATGTTGCCGGCCAGATAGTTCGGCAGTGTCGCGTTGCTGGTATAGACATTGAGCCATCCGACCGAGATGCCCTTGCCGATGGGGTAGGACAGCGTGCCCTGGTACCAGCGCAGCGTGTTCGTCGTGCTGTCAAAGGCCAACCGGCAACTGTTGGTTGGCTCAAAGGCGATCGCATGTCCCGCCGCCAGTCGAATGGCCGCAGCTCCTGGCATCTGCTGGGCGTTGGTGGTGTCGAGGACAGACGTCGAGAACGGGATGTTGATGCTGAACACCCGATAGGTATGGCCGGCGCATCCTGCGGCCAGGTATACGCCGATTACCGAATTGATCTCGACCGGCGCGCCGGCGGTGTTGTGCTGTCCGACCACCAGCGACTGGATCTGGCGCAGATTGCCGTCATCTGGACCGTTGCCGAACCAGTCCATCTCGACGGTTATCGAGGAAGCCGCCATGCTCGAAGGCTGACCGGTGATGTCACGGTATTCGAGGCATGCCGCCCAGAGGTTCGGTTGCGGCAGTGGTCTGCCAGACGAATCCAGGCCCACGTTCTGCCGGATCGTCTGCACATAGCGGCCGACATGCTCGGCCGCACCAGTTCCGCTCGGGGTCTGCGAGCCGCACCACAACAACCTGTCGATGCCGCCCCAGACAAAATTGCTGGGGCTGTTGTATATGATCGTGTCGTTACGCGTGTTGGCGATAACCGCGCCGCCCGTTGGACCGCCGGTGTGGTTCACAATGTAGGACGAGTGGGAGACGGCGAAATCGGAGGGCTGCGAGCCGTTCTGCGAGACCTCGACGCTGAGGCCGCTGTTGCCGACGACTATCCCGGGCAGGTAGTTGCTTGCCGGGCTGCCACCGCCGGGAATCGAATTCGCCAGCGGCGTGCCGTCCGGGAGTGAGGTGCCGTCGACGATCCACTTCACCCGTTTGGTCAGCGGGATACCCCAATTGGGCGGGGTCTGCATCACCGTGACGCCGTTCGGCACATAGATCACCGAGCCTGGCGCGGCCGCCTGATACGCTGCCTTGAAAGCTGCGGTGTCATCCGTGACGCCGTTGAGCTGAGCACCATAGGGGGCCGAGCGGACGTTGATGACACCGGTGGAGCCGCCGCCGGCGGCATCCACGTAGCGCTTGGTCGCGGCGTGAAGGGGAGAGGCGGGATCGCCGGCCAGCGTCAGCGCGCCGGTCAGTGTGCCACCGACGACGGGCAGCGCGGAGGCGACCTGGCTATCGACGTACTGCTTTGGTGCCGCGTGCAGCGCCGCCGCTGGATTGGTCGGCAATGTCAGGGGTCCGGTCAGCGCGCCGCCGCTGAGGGGCAGTGCCGCCGCCGCCTGGACATCGACATAGCGCTTGGTGGCTGCCTGCATCGACGATGCGGGGTCCGCAGCCAGGGTCAGTGCGCCGGTCAGCGTGCCGCCTACCTTGGGCAGGGCGCCGGATACCTGGGTATCGACATATCCTTTGGTGGCGGCCTGTAGTGAAGCGGTCGGATCGCCAGCGAGTACCAGCGCTCCGGTGAGTGTGTCTCCTGCGCGCGATACGCGCGTATCGACATACTGTTTGGTTGCAGCCTGCAGTGAGCTCGCCGGATCAGCCGCCAGTGCCAGCGCACCGGTCAGCGCACCACCACTGAGCGGCAGTGCCGCCGCTGTCTGGACATCGACATAGCGCCTAGTGGCTGCCTGCATCGATAACGTTGGATCCGCAGCTAGGGTCAGTGCGCCGGTCAGCGTGCCGCCCACCTTGGGCAGAGCGCCCGATACCTGAGTATCGACATATCCCTTGGTGGCAGCCTGTAGCGGAGCGCTCGGATCGGCAGCGAGTACCAGCGCTCCAGTGAGTGTGTCTCCTGTGCGCGATACGCGCGTATCGACATACTGTTTGGTCGCGGCCTGCAGTGAACTCGCCGGATCGGCGGCCAGTGTCAGCGCACCGGTCAGCGCACCACCGCCGAGCGGCAATGCCGCCGCCGTTTGGACATCGACGTAGCGCTTGGTGGCTGCCTGCAGCGCTGTCGTCGGGTCGGCGGCCAGCACCAGCATCCCGGTGAGGGTGTCGCCGGCACGCGATACGCGCGTATCGACATACTGCTTGGTTGCGGCCTGTAGCGAGCCCGTCGGATCGGCTGCCAGCGTCAGCGTGCCGGTGAGCGTGGCACCCGTCTTGGGAACGACGGTGGCAATCTTGCCGTCGACGTATTGCTTCGTGGCCGCCTGCAGCGCACTTGCGGGATCCGCTGCCAGCACCAGTGCACCGGTGAGGGTGCTGCCGGTCTTCAGCACCGCGGTGCCGATCTGGCCATCGACGTACTGCTTCGTGGCCGCCTGCAAGGATGTCGAAGGATCGCCGGCCAGGGTCAACCCGCCGGACAATGTGCCACCCGTCTTCGGTAGCGCCGTCGCGACCTGAGCGTCCACGTATTTTTTGGTCGCCGCCTGCAGCGACAGGGCGGGATCGCTCGCGAGTGTCAGCGAGCCGGTCAGCGTGCCACCGGACAATGGCAGGGTATTCGCGGCGAGATCGCCAAGTTCGGTGGGCACCGTTTTGCCGGTCGGTGTCACGAGAAGCTGGCTCACGTCAACGTTGGTGACGCCTGCCAAGCCGCTCATGAACTGGCTGTAGGTAACGGCGGCGTTGCCGCCACCTTGTCCCAGCGGAACGAGATCACTGCTGTCCGGTACATTGCCGGCCGCCAGCATGGCGATGCTGAATGCCGTGGCGCTGGCCGATAGTGCGCCATTGGAGATGGTGAGATTGGCGCCGAGGCTGATCTGCTCGGGACCGCCCGTGCCGCCGCTGGTACGGCCAAGCAAGGTTCCGGAACTGATCGCAAGCTGTGGCTGAACGCCCGCCAGAACCTGCGCCCTGGTCACCTTGCGGGCGATGCCGCTTTGGCTGACCAGCAACTCGTCGTTGTCGGAAGCCGCCGTGGCGGGCGCGAGCTGATCGATTGTCGGCATGATCGAGACGGCCTCTCAGGCACGCTGCAGCGACGCTGCGCGGGCTGTGGCTGAATGTGAAGTAGCTTTGGTGCGGCCTTGGCGCTACGGCGAGATCAACACCGGATTGCCGTTCTGGTCGGTCAACACGACGCCCGCGTCCGTAATCAGAGCGTTGGGTGGAATGGGCGGGACCGACAGATAGAGCACTGGCAACAGAATGCTCCGATTGATGGTGCGGCCGTTCAGCGTGGTGATCATGAGATTCACCAGATAGACCGTTCCGGGCTGACCGCCCGACAGCCAGAGAACCGCGACGGCGCCGTCGCTGGTCGCACTGTTGAGAGCAAGATCGCCGGGATTGGCTGGCTCGATTATCACATCGAGCGTGGCGATGGCGTCGCCGTCATTTCCAATGAGGGCCGGGGATATGTCGAACTGGTAATCCAGCACGTCGGCCGGGTCCTTGGTTGGCCAGTTCAATGGCGGAGGTGCCACCGCGGCGGATCCGCGCGGAACCGGAATGAACGAATCCAGCACGACGGTTCGCGCGTTGCTGGGCTTCCAGACGTGTGTTGCCGGAGTGGGCATGCCGGTTTCCTGATCGGAGGGCCGCGTTCAGCTCTTGGCGGACAAGGTTACGAGCTGCGCACTGAGCGCAGCAAGCTGCGCCTGCAGTTCGGCAATCGTTGCGGTGGCCGGTGCTGCCGGGATAGGTGCGGGTGGCGGGCTGAAATTCGTTCCGTCGAACTGCCAACCTTCGGCAATGTCCGGCCGTGACGATACGTCCACCCAGACGAGCGCGGGATTGAACATGCTGGTGATGTCGCCCTCGGTCTTCAGCGTTTCGGCGACCAGACCGTCCTGAATTCGTGCATAGGTCTTCATGTCATTCCTACCATCTGACCACCACGAAGCCTGGCGATCCCGGAGCGCCGTCGTAGGCCGTGGCGCTGTTCACTCCGGTTCCGGCGCCGGATGCGCCGCCGCCCGGGAAGGTGCCCTGCAAGCCATATGTCCCGCTGTTCCGGCAGCCGCCCATCGGGGCGCCGCCGCCGAGCCCGCCTTGATTTGAGATGCCGGCCTGGCCGGACGAACCCGTGAGGTTGATGTCGCCGGCAGTCCCGTAACCGGCAGGCGTCGCACCATTCAGGGGGCTTGCCACGCTGGCGAGCTGATTCAGGAGCCCACCCGTCGCGCTGACATAGGGGCCAAAGCTGGACGTTCCGCCAGCGCCGGGTGGCGCTCCACTGGTATTGCCAGCGACACCGCCACTTCCGATGGTGACCGGGATCGTCTGGCCTGCAACCAGGCCGGTGACGCGCTTGCGCGCGTAGCCGCCACCGGAGCCACCACCGCTCGGAATACTGCCGATTGACGCATAGCTTCCTGATCCACCACCCCAAACCTCGACTTCCGCCTGAGTGACACCGGCGGGCACGGTAAAGCCGCCACTGGTGAGGAAGCTCTGAACGCCCGAGGCGAAGCCAGGGCGCAGCGCCGGAAGCTTCCAGGTGAGAAACGGCGCGCCGGGCAACTGGGCAATACTGGCGGCGCCTATCGCTGTCTGACCGTATGATATCGTGACGACGTACAGGCCCACCCAGCCATTGTCGATCGGCGGGGTCGCCTGGGAACCGGAAATTGCCGCGGCACCCGCTTTGAGCTGGAGTTGCACGCGCTGTATGCGGCAGGTGTTCTGTGCGATGCCGGAGTTGTTCGGCCCGCTGTAGGGTTGGGCTGGATTGGCTGCATTGTAGTAAGGCAGCACCACCGGGTTGGTGTCGCTCTCCAGCAGTGTGGCCTGGATCAGATAGTTGATCGATTGTCCGGAGGTGGCCGGCGCGGCGAGCGTAAAGGACGTGGCAGCGAGGTTGACGCCAAGTTTCACCAGCGAATCTGTCGCATCAGCGGACAGCGACCCGTAGGTCAGCGTGTCGACCACGGATAGCTGGGTGATGCTTCCGGGACCTACGGTGACGGTCTGCGAGGCCGGCGCCGTCGGCGAGCAGACGAGTCCATCGACGACGGTGGCACTGCCGAGTACCGCCTGGGCCAGATAGCCCAAAGCGATCATGCTGTTTCGATTTGTATTGAGAATATCCGTGTCGAGCGGGATGCTTCCCGGGTAGACCAGGATTCTGTCCATGGGGTCCTCTTTACTGATCGTGGCACCAGCTCAGTTGGTGATCCTGGTCCAGCCGATGGCGGCGACCGGCAGAACGCCGGCTACGGCCGCGTAGATATCGTCATCCGTCACCTGACCCTGCACCATTTCCAGGCTGGCATATTCGATGGTGCCTCGACCGTAGCCCCCGGTGGGGTCGCCCCAGCCGGCGACGGTGGCGATGCCGCTGCCGACCGGACGGTAGGCCGTGATGAAGCACTGAAATGGCAACGCGAGGCTGCCCCATCCGCCGGCGCTCCCATAGCCCGCTCCGCCGCCGCCTCCGCTCAACGATGCATAGCCGCCGGTATCGGTCGATCGGGCCGGCTCGAATACTCGCGGCGCGCGCCCCGTGAGATCTTGCAGCACCGCGACGATGGCACCGCGTGTCCCGCGTTCTCGGAACAATTCGCGCTGGATCCGATTCCTGAATGCCGCGTCGCCTTGTCCGACCCGTCTGAACAACCGGTCGCCAAAGAAATCGCTCGCAATGATGTCCAGCCAGACGTCCGTTGCAGTGGCGATGCGTGTTTGTGCCTTCGCATACTGCAATTGTTGGTAGATCCACGTCCAGGCAGATGCGAGGCCATTCAGCATGCCGTCCAGCACGGGCGCATTGTCCGGGAACCAGCGTACCGGCAGAACCATGCGCAGCCGCGTCAGTATGTCCTGTTGGTCGCCCGTCATTGTCAGTTCACCGCGATCATGCCGGCTTTCACGACTTCAGTGGCGCCCACGGCAATGTCGCTGGTGCTGCCATTTGCCATCACCGCACCGACGTTGATGACAGCCGGACTTGCCGAATAGGCGATCTGCGCAAGCCTCGTCAGTGGAAGGACCACGCCGATGGGAAGGCTATCGATGTAAGCGCCGATCGCGTTGCCGACCAGTGCCAGGATCGGTGCCTTGGTGGTTCCGGCAGGAACCGTGATATTGAGAGAGATATTGGCAGTCACGACCGTGGGTGCCTGAACGCTGAAGACCGAGCCAACGGGGCGTACCGCATCGATCGCGGTCTGCACCGTGGACAGAAGTGCTGTCGAGGGGCTGCCGGATCCATCATCGACCGTCACCACGAAGCTGCCCATGAGCGACTGACCCGACGGATCGGCGTTCTCCTGAATGTCGTAGTTCAGTCCCTGCTGAATGCTGCTGATTGCGTAGCCAACCGCGAGCGGCGTAGCGCGTGATCGGCTGGCGATGAAATTTCGGAATCGACTGCGGAACGCATCGTCCGACTCGGCGTCGAGGCCATTCTGAAAGCCATTGGCATTGCTGACGGCATCGATGCCGGGGAGCGCCGATGCCAGCAAGGAAATCGTGCCCGCCTGCACGTTGCCGGCGCTGCCTGGTGTCTGTGCGATCACTGGTACATCCAAGGCAACAAGGCCGGCGGCCACCACGTAGCCATTGCCCGACACCGACCAGGAGGCATGCGCCGTATCCGCACTCACCGAAAATGTTTGGGTGCCGTCCGCGGTGCGAACCAGCGCTCCGGCTGGGATCAAGGCGGTCATGCCTGGCGTGAAGCGCGAGAATGCGACGATGCCTGTCGCGGCGACCGCGGGGAGCCGGGTCAACGTCAAATCGGCCATCCAGCTATCCAGGTCCGCTCCATTGCTGCTGGCCGCACGTGTCGTGCGCAACATCTGAAGTATGAGCCACTGCATCCAGAGCCCGATGGAGGCATTGGCCTCCAGCACCACCCGCAGCGTGGATCCCACGGTCAGGTCCAAGAGCTGCGTCGCGGATGCCTCGACGGCCGCCGCCATGGATTGCACGAGCGTGTTGAAGGTGCGGAGCGAGAGCTGCATGGCCTAGGTGGACACCGAAAATGAAATGACCTGCGTCTGGCTGCTTTCGGCGTCCACGTAGCGGATGTGCACGTAGACCATGCCGGGCGCGCCTTCAGGTGAGACCTGCACATCGATCAACGGCTCAGGCTGGCGGGCAACCGCAGTTTCCTTGAAGATCTGGCTACGGATCACGGCCCTGATCTGCAAGGGATTGATCGGTTGGCCGATGAAGCGCGCCAGACCAGCGCCGTAGTCAAGCTGCCAAATATAGTCACCAGGATTGGTTAGAAGACGCCGCAGCACGCGCTGCTGCCCCAGTAATTGTCCAGTAACAGTACCTATATCGCCGGTGGAGCCGATCACGAGGTCGGATCCCCATTGATGCGCCGCATCAGCCACGATGGTCAGTCCGTAGGGTTGAGTGCAGATGTCGCGCCGCCGCGTGAATCGTTGTGCGTATGCGCATTGTAGTGTCCGCGCAAACGCGACAGCGAGCCATGCTGATCATAGACATCGCCCGCGACGTGCAGGTCACCGTGCATCTGGACCGTTCCGTCATTCTGCAGCTTGATGAAGCTGCCGGACTTGTGCATCAGCCACAGCTCGCCAACCGGCGTGGCGGGAGGTGCCTGCGTGTTCGAGAACGCACGTCCGACAATGATGCCGTGTTCGGCGTCGCCCTCCTGTGCGAGGACCAGTACCTGGTCCCCCGGAGACGGCGGACAGTACATGCCCCATCCGGCGCCGATCCACGGCGAGAGGACTGGAAGCCAGCCGCTGAGTACGCCTTCGGGCTGCAGGGTGACCCGCGCCGTCGCGGCTGTCGCATTCACCGAAGTGACCGTGGCGAAGCGAGGTTGGCTGCCTCCCTGATCCAACGCACCCGCGTGCTGCTTGATGATGTTGAGCAGCCGCTCCATGAGTCAGCCGTTGCTCCCCTCGGTCGCATCGCTGGGCGTCGTCGTTTCGGTCCGCGGAGAGGTGTTCCTGGCAAGAATGTGCTGGATCAAGCCGCCATCGCGCCACAGTCGGCGTTCGATGACATCGATGTAGTAGGTTTGGTCGAATTCCGTGCCTGTGCCTTCCAGAGCGATCATGCTGCGCGCGCTGAGCGCGAGCTCTCCGGGCATGGTGATTCTGATGCAGCGTTCATGACGGGTCAGTTCGGCAAGCTTCCGCCGGGCGAGCTTCAGTGCGTCATCCGGGGTCAGGTTGGGCTGTACGAAGACATAGCGTTGCGGCGACCCGCCGGTCTGCTTGTCGCGGCCGCGCCCGGATGCACGCGCCCGCTGAACAAACGCGCTGTTCTGCCGTGAATTCCAGCTCTTGACCAACACCTCGATATCGCGCGCCAGGGTCAGCGATCTCTCCAACTTCAGATCGATCACGTCGCTGGGTCGCAACGAGACCGCCATGTCGGCAGCCTGTGCCGCGGGCTGGAAGTACAGAGCGCGACCCTGGACAAACACATCGAACCCTTCGTGTCGCGCCAGATAGACCAGGAGGTCCCACTCCGTGGTGGCGCGGCTGAACTGGTTGAGTGTGATGCGATCGTGCTCGCTTTGATAATACCGACCAACCGGTGTCGTGGTTGGCAAAACATGCGCTGTCAGTTCGTGGCGCCCCGCCAGCAGCGAGGCGATCTCGCTTGACGTGCGGTTGGCGAAGGTCTCCTGCGTGCGTGCCTCGATCAGCGAGGCGGTGAGGTCGCGGCCGTCGAGATGAACCAATCCGAGTGTAGGATCGACGCTCACCTGATCAACGGCGCCCTGCACCAAGCTCGTGAACGATGCGCCTCCATCGACGCTGAATTGAATGTCCAGCAGAATGTCAGGCTCGCTCGCCCAGAACGAGGCCGCGGCCCACGTGTCGATCCCCAGTGCTATCGCGGCGTTGAACCGATCAGCCGCGTAGTAATTGTTGCATACGACCTCTGCTTCCATCGCGCCCGCGACGATCTGGCCGTTGGCGATGACCCGCAGACGCGGAGCGCGCGTGGCCGGCGCCAGATCATTGAGCGGCAATGCCGCCTCCGGCCCCTGGATCGATGTCCGGGATCAGCAATGTCGTAACGCCGGCAAGAACCGGGTCTGAAAGGCCGTTGAGTTCGGCGATACGTATCCACTGGGTTGCGTCGCGAAGTTGCTCTGCGGCGATGCGGAACAGGTTGTCGCCGACGACAGTGATGATTTTCATGGGGTCAGGTACTCGCGTTCGCGAGGTTGGTCGCCGTGCGGCGGACGTAGGCTCCCGCGGAGACAAGTGAACTGAGCTGGCCGCTGGCATCGGTCGCGGCAAGCAGTCCTGCCACGCCGGCGTCCGCGGAGCCGGCATTCGTCACGTTCGTGCCCGAAAGCGTTGCCTCGGCGGCGCCGATTGAGTGGCCTAGCGAGGACTGAGCGTCGGCGAGGCACGATTGGGCGGTGGTGTAGGCCGCCGTCCCGCGGGTAATGGCGCCGGGTGAGGCAAGTGCCGTCAGCAGCGGAGACAGGTCCAGACCGGCATCGGATGCATAGCCGGTTGCCGTGCCTATATCTGCCAGAGCGGCGGTAGCGAGCGAAACCACCGGCTGCAGGAGTGCCGATGCCTCGTCCTGAAGGATCGTACAGACGATGCGGTATGGAATCCACCATCCGTTGCAGTACGCAGCATGAAAGTCGCTGATCAGAACAGTGAAGAACAGCACGTCCCACGTCAGAGGTAATGCAATGCCCGCAACGCGCAACTCGTCTAGGGCGCGGGCACGCAGCGTTGCATCCGAACCGGTAAAGATGCCAGCGAAGCTGATCTGGGCGTCATCGCGACCCAACGCGTCAATGACGCGAGATCCTCCCGGCAGACGATGCAGCGCCAAGCGCTGTCGGCCGCCGAAATTAACACCGGACGGAATCTCGAAGTCCTGAAAGACGATCGGTCCAAGCAGAAGCGCCACATCAGACATCGGCTTCGACGCTTGCAGAAAGCTTTGGCTGCTCTCTGGCGGCATCCATGTTCCGCTGCATAGGCAAGCCGTCGGCGCGGAGGGATACCGGGATGGCAACAGGGGCTCTCATTGCGGCAAGGTCCGGCGGCAGTTCATCGTTGAACCAAAGCATGAAGGGGATGAAGATATCTTCCATGGTCATACACCTGTCGATGCGCCGGGATATTCGGCACTCATACGCGGATCGATGCCCGTCGTCATTGCGCCGGGACGTGAGGCGCGATGCTCCAGATGATCGATCATCCAACGGCCAAGTTGGGCACCATCCAGGACAAGCATCCCTTGTCTCGGCTCTGATTCCGTTTGCGCCGACTTAGCATGGACAGATCGCCCCAACGTCTCCATTGGTTGTTCTGTGGCTTCGGCTGTAGCGTAGGGTCTGGCGCCGACAAGCCGCACCGAGTGGACACTGCCCCCTTCAGAGAGGCCAGCCACCTGTCCTGGAGGCACGTCATGGGCCGCCTGAGACAAGCCGCGCGGCGCCATGGCACCCACGACGAGCGCCTGCATCTGTGTCTCGCGTGGTGGACCGTTCCTCTGAGCAACTGACGGGCGAGCCTTGACGAGTGGTAGCACGTCGACGTCCGGCGGTGCTGATCGACTCGCCTCGGGGTCAGCTGGGGCGACGATGGGCAGTGCTTCCATCGAGATCGGGCTGCTCGACGGCGATTCGGCAGTCAGTGATGCTGCCGGTGCGGTCGCTGTGCCAGGGGAGTAAGCTGCCAACGGCGTCGCCCGCGCCGAAAGCGGTCCATCACTTGGTGTTGTCATCACGATATGCCGCGACATGGGTTGGGAAGAAGGTGACTCTCGATTTGGTGTGGGCTTCTCCGGTGAACGAGATGGCGACGTCGTTTGGTTCGACCGAATTCCGGAGCCGGAAGCATCGTGCGGATCCGGTGGATACGCCACTGACGTGTCAGGTCGATACACCGCTGCTGCCTCAGATCGATGCATCGCGGTTGCCGCGGGTCGACGCATCCGAGAAACTGTCGGCCAATGCGCCGGTGGCGTTGCCGGAGTATCCGGCGCAGAGGTTCCAGGTCGCGGAACTGCCGGCATTGCGGTTCGATGTGCTGCGGAAGCCCCTGGTGGCTGCACTGTGTGCGTCTCCGGCTGACGAATTGCCGGGATCCAGGTCCGTTCGACGGG
>JANWJK010000064.1 GCA_025452005.1 Acetobacteraceae bacterium | reverse complement strand
ATGCCGACCGCGTGCACCTGTGCTGCCAGCCGCGCGACGGTGACCAGCCCCTTCGTAGGGACTATCGTCGTCATGTGCGGCGAAGGGGAGCCGACGGCAGACTGAGCCGGGCCAGTAGACGCATGGGGAGGGTAAATGGAGTTCTACCTGAGCTTCGCTGAGCTGGCGGGAAAGATGTCCAATCCCGTCACTGCGGTGTTCCTGCCAATCTTCGTGATCGTGACCGTGCTCGAGGCGGTTGTCATCATTTGGCGATCCGGTACATACCCCTGGAAGAATGCGGGCGTGTCGCTTTGCATGGCACTCGGACATCTCATTACCCAAGCGGCAGCGCATGGGCTAATTCTCGCCGTCATCGCGACCGCAATCTATAAGATCAGGCTCACCACGATACCGGTGTCGTTCAATAGTTGGACCAATCTGCTCATACTGTTCCTATTGGTCGACCTGTGCTTCTATGTGGAGCATCGGTGCTCGCATCGGATCAAGCTGCTATGGGCATCGCATAGCGTCCATCACAGCAGCGAAAAGATGCAGTCCACCACCGCATTCCGACTGTCGTGGACCCCAATCTTATCCGGCGTGTTTGTTTTCTATCTGCCCATCGTGTGGATCGGCTACGATCCCGTCTGGGTTTATGGCATGGTTTCCGGGAGTCTGGCCTACCAGTTCTTTGTTCACACCGAGCTGGTGCCTCGCGTTGGCTGGCTTGAGTGGGTGATCAACACGCCCTCGGCGCACCGGGTGCATCACGGGAGCAACCCCGAGTACATCGACAAGAACTTTGGCGGGGTGCTGCTTATCTGGGATCATTTATTTGGCTCGTATCAAGCCGAGCGACGCGACATCACAATCAGCTACGGACTAGCGCACCAGCGTTCGTCACCGAACAATCCTTTGGTGATCGCATATGAGGAGCTGTGGCAGACACTGAAGGCGGCATGGCAGGCGAGAAGCCTGCGCGGGACCGTGCTGCGCCTGTGGGAACCGCCGTAAGTCGTCGCCGCGGTTCTCGCTGTCACTGCGAGCGAAGCGAAGCAATCCCCATCGATGGGGATTGCCGCGTCGCTGCGCTCCTCGCAATGACAGGACAACCCCCGATTGCCCGCTACCGCCACGCCTTGGCCTCTCGCCGGCGCGCGTGCAGGATGTACTCGGTATAGCCGTTCGGCTGCTCGCGTCCCTTGAACACCAGATCGCATGCGGCGGCGAAGGCAGGACCCTCGAACCGCGGCGCCATGGCACGGTAGTTCGGATCGCCGGCGTTCTGCCGGTCCACCACCACCGCCATCCGTCGCAGCGTTTCCATCACCTGCTGCTCGCTGACGATCCCATGGTGCAGCCAGTTGGCGATGTGCTGGCTGGAGATGCGCAACGTCGCGCGATCCTCCATCAGGCCGACGTCATGGATATCGGGTACCTTCGAACATCCGATCCCTTGGTCGATCCAGCGGACCACGTAGCCGAGTATGCTCTGGCAGTTGTTATCCAGTTCCTGAGCGACATCGCTCGCCGACCAGTTCGGCCGCTCGGCGAGTGGGATCGTCAGCAGATCCGTCAGCGGCGCAGGCTTTCGCGTCGCCAGCTCTTCCTGTCGCTGCGCCACGTCCACCTCGTGATAGTGCAGCGCATGCAAGGTCGCGGCGGTGGGCGAAGGAACCCAGGCGGTGCTCGCACCGGCCTTCGGGTGGCCGGTCTTCTGCGCCAGCATGTCCGCCATCCGGTCGGGCGCGGCCCACATTCCCTTGCCGATCTGCGCCCGCCCGCGCAGCCCGCAGGCGAGGCCGATATCGACGTTGTGGTCCTCGTAGGCCTTGATCCAAGCGGTGTGGCGCATCTCGTTCTTGCGCACCATCGGGCCGGCCTCGATCGAGGTGTGGATCTCGTCGCCGGTGCGGTCGAGGAAGCCGGTGTTGATGAACACGAGCCTGTCCTTCGCCGCGTGGATGCACGCCTTCAGATTGACCGAGGTTCGTCGCTCCTCGTCCATGATGCCCATCTTCAGCGTGTTGCGTGGGAGGCCCAGCATGTCCTCGACGCGCGAGAAGGTCGTGTCGGTAAACGCCACCTCCTCGGCGCCGTGCATCTTCGGCTTCACGATGTAGACCGATCCGGTCCGGCTGTTGCGCGGCGCGCCCGTGCCCTTGAGGTCGTGCATCGCGATCAGCGACGTGACGGCGGCATCCAGCAGACCTTCCGGTGTCTCGTTGCCAAGCTCATCGAGTACCGCGTCGGTGTACATGTGATGGCCGACGTTGCGCACCAGCATGAGGCTGCGCCCCGGCAAGGTGAGCGGACCGCCGTCCGGCTTGGTGAACTCGCGATCGTGGTTCAGCCGGCGCGTGATCGTGCGGCCGTCCTTGTCGAACGTCTCGGTCAGGGTTCCTTGCATGAGGCCGAGCCAGTTGCGATACGCCGTCACCTTGTCCGCAGCATCGACGCAGGCCACCGAATCCTCGCAATCCTGGATCGTGGTGATCGCGGCCTCCAGCACCACGTCGGCAACCCCCGCCGCATCCTGTTGTCCGATCGGACGCGTGGGATCGATGACGATCTCGACGTGCAGACCGTTGTGCCGCAGCAGCACGGACGACGGATCGTCGGCGCGGCCGCGATATCCGGCGAACTGCTCCGGCCGCGCGAGCCCGGTCCTGGTGCGATCCTTCAGCGTGATCGCGAGCCGGCCTTCGTCGATCGCGTAGCGTGTCGCGTCGCGATGGCTGCCGACGGCAAGCGGTGCCGCCTGGTCCAGTACCTGGCGCGCCTTGGCAATCACCCGGTCACCGCGGACGGGGTTGTAGCCGGGGCCGCGCACGACGCCGGCGTCCTCGGGGATGGCGTCGGTGCCGTACAGCGCGTCGTACAGGCTGCCCCAGCGGGCATTCGCCGCATTCAGCGCATAGCGCGCATTGGTCACCGGCACGACGAGCTGCGGACCGGCGATGGCGGCGATCTCGGGATCGACATTGCGCGTGGCGATCGAGAAGGCAGGCGGCTCCGGTTGCAGATAACAGATGCCGCGAAGGAATTCCGTGTAGGCGGCGGCATCGATCGGCTTGCCGCGGTGCTCGAGGTGCCACGCGTCGATCTGGCGCTGCAACGTATCGCGCCGATCGAGCAGCGTCCTGTTGCACGGCGCGAGATCGCGGATCAGCGCGCCAAGGCCCCGCCAGAATGCAGCTTGCGCGACACCAGTTCCGGGAATCGCCTCGGCGTTCACGAAGTCGTACAGCGTGCGCGCAACCTGCACGCCGCCGGCGCTCACCAGATCCATCAGGGGCAACTCCTCGAGGTTCGACGCCAGTAAGCAGCGCCCCTGGCGCCGTCTGCCTTCCTGTCGTTACCTCCGAGCGAGCCGTGTCCGGCGATGTATATAACCTGCCGCAGCGCCCGTTGCTGATCAATCCTTAATCAATGATTCAGATCAATGCGGATTGCCTTGCTCCTGGCAGTCATGTACCGGGCGCCCGGGACGGGCTCGTTGAGACCCAGGAGAAACGATCATGATCAGGACAATCGTTGACCGCCGGACGCTGCTTGGCGGCATTGGTCTTGCCGCGTTTGGCACGCGCGGTGCGCGGGCCGCCGCGGCGCCGGCGCTGCCGTCCGCCCCGGTGACACTCAATGTGATCGACGTGGCCGGACAATTGCAGCTCACGCAGGGGGCGATGGAGGCGTTCGCCAAGGCGAACCCGAAGCTGGTGTCGAAGATCGCCTTCTCGCAGGCGCCGGCACCGGAGCTGCCGGGCAAGCTGAAGGCACAGCAGGCGGCAGGACGCGTCGATATCGACCTTGTGCTGACCGGCACCGACGGGCTGTCCGCCGGCATCGATCAGAAGCTGTGGGTGCCGCTGGTCGCTGACTACGGCGCGGAGCTGCCGAAGCTGCAGGACATCTACCTGCCTGGTGCCTGGAAGATGCAGGGCCTGGCCGAGAACCAGGCGGTATGCGTGGTGTTCTGCCCGGGCGGCCCGATCATCGAGTACATGCCCGACGCGGTGAAGGTGGCGCCCAAGACCGCGCAGGAGCTGCTGGACTGGGCGAAGGCGCACCCCAAGCGGTTCCTCTATGCGCGCCCGGCGAACTCCGGGCCGGGACGCACCTTCCTGCAAGGGCTGCCCTATATCCTCGGCGACAAGGACCCGATGGATCCGAAGGACGGCTGGGACAAGACCTGGGCTTACCTGGTGGAGCTTGGCAAGAACATCGAGTACTACCCGACCGGCACCGGCGCCACCATGAAGGAGCTGGGCGAGGGATCGCGCGACATCATCGCCTCGCATCTCGGCTGGGACCTCAATCCACGCATCCTCGGCGTGGTGCCGAAGGAGGCACAGATCGGCACGCTGGCCGGCTTCCACTGGGTCACCGACGCGCAGTACTGGGCGATCCCGAAGGGGGTATCCGACGACAAGCTGGCGGTGCTGCTGGAGATGACGCGGTTCATGCTCACCAAGCCGGTGCAGGCGATGACTTACGACAAGGGCTATTTCTATCCCGGCCCGGCGGTGAAGGACGTGCCACTGTCGATGGCGCCGAAGGAGAGCCAGGAGGCCGTCGCCAGCGTGAAGCGCGACTTCATTGACAAGCTGATCGCCGAAGTGCCGTCGGAGGTGCCGCTGCCGGCGGACAAACTGGTCTACGCGTTCCAGCGCTGGGACCAGCAGGTCGGCGCGCGGGTCGGCAAGTAGCGCCGAATGCCGATCGCCTCGCGCGAGTTCCGCGAGCTGCGGCTCGAGCGGATCAGCCGCGATTTCGGCCAGGTGCGCGCGCTGCGGGACGTGTCGCTGACGGTCGGGCGGGGCGAGTTCGTCGCCCTGCTCGGCCCGTCGGGCTGCGGCAAGTCCACCGCACTCAACTGCATAGCCGGGCTGTTGCAGGTGACCGACGGGGCGATCTGGCTGGACGAGCGGCGGCTGGACGAGGCGGGGCCGGAGGATCGCGGCTTCGGCATGGTGTTCCAGAACTATGCCCTGTTTCCGCACATGACGGTGCGGCGGAACGTCGGGTTCGGGCTGGTGACGCAGCGGCGGCCGAAGGCGGAGATCGCGCGGCGGGTCGATCAGGCGCTGGCGCTGGTACGGCTGGAGACGCAGGCCGAGAAACTGCCGGGGCAGTTGTCGGGCGGCCAGCAGCAGCGCGTGGCGATCGCACGCGCCATCGTCGTGGAGCCGCCGCTGGTGCTGATGGACGAGCCGCTGTCCAATCTGGATGCCAAGCTGAGGCTGGAGATGCGCGCCGAAATCCGCCGCATCCACACGATGCTTGGGTGCTCGACGATCTATGTGACGCACGACCAGGAGGAGGCGCTGTCGCTGGCCGACCGCATCCTGGTGATGATCGACGGCCAGACGCGTCAACTCGGTACGCCGGAGGAACTCTACGCGCGGCCGGCGCATGCCGATGTCGCGGAGTTCATGGGCTACCGCAACCTGTTCCCCTGTAGAGCCGAGACCACCGCTGACGGGCTCGCTGTCACCATCGGCACGGCGAGGTTGCAAGCCACGCCGATGGATGCGGTCGGCGGCGCCGCGGTCGCGGCGATCCGTCCCGACGATCTGCGGCCACAGAGCGATGGACCGATCTCGGCGACGGTGGAGATCGCCGAGTACCACGGCCGCGACTTCTACGCGGTGGCACGCGGCGCCGACGGCATCGAGCTGTATTTTCGCTCTCCTATGCGGGTGAACCCGGGCGAGCCGGTTCGCCTGGCGGCACCGCGTGACCGCGTGCTGGTTTACGCAGCATGAGCGTCGGCACCATGTCGCTGCGCCGGCGGCTGCGCGAGCGCGGCCTGGATGCGGTGACGCTGCTGGTACTTCCCGGCGTGGTGTTCGTCCTGGCGCTGTTCATCTATCCGTTCCTTTACGGGCTGGTGCTGTCGTTCACGCCGAAGGAAGGCGGCTGGCTGGCGAACTATCAGAAATTCTTCTCCGACCCGTTCCTCTACGACACGATCTACCTGACATTGCAGATCGCGGTGCCGGTCACACTGCTGAATACGGTGCTGTCGGTGCCGGTGGCGCTGCGCGTGCGGCTGCTGAAGCGACAGCGGCTGCTGACGACCATCCTGGTGATTCCGATCACGCTGGGCACGGTGATGGTGGCCGAGGGGCTGCTGACCTATCTGGGCCCGCGCGGCTGGCTCAATCGCTTCCTGCTGGAGGTTGGCATCGCCGACAGCCCGGTGCGGCTGATCCACAATTACTGGGGCGTGATGCTGTCGCTGGTGATCAACGGATTTCCGTTCACCTTCCTGCTGACGCTGTCCTATGTCAGCGGGATCGATCCATCACTGGAGCAGGCGGGCGCGATGCTCGGTGCGCGGGCGCGGCAGCGGTTCTTCCGCATCCTGCTGCCGCTGCTGGCGCCGGGGCTGGCGATCACGCTCGCCCTGTCGTTCGTGCAGGCGTTCACCGTGTTCCCATCGGCTGTGCTGCTTGGGGCGCCGGCGGGCCCGACGCGGGTGATTTCGATCGTGGCCTACCAGGCGGCGTTCGAGCAGTACGACTACTCGCTGGCATCGGCGATCGCGATGCTGATGGCGGGCGTGCAGGTGATCATCATCGTGGCGCTGCTGGGTGCGCGCACGCTGGTGTTCCGCGGGCCCGCCAGCACCGGCAAGGGCTGAGCCTCGTGCACCGCAGCCTGAGCGAGAAGCTGTGGTCCATCGCGGTCTGGGCGGTGGTGGTGTTCTTCATCGTCAACCTGCTGGCGATGATCGGCAGCGTGGTGGTGAATTCGTTCGGCACGCGCTGGTTCAACACCTGGCTGCCGGCGGGCTTCACGCCACAGTGGTACACGATGGCGTGGGACGAGTTCCATCTGCCGGACATCCTGGTCGTCACCGCCGAGGTCGTGGGCGCGGTGGTGGTCCTGTCGGGGCTGATCGGCGTGCCGACGGCGTACGCGATGGCACGGCGAAACTTCCCGGGGAAGCAGGTGGTGATGCTGCTGTTCCTGCTGCCGCTCCTGGTGCCGCCGATCACTTACGGCATCCCTATGGCCACGGTGCTGTACCAGGCGCATCTCGCCGGCACCATCTGGGGCGTGATCCTGGCGAATCTGGTGCCGACGGTGCCGTTCGTGATTCTGATCATGATCCCGTTCGTCGAACAGATCGACCCGCGGGTCGAGGCGGCGGCACGCGTGTTCGGCGCCGGCATGGGCCGGCTGTTCACGCAGATTTTGGTGCCGTTGCTGACGCCGGGGATATTGGCGGCGCTGCTGCTGGTGTTGGTGCGGACGATCGCGATGTTCGAGCTGACATTCCTGACCGCGGGACCGACGAGCCAGACGCTGGTGGTGGCGCTGTACTATGCGGTGTTCGCGGCCGGGGTACGGCCGGGCCAGTCGATCGATGCCATGGCGGTGGTCTACATGGTCACGACGCTGGTGTGGCTGCTGATCGCGCTGCGCTTCGTCAATCCGACGCAGATCGTGACACGGGCGAAGCAGTGACGATCGTTTGAGTTGTCGGCCTCGGGCGGAACCCTGCCACACGTTTGTGATTGATCCGTCGTATTCGACGCACAAATGCGCCTCAAAAGGAACGCTCCGTTAGGCGGTCATCCATCGCGTGATCGCATAGAAAGGAGCAACGAGGTGGCCAAGGAGACGGAGAACAAGAAGGACCAGCCCTTCCTTACCGATGTCACGGCGTTGCGCAAGCGAGCACGCCAGCACATCCAGGAGGGCGCGGTCACCGAAGGCTACGGCGGCAACACGGAGACCGCTTGCAAGGTCCTGAACGAGGCGCTGGCCACCGAGCTTGTCTGCGTGCTGCGCTACAGGCGGCATTACTTCATGGCCAGGGGAATCCACGCCGGGCCGGTCAAGAGCGAGTTCCTAGCGCACGCCGCGGAAGAGCAGGCCCATGCGGACCGTATCGCGGAGCGCATCGTGCAACTGGGTGGGTCCCCGAATTTTTCCCCCGACGGGCTGCTGTCGCGCAGCCATTCGGAATACGTTGAGGGTGAAACGCTGGTGGACATGATCACCGAAGATCTTGTCGCTGAGCGCGTTGCCATCGACAGCTATCGGGAGATCGCTGCGTATTTCGCGGGCTTCGATAGCACGACGCGCAAGATGATCGAAGAGATCCAGGCGGTCGAGGAGGAGCACGCCGACGATCTGGCGGAGCTGCTCGAGAACCTGCCCGACGGCAAGCAGATCTAGACTGGTGCAGTTTTTCCGTGAGCCGGAATGCGATAGGAAGCAGCAACTGCTGCGCGCGAAGCGCTATTTCTTCTGTTCTCCGTGGCCCACCGTGGTTCTCCCTGATCTCCGTGTTGAAAACCTTGCGGCGCCATCAGCCAGCACAAGCGCCGCCGAGGGCAGAGTGCGGCTGGTTGATATTGTCGAGGCCCCCGGACGGTTCGAGACGATGACGAAGGGGCCCACGGTACGAGCCCGATCCTGCCGGCACTCGACCGGCGCGGGCGATACGCGCCAGAGTGGGGCAATCGCGCATTAGCGGCATGCGGGTGAGGCAGATCACTGCCGGCGATCGCATCGCGCGCGAGACTTGTCCGCGCGACGGGGTTTCGTGGCGGGGAGAGCAGTCCATGGCGAGCAGCGATCCGAAGCTCAAGACGTATACCTTGACCGCCCTTGGCGACGTCGTGGGGGTGCAGTTCAGCTTTGCCATCAAGGACATCGACGCGCCCGTGACGCTGGCCACGAGCAGCCTTGCCAGCGTGTCCGATGCCATCCGGAAGGACCGGATCACTGTGCTGTCGTTCTCGCAGTATGGCAGCACCGTACAGGCAGCCGCCGCCTACAAGAACGAAAACGACACGATGTACATCCCCGACGACTACGTATCCCGCCCCTCCGGCAGCCAGCGTACCTACGACTACGGCACGGTAATCCACGAGGCGGTCCATGCCTGCTTCGATCTGATGGCCGCCAAGCACCTGACGCACGCGACGGGCGAGGCGGCGGCGTATCTGGTGGCGGCGCTCTACTACGAGGCGCGGCACTGGTCGGTGAAGCCCGGCAACGATACGTTCACCCAGGTTCTGCTGGAGGCATCGCGTCTGACCGCCAAGGTGAAGGGCGCGAACGTCACCCTGACGCGGCCGGACTTCAAGGACCTGCGCGATGCCGTGATGACGCACTACAAGCGGATCAGCCCCGGCTATCGCGGCGACACGATCATGTCGCTCGGTGTCGCGGCCGCACCCTGACCACCTGGTCTGGTGCGGGGCGTCACAGAACGCGACATCCGGCCGGCGTTGGCGTAGTATCGCCTGCCGATTTCCACCCCCGTCCAAGAGACCGCCTTGACCCAGATCGCAATCGACAGGACGACAACCCCGAAGCAGCCGCCGGCGGACGAGACGCTCGCCTTCGGCAAGGTCTTCACCGACCACATGTTCCTGATGGACTACCAGGAGGGGAAAGGCTGGCACGATCCGCGCATTGTGCCGTACGCGCCGTTCACGCTCGACCCGGCGTGCTGCGTGCTGCATTACGGCCAGGCGATCTTCGACGGGCTGAAGGCGTTCCGCGGCCGGGACGGACGTGTGCGGTTGTTTCGCCTGCCGGACCACGCGCGCCGGCTGAACCGATCGGCGCACTATCTGTGCATCCCGGAAATCGACCCGGCGATGGTGGAAGAGTCGATCCGTGCCCTGGTCGAGGTGGATCAGCGCTGGGTGCCGTCGCTGCCCGGCACGTCGCTGTATATCCGTCCGACGGTGATCGCCACCGAAACATTTCTCGGCGTGCATCCGTCCAGCAGCTACCTGTACTACGTGATCCTCGGACCGGTCGGCGCGTACTACAAGGAAGGCATGAACCCGGTTCGCATCCTGGCCTCGGACAAGCATGTCCGCGCGGTGCAGGGCGGTCTGGGCGCGGCGAAGACCGCGGGCAACTACGCCGCCAGCCTGTTCGGCGCCGAAGAGGCACAGAAGGCGGGCTACACCCAGGTGCTGTGGCTGGATGGTGTCGAGCATCGCTATCTCGACGAGGTCGGCACCATGAACATCATGCTGAAGATCGACGATGAGGTGATCACGCCGCCGCTCAATGGTGCGATCCTGGCGGGGATCACGCGTGATTCCGTGTTGACGCTGCTGCGCGACTGGGGGCTGCGCGCGTCGGAGCGGCCGATCGCGATCGACGAGGTGATCGCGGCGGCGCAGGCGGGTCGGCTGGAGATGTGGGGGACGGGTACGGCGGCGGTGATCTCGCCGGTGGGCGAACTTGGCTACAAGGGCGAGCGCTACGTGATTGGTGGCGGCAAGACCGGCGCGCTGACGCAGAAGCTGTACGACACGATTGTCGGCATCCAGTATGGCACCGCACCGGACCCGCATGGCTGGACCAGAATGCTGGGGAACCGGCTGGGGGGATAATCCGGCATCAGCCGTCAGGCGCGCAGGAAATCCTCGGTGTATTCGCCGCGCGAGACCTTGACCGGGATTTCTTCCTCGGCGGTGCATTCGAGGATTTCCGATCCGGCGGTGCGTGCAGGCACCGCGAGCCGGTCGATTTGATCGGCAAAGGCGATAGCCCGGTCCGCGTCGAGGCACCAGGCGAAACGGTTGTCGCAGAGCGATCGGATGCCCGGCAGGCCGCTCGATGCGGTCAAGGTCACCGCCGTGCGCGGCGCGGTGCAGAAGCCGAGCTGGTCGAGCCGCACATCCGTCTGCTCACGCGCGAAGCGGCGCAGCACGCCGGCAAGCAGCCGAAGATCATCCGCCTCGCCGAGCATCAACACCATCGGGTTGAAGTCGCTGGGCAGGAAGCCGATGCGCAGCATCAGACGACTTCGATGATGTCGGTGGCGTGGCACAGTTCTTCCGTGCCTGCATCGCCGGCTCGGTCGGGCACCTCGATCAGCCGCACCTTCGCCCATTCGTCGTTGACGATTTCCAGCACCTCGGCCGTAACGCCGCCGACGAGGCGGAGCTTGTTGCCGCGTGCGACACCGGAGAGCTCGATCATTGGTTAGTTAGAACTCCCTCTCCCGCGAAGCGGGGGAGGGTTGGGGAGGGGGTGCATCATCAAAAGAAAATACTCAGGTTCTTCGCCAGCAGCACGTTCTGCTCCAGGATTATCTCCCGCCTAACAATCTGCCACGAACTCCCCACACGCCGCAGCTCATCGGTCCGTCGCCCGATGAAGGTATGGTTCTCGTACTCCACGCGGTTCTGGTAGACCAGGAACCGGCATCCCACGGTGACCTCTTGCGCATCCTCCGCCGAGGGCCGCACGTCCAGCAGCCGCACGTTGCTCACCATGTGCGTCACGCGCGACAGCGGTTCTTCGGCGTAGTGCACGCCCGTCAAGACCTGCTCCACCCGCTTGCCCAGCGTCCACTTGTCCTCGTCGAACCAGCTTATGCCTTCGCCTTGCTTTGTGTTCTCGCGCTCCGCATGCTGGCCGAACTTGACGTTGCGGCGCATCGGCATGAAATACACCAGGTCCTCGGCCAACAGATCGAGCCACTCCTTGAACCGCCGCTGATCCAGGAGATCGGCTTCGAAATACAGGAACTCCTCGATCTCCTCGCGGAGCTGATACCAGGCGAGCGGACGCATCACTCGGCCGCCGTGCGCACCTGTGGTCGTCCCAGTAGTTCGCTCCAGGGTGCGCCATTCAAATAGGACGCGTAGACACGATAGTAGTTGCGCGGCGTCTGCTCGGTGATCTGCAATGACACATCGCCCCGGATGGGATCGTCGGTGCGGTAGGCGCCCATCGACATCTGGTAGTTGAACGGGTGGCGCCGCGCGATCGTGCCCTTGCTCGCGGCGGTCGCATATAGCCAGTTTTCCATGTCGTCCTGCTCGGTCATCCCGGCGGGTCCCGAATAGCGCATGTAGAACCGGCGCAGCACGTCCTTCACCTCGGCCGGCGCATCGGCATCGACCAGGAAGAAGCGCCAGCCCTCGGTCTCGGTCGGGCTGTGCGGGTGCCAGACGCAGATGCCGCGCGGCTGGCGGCCGTGATACGACGCGTTGGGAAAGATGTTGCCGGTGAACGGCAGCAGCCGCGCCTTCTCGCCCAGCCGTCGCTTCCGTTCGTAGAAGCAGTGGCGGAAATACTCGTCCACCGCGGGATACTGCGCATAGGACGGTTCGTACTCCATGGTGGGCGGCATCAGTACGCTGTGCATGCCATGCCCGGCCGGATGCCCGACCCACGCATGCTGGCCCTTGTTGTATTCGTTATCCCGCCGCAGGCCGCGCTGCGCATTCGGTCCGATGCCGATCATATCGACCGACCGGTGCGACGGATTGTGATACGTGTCGCCAAGGAAATTCTCCGCGGCGAACTTCCAGTTCGACGGGAACACCCACTTGTGCACGCCGATCACTTCCGACCCGCCAGGCCGGCCGTCGCGGCAATCCAGCACCTGGTCGAGGTGATCGATCGCGCCGCCGAGATAATCCAGGAAGTCCGGCGCCGCAGGATCCCACGACGCCCACACCGTGCCCTTGTACAGCGCGAGCTTCGGTACTTCGATGAGCGACCATTCCTCGCGGTTCAGCGTGCCGTCATACAGCGCGCGGTACAATGGTACACCCTGAAGCTTGCCGTCGGTTGTATAGCTCCACGAATGATACGGACAGACGAACAGCGACGTGTTGCCTTGCTCGTAGCGGCACACCTTCATCCCGCGATGGCGGCACGAATTCAGGAACACGTGAACCGCGCCTTGCGCGTCGCGGCACAGGATCACCGACTCCTCGCCCATGCGTGAGACGTAGAAGTCGCCGGGCTTGGGGATCAGGCTCTCGTGACCGACGAACAGCCAGGCACGGGTGAACAGCCTGTCCAGTTCCTCGCGATAGAACTCGGGTGAGACAAAGATCTCGCGGCTGATCGTGCCGCGCCGCAGGTCGATCATCTGGTCGATGGGCAGGGGGGTGGTCATCCGCCGGTCCTCCGTTTGCCCGATCATGCGCCGGTCGGCGCGGTCGGCGTCAAGGGCCGCGGCCAATGGGCGAACGCCGGCACATCCTGCGTTCGCTCCAAAGAAACCGGTTCCGCCAAAGGCACGCAGATTTCGTCCGGGCCAGCGCCCGGGGGACGCTAGACGCCTGCCAGCTCGCGTGTTGCACGGATAGGCAGTTTCAGAACCTTGCAGAGTGCAGTCAGATTCTTTTCCCGCGGACGGACGCGGCCGCTTTCCCAAAAATAGATCGATGCTGTCGACACGCCGACGTGTTGAGCCACCGCAGCAACCGACAACGCGCGGCTTTCGCGCGCTTCACGCAACTGCTTGCTTAAGCTCCTTCGATTTGCCACCCGACACTCTCCTGATTAGAAATTATAGCTGACATTTACGGGACGGCCGGAAAACTGACAAGCCCCCACGGGATTTTAACCAAGGGCGATCGCTTACAGCATAATGCGCAATCCCATGACCGAGACTGAGGGCGGCTGACTCTTTTGACATAGAGGCCGCCGAGGTGCGCAGAGGGCCCAGAGAAGGACAATTCAGCGCTTCGCGCGGAGCGGATTGAAAATCCTTCATTGTGCCTCTGTGCCCTCGTTAAGCTCTGGGTGAGATAGTCCGGCCGCCCACCGGCACCTGAATTTCCAAGAGCAATCTATTCGTGCCGCGTGGCCAGTGTCTTGCCAATTCGTGCCTTTGCATCTGCCGCCTTGGCCGGGAACCAATGCGCCGTATCGGATTTTGGATAGAGTGCCACGGCGCGAACGACACCATCGATAGAATCGCGGAGGTCAGCGCCGGCGCTCTCGGCCAACCGCTCTGCAACCTGCAAGATCACTTCGAGCCGATAGCTCGGATAATCGTCGAGCCGCTTGCCGCCATCGCTGGCAACGTCTTTGGACTCGAGCGTGAGCTGCTCGGCAAATGCCGCAAGCATGTCGCGCACCGGCGATACCAGGGCTCTCGAAGGTGTTATCGGCAACTTCACGATCAGCCACAAGGCCTCTGCGGACCAGTTGCCGTTGTCGCTCGCCAAGGCCTGGGCGAGATCCGCCTCGGTCTGCGGCCGCGCGGCAATGCGTCGCCGCGCCTCGGCCCGGACGTCGGGAGGCACGTTGTCGCTGAGATAGGCGCTCCACCTGAACAGCGGATCTGCGTCGGTGAGTGTCGCGAAGTCGCGCCGTTGCTGATCGGCCTGTGCATCCGCTTCGCGGCTGATTACAGCCGCATCCGCCTGCGCTTCCCTGGCCCGGTGGCCCAGTTCCCGCACCGAGACAACCGCGGCGACGAGGCAGAGCAGTGCAACCGCGCCGAGCGCCGCGCCATGGAAAGCCGGTGCGTCACGTTTTACCGCCGGGGCGTTGACGACCCAGAGCGCGTACAACAGTAGGACGAACGGGAGACCGAAGGCTACAACACGCGACAGTGTCGCCTGGCTGGCGCCGAACACGCGGGCGGCATTGGACTCCATCGCGATGCCGAGCGGTTGCAGTGCGATGAAAACGATTGCGCTATAGCCGATCAGTGCGACCATGAGGCCGGCGACGCCGCGTGCCCGTGGCCAGCGAAAGCCGCCGATGGCGCCACAGGCCGCGATGACGAAGGCGAGCATGATCCAGGTGAGGAAGGTCCCGAAAAAGATCGCGTAGGCTGCGCCGAGGGCCGCATCGCCACCGCGAGGCGTGCGCGACAGGATCGCCGTGTCGAACACTTCGGCAAGGCTGGCGAGAGCGATAACCAGCGGCAGGTTGATCAGATAGCGCATCGGCGTTCTCCTGTTGCCGAATGGCGCCAGGGACGGTTCGACCGTCAAGCCCCCTGGAACGGGATGCCAACTCGGCCAATTCCTGGTATAGGAAACCCAGGCACGGAGGAGCCGGTCAATGTTCCAAAAACTGCATCATGTCGCCTATCGCTGCCGTGACGCGCAGGAGACGTTCGAGTTCTACACCAAGGTGCTGGGCCTGAAATACGCCGCGGGCGAACAGTCACCCGAAGGCGCCCGCCCGTATGGCGAGGAAGTCGACCTCATCCACATCTTCTTCGAATGCGGCGACGGCAGTTACATCGCGTTCTTCGACCTGCCGAGTTCACCGCCGATGCAGGCCGATCCGAACACGCCGAGCTGGGTCAATCACATCGCTTTCGAGGTACCCAGCATGGATGCGCTGCTGGCAGGCAAGCGCCGCCTGGAAGCAGCAGGTGTCGATGTGCTGGGACCGAAGGACCACAGCTTCTGCCAGTCGATCTACTTCTTCGATCCCAACGGGATCCGGCTGGAAATGACGGCGCGCACGGAGGCACCCGGCGAGCTGGACCGGATGGAGCAGGCCGCTGAGGGCTCACTCGCTGCATGGAATGAACGCAAGCGGCGCAAATACGGCGTGCCGGCCTGAACGGATATGCAGGGCGAGCTGGTCGCGCTCGAGGTCCCGCGCGGCAGCGGCTACGACAGCCAGAGCGGGCTGAACAACCTGGTTCCCCAGGTGTTCGGCCGCCTGGCCGCCGATGGCTGCGGCAAGCGCGTCGCCTTCGTGGTGATCCACCCGACCAGCAACTTCATGGGCCACTATCTGATCGGCCCGCTGCAACGGCGAGGGCGCGCGATCCTGGCGCTGAACACGCGCTACGTGGCGAACGATAGCGCGCTCATCATGGAACGGGCGATCCAGGATCTCGGTGCAGGCGTCACGTTCCTGCGCCAGCGCGGCTATCAACGCATCGTGCTGTGCGGCAATTCCGGCGGTGGCTCGCTCGCGGCGTTCTACCAGGCGGAGGCGGAGTCCCTCACCATCACCACCACGCCGGACGGCGTGCCGTTCGAGCTGCATCCCGAGCAGCTTCCGCCGGTGGACGGGATGGCGATGCTCGCCGCGCACCCAGGCCGCGCGGCAACCATGGTCGAGTGGATCGATCCCGCCGTGATCGATGAGCGTGACATGCGTGCGACCGACGGGTCGCTCGACATGTACAATGCGGCGAACGGCCCGCCATATCAGGCCGACTGGCTGCGCCGCTACCGCGCCGCTCAGCGCGCACGCAACGAGCGCATCACCGACTGGGTGCTCGGCCGGCTGGCGGCACTCGATGCCGATGCGGATCAGGAGCTGATCAAGGACGAGCCGTTCATCGTCCATCGCACCGTTGCCGATCCGCGCTTTCTCGATCTCACGCTGGATCCCAGCGACCGGGCGGTGGCACGCAACAGGCGGCTGAACTACGGTCCGACCAATCTCGGGCGGTTCTCCACGTTGCGCTCCTTTCTCAGCCAGTGGAGCGCGCGTTTGTCACGCGCCGATGGACCGTCCTGCATGGCGCGCTGTTCGGTGCCGGTGCTGAACGTGACGTATTCCGCCGATACGCTGGTGTTTCCGGCGCAGTGCCGGTCGTGGTCACAGGCGGCGGGCGATCGCTGTGCAGACCACGTGCTCAAGGGAGCGACGCATTTCCTGGTGGGACAGGACACGCTGATCGACGAACTGGCCGATCTGCTGGTGGCCTGGGCCGACCGGCTCTGAAGCCGGTTGACCAGCATTCACTCAGCCCGAGGACCGCAAACCGGTCCGGATCAGCGACCGTCTACCGAGTAGGCCAGGAGTACGTTTCCAGGCAGGCCCCCGAATATGCTGTATCCGGAGCCGACATAGAGCGTGCCACCCACGACAACTGCGCCCGGCCCATCAATGGAACCGCCGCGGGCCGCGACACCGTTGACCGTGCGATACTCCGCCTTCGTGTCCATATCCCACACTATACGGCCGTCTTCGGCAGAGTAGGCGCGAAGATGGCCGTCGATCCCGCCGGAGAACACGATGCCGGGGATTGCTGTGACGGCAGCCGACTGCGCCGGGCTGCAGCCCGGAACATCATTGCAGCCCGGGTGCGGCGTCTGCCAGATCTCGTCACCCGTCTCAAGGTTCAGCGCGTGCAGGCCGCCACCCACTTTATTGTCCAACAGAAGCGCGATCGTTGGGTTGAGCGGTGAGTTCCGTGCCCCAGGGACACCGGACGACACGACTTCGAGCCTGACGTCCGACACGGCGACGTAGACCTGTCTTTCATCGGCAGCCACGCCCCATTGTACGCCGCCTAACTTGCCGCCGCGCCCCACTCTCTTCTGCCAGATGATCTCTCCCTTGCGATCAGGATCGACCGCCGTCACCACGCCAGATTTTTGGGCGCCGATCAGTGCACGCTTTCCACCGGGAAGAACGGTAAGCACGACGGACGAACCGAAATCGTAATCGGGCCCATTGGATTGGGGACAATTCGCCCTCGCGGTTCGGACGCAGGCGATGTTGTATGCGTCGCCAGTCGTCATCTGGCGGGACCACACCAACGCGCCGGTGTCGGCATCGAAGGCGAGGATAGCGTCCGAAGTATCAGTCGGTGGGTCGGAATAGTTGTCGCCGGTGGTCACGTAGAGCGTGGGAGTAATGGAGTCGAATGTCGGAGCGGACCAGACCGCGGCACCCGAGGGACCCATCAACTGGACGCCAACGGAGTTCTCTATGGTCGGTCCTGCCTCCTGCGCGATGGTATAGCCTTTCCACTGCAGCCTTCCCGTCGATGCTTCCAGCGCGACGACGCTGCCGCGGAAGCTGCAACACCGATAGCTGGGGTTGGCGCCCGTGGCTTCCTCAATCGACGAGACAGGCACGAACAGTGTCGCCCCGACAAGGGTCGGCGAACCGGTGACGCGTGCAGCAGGATGGTCATCGATCCTGGTCTTCCACAACTGCTTGCCGGTGATCGTGTCAACCGCATAGACGCTTGCGCCAAGATCGCCGAAGTAAGCTGACCAGCTGTCCGCTCGCTGGCCGATGACAATGGCCGAACGCACCGGCTTGTCAGCGTCGAACTCCCAGTATGTACATCCGCTTTGCGCATCGAGCGAGTAGACCTTTCCGCTCTGGCTGCCGATGAACAGCCGACCGGCCACGATCGTCGGTTGTGCGAACGCGATCGTCGCGCCAGGATAGCCAAAGGCCCATTTCAGCTTGAGACGTGGCACGTCACCCGCAGCGAGCTGCGCCATTTCCGACGGCTGGAAGCGATGCTGCGAGGAATCGACACCCCATCCGTTCCAATGCGGTGTGCTCAGCGCATCTATGAGAGGTGGGCTGGCGGTTGGACATTTTCCACCGTTCGGCGGGACGTCT
Source organism: Acetobacteraceae bacterium (assembly GCA_025452005.1). Classification (GTDB taxonomy): domain Bacteria; phylum Pseudomonadota; class Alphaproteobacteria; order Acetobacterales; family Acetobacteraceae; genus JAMXLO01. Next base: position 12,786 of record JANWJK010000064.1, on the reverse strand, counting down.
TGGGCCATGGCACTGACCGCGCCTGCAACGCAGAGAGCACAGGCGAGCGCAGGGATTGCCTTGGCAAGCTGCCGGCTGTGACGCGCCATCATGGAGATCCTCCATACGCGGCATCTGCAAATTCATTCCCACATGGTCGATCCAACACCCGCGCTGCGGCACGGAGATTTTGCGCCAAGCTAGGGTGAAAGGACCTCCAGCAGGTGACCGTCGGGATCTTTGAAGTAGAATCGTCGCCCCCCTCGGCGACGATTGACTGCCATGTCATCGGGTGACAGCGGGGAGCTTCCATAGCGCATGCCTGCATCCTTGATCCGCTGGAAGATCGCGTCAAATTTCATGGCGCTCACCTTGAAGGCGTAGTGATGGGGCTCGAATGCTGCGCGCGTGTCAAAATCCAGGACGAGCGTATCGTTCACCCGCACAGGGGCAAAGCGAGAGACCGGGCCTTCGTACCTCAGGTCGAAGATGCGTGCGAAGAACCTGGCAGACGCTTCGTTGTGCAGTCCCGGAACAATCGTGTGGTCCAGCACGATAGTCATGACGACCTCCGTTCGATCGATTGCTTGACCTCGCGGTGCCCGACGATGGCGAGAACACCTTGTGATCGGAAGAACTTACGCCCAGTGTACACCATAGAACTGGGGCAGCCCCTTCGGCACATCCACCAGGCCGGCCCGAACTGCCGTCGGTGCGTAGTGAGCGCCCATGGGCACATAGGGTACGTCCCGCCAGAGCCGCATTTGCAGCGCCCGGCAGATTTCGCGTTGCTTTTCCAGGTCGGTTTCATCCAACCACGCCGCGCGCAGCGCCTCGATCTTCGGACTGTCCGGCCATCCGAACCAGGCTTTCGCGCCATTGGACGGCAGCGCGAAGTGATTGGCGGGATTGAACGTGGAAATTCCGTCAAGGAAGGCGAAGAATACGCTCCAACCACCCTTGTCAGGCAATTCCTTGCGCGCACGGCGGGCGATCACCGTGCCGTAATCCATGGTCTGGGCGTCGATGTTGAACCCCGCCTTCGACAACTGGTCGATCCCCACCTGCGCCATCGCATGACTTGCAGGAGCATCGGCCGGTACCAGCACGACAACCTTTTCGCCTCGATAGCCGGTGGCCGACAGGTCTCGCTTGATCGCCGCGTAGTCCCTCGGCCGGGTCAGCACGTCAATCCCGGCATCATTGGCGAGCGGCATTTCGTGCACGAACAGGCCGACCTTGTCCTGCCATCGACTGGGGTCGGTGCCGGCCACGGCTGTCATCGCTTCGGCCTGATCGATCGCTGCGACAACAAGACGGCGGATTGCCGGATCGTCGAACGGCGGCTGCAAGTGGTTCAAGCGCATGAAACCCGTGTTCGCGGGTTCGGATTGCACCAACCGAACTGCCCTATCACCGGCCAGTGACGCGTAAAGATCGTTGGGCGGAAACTCCCACCAGTCGATCTCACCCTTTCGCAGCGCGGCCGCGCACGTCGCCGGATCGGGCAGGATGGTCCATTCCACGCGCGCGAAATTGGCGATCTTGGGGCCCGCCGAATTGCTGGGCTTGCCGTTCGTCCGCGGCACGTAGCCGGCGAACCGGGCGTATGCGACATGCGCTCCGGCAAGACGCTCGTCGGCCAGGAAGCGGTATGGACCGCTCCCCACCATCTCGTTCACGCGTTGAAATGGGTCGGTATTCGCCAGGCGTTCCGGCATGATGACCGGCGTGCTCGCGGTGCTCCCGGCCAGCGCCAGTGGCAAATACGGGAACGGCCGCTTCAGGCGGAAGCGGATCGTCCGGTCACCGGTCGCCTCAATCTCGTCTGTCGCCGCCAGCAGGGCCTGCCCAAAGCCATCCCGCGCACCGAAGCGGCGAACGCTGGGCACGACATCGCGGCCAAGCACCGGCGTGCCGTCGTGGAAGCGGAGGCCCTCCCGCAGCGTGAGCGTCCAGACCTTGCCGTCCTGCTCAACGGCATGGCCCTCGACCATCTGCGGTTGCGGCGTGAAGGTGTCGTCGAGACCATACAGTGTGTCGAACACCAGGAGCGCGTGGTTTCGGGTGGGCCGCGCGGTGGTCCAGACCGGATCCAACACCGCGAGATCGGCGAACGGCGTGAACCGCAACGGGCGGCTCGCCTGGGCTCCCACGATGCCTGGTGCCGCGAGGCTCCCGGCGGCCGCCCCGGCCAATGCGAGCAACGATCTGCGTTTCATTGCGCTTCTCCCCACCAAGCCGAACTTCAAGCGGCCCTGGTGGCCAATATGGGCGGACGGTGCGACGGTGTCCTGAAACGGGCGCCGAAAAATTCCGAAATACGCTGAACACCGCGAAGCAGGAGCGTCCCGCATGGGCTCTGTTTATGAGTACGGCCCGTTCCGATTAGACACCGGATCGGGGCAATTGCAACGCGACGGTGCACACGTGCCGATCGGCCGGCGTGCGTTCGACCTGCTGCTGGCATTGCTGCGCGCCGATGGCGGCGTCGTCAGCAGGGATGAACTTTACGACGCGGTCTGGCCCGGCCAAGCGGTGGAGGACAGCAACCTGTCCGTGCAGATCGCCGCTCTGCGCAAAGCGCTTGGTACAGCCGAGGACGGACAAAGCCCGATCCAGACCATGGCTCGCCGCGGTTATCGCTTCGCCGGGTCTGTGCGCGAGGTTCTGGGGCCACTCGCGAATGCGGGACGCGACCTCGCGGGCGACGGCCGGCCAGGTATCGCGGTGCTGCCGTTTCAGACCCTGAGCGACCATCCGGATCAGAGTTGGTTCGGTGATGGCGTCACACGCGAGCTTGTCTCGGCATTGGCGCGATTTCGCGAACTGTTCGTGATCTCAGCCAACTCGTCGTTCCGCTATCGGGAAGCCGGCCATGATTTGGCACAGGTCGCGCGCGGACTCGGCGTTCGCTACTTGCTGGAGGGCAGCATCCAGCGAGGCGCGAACCGCGTCCGCATTGTTGCAAATTTGATCGACGCCGCAACCGGCGCACAAATCTGGACCGATCGCGTGGATGGCGATCTAACGGATATCTTCGCTTTGCAGGATGAGGTGACCGACAGTATCTCAGGCGTTCTGGTCGCTCGCATCACGGTCACCGAGCGAAATCGCCGAGCGCGGGAACCGACGGCGCGATGGCAGGCATACGATTATTACCTGCGGGCCACCGACCCGGTTCGCCTCCAGGACATTGCAAACTTCGAGGCGGGGTGGGCGATGATGGAAAAGGCGATTGAGCTCGACCCTGGCTTCGCTCCGGCCTACGCTGAGATGGCTTGGTATTGCCTTGCCGCCTGGCTTGACCCGCGATGCGGCAATCGCTTTCGAGATCCAGCGACAATGGCGAACGCGTGGACCTACGCCCAGACCGCGGTACGCATCGATCCGATGTTGCCGGCGGCGCACGCGAGTTTGGGCATGGCGCTGCTTTGGCGGCATGAGGTGGACCAGTCACTCAAGGCGTTCGCTCGGGCCGCCGAGCTCAACCCGAACATGGCGGACGGGAGGCACGGTCAGGCACTGGTCATCGCAGGCCAGCCTCTCGAAGCCATCGCCGTGCTGCGCCGGGCGGTGCGGATCGATCCACACTGTACTCCAATCTGGCACGCGTTCCTTGGACACGCGCACCTGATGCTTGATGAGCCTGAAGCGGCGCTCGGCCCGTTGCGGACCTGCACCGCCCAGATGCCGGGATGGCGGGCGGCGTTCGTCTGGCTGGCAGCGACCTGCGAACGACTGGGCATGACCCAGGAAGCGCGGGACGCCGCCACCTCGGTTCTTCGGATTGGGCCTAGCTTCACCATTGGCGAGTATGGTCGTCTGCATCAATATGTGGACCGGCCCGCGGCGGAAGTCCTGTTCGCCAGCCTACGGCGCTTAGGACTGCCGGAATAGGCAACGACTTCGTCGTCTGGTCTCCACTAAGAGGCGCGCAACTCGCCTGACGCGTCACGCCGCCCGGGTCGCCGGCTTTGCGCTGAACTGGTCGAACGCCTCCAGCGCCTGCGCGGCGTACATCACGCTCGGGCCTACGCCCATGTACACGGCCATGCCCATCGTCTCGAGCACTTCGGCGCGCGTCGCGCCCTGCTTCATCGCCGCCTCGGCGTGGAATGCGATGCAGCCGTCGCAGCGCGTGGCGACGGCGATCGCCAGCGCGATCAGTTCCTTCGTCCTGGTGTCCAGCGCGTCGGCCTTGAGTGCCGCCTGTGCCAGGGCCGAGAAGCCCTTCATCACCTCGGGCGAGCCGGCGCGCAATGCGCGGATGTCGCCGCTCAGTTCCGCCGCCATCGCCGTCCAATCCTTCAGCATGTCGCTCTCCATCCGCTACAGATCGATAACCAGACCGCGCACCGCCAGCACGGCGAGCAGCGCCGCGTTGAGCGCCATCACCGCCGGCGCGGCCTTCGCGACGCCAAGTTGCCAGCGCCGCCCCGCGGCATGGCCGGCGATGCCGACCGCCACCAGCGCCGGCGTCGTGCCGAGTCCGAACGCCAGCATGCAAAGTGCGCCGAGCGCCGGGTTGCCGGCGGCGGCGGCGGCGGCCAGCGCCGCGTAGAGGAAGCCGCAGGGCAGGAAGCCGAGTACGACGCCCAGCGGGAAACCACTGCCGGCCCGCTTCGCCAGGCTTGCGACAGTGCGCGTCCAGCCGGCGGGCGCGCGATCCAGCCCGGGCAGGATCCGCGCCACGTGCGCCAGCAGCAGCGCGGCGCCCAACAGCAGCAGTGCCGCCGACACGATGCCGAACCGCGGCAGCCAGCCGGTCGCGGCACCGCATACCGCGCCAAGACCTGCGTACGTCGTCAGGCGTCCGAGATGGTAGGGAAGCAGCGCGCCGCGCCCTATGCGCTGCCACTCGCAGAGCCGGGCGCCCGGCAGCCGCGCCATGCCGTCGGCGACCTGGCCCAGCACGAACCCGCCGCACATCGGCACGCAATGCATCGTGCTGCCGGCCATCCCGGCCAGGAACAGGCCGAGCAACAGGCCGCCCGCAAACGGGGCGCCGCCGCACAGCGCCGTCAGGATGTCGCCACCAAGGCTCACGCGCCCATTCAAGCCCGATCCCGGGGCATCTCACATTGATCCAGATCAATGGAGGGTTAATGCGGCGCTTCGGTAAAGTTTCCTTCCGAGTGCGGATCATAGGCACAACCTAGCCAGGTTGATCTACGTGCGGTACGCCTTTTGTCGCACAATAGGGATTGAGGAATGCGCGCGCAGATTGGAACGCTCATCATCGCGACCAGCGCCATCCAATTGGCCAACGGATTCTTCGGGACGTTCATCTCTCTGCGTATCGCTGCCGCCGACTTCGGGCCAAGTCTGTCCGGTCTGGTGCTCAGCAGCTATTTCGCCGGATTTGTCGTCGGCGCGGTGAATTGTAGCCGAATCATCACACGCGTTGGACACATCCGTGCCTACGCCGGTTGTGCCGGGTTGGTCGTTGCCGCAACGATTGCCATGCCGGCCGTCATCGGTCCCCTGCCATGGCTCGTGATGCGTGCCCTTGTCGGGCTGGGATGCGCAGGAATCTTTGTCACGACAGAAAGTTGGCTCAGTGCCAAGGCCGATCCGGCGGAACGCGGGCGGGTGTTCTCGATCTACATGGTCGGCACATTCACGGCACTGGCCCTTGGCCAACTTCTCATCGGCTGGATCGAGATCGACTCATTCGTCCCTTTCAACGGTATCGCCGCGCTTTTCGCCATCGCGCTTGTCATAGTCAGCATGACCCGTGCCGGGGCTCCGCAGATGCTTGCGAGCGAGGCGCTCCCCTACGGGCTTCTATCGCGTGTTGCGCCGATCGCGGTCTTGGGTTGCGTTGTCAGTGGGCTGATCAGCAGCGCGTTCTATGCGCTGATCCCGGCATGGATGCAGGGAGAAGGCATCGATCAGGCGAGGATCGGACTGGTCATGTTGGTCGCCGTCCTCGGCGGTCTGGCTTTCCAAATCCCGGTCGGCCGTCTCTCCGATCAGTTCGATCGCCGCCTCGTCCTGGCCAGCATCAGTCTCGGCCTTGTGGTCATGTCGGGCGCTCTTGTGTTCCTGCCGCATACCCTGGCCTTCGTCTTGCCGGCGGCCGTCCTGTTTGGCGGCTTCATGTCAACGCTCTATCCCCTCTGCGTCGCCCATGCGCATGATCGCATGCCAGCGGATCGAGTGGTCGCCGTCAGCAGCCGTCTCATCCTGGTGAGCGGGCTTGGCTCGGTTGCCGGGCCGTTCATCGGCGCGATGATCATGGCGTGGCTCGGTCTCGACGGCGTGTTCTATCTGATGGCCATCGCCGCCGCGATCCTGGCGCTAGGCGCGATCAGCTTCTGCTGGGTTCAGGTCGCACCGGACCACGCGGATCGCACATTCGAGATTTTGACGCCGCAGGCCACCACGCTGGCACACGACCCGGGGCATGGGTAGGCGGTAGGGGTCCCAGGCCGCCACACCTCCCAGACGCCCCGGCGGGTCAGGCGCGGCACTGACCCGGCCAACGCCGATGCTCGCACGCCCACTCGGGCCCTACCCCCGAGCATCTCACATTGATCCAGATCAATGATCCGTTAACGCGGGCACGGCAGTTTCCCGGCGACCCCCTACCGGAGTGTTCCATGGACTTCGAGCCAAGCGACCTCATCGTCGGCCTGTTGATGGCCGCGCTCGGCCTGATCGGCCTGATCCTCGCGTCCGGCGCGATGGACAGCGAGATGTACGTATTCGGCCTCTCGCTGTTCGGCTTCGCCTGCGTGTTCGATTTCGGCCTGCTCCGGCGCCACTTCGATCGCCTGGAGGCGAATCGGCATGGCTGAGCCGCTCTACAACGAGGCAGTCGTCAAGAAATGCATCATCGCCGCCGTGTTCTGGGCGGTCGTGGCATTCCTGGTCGGCGTCTGGCTCGCCACCGAACTCGCCTGGCCGCAGTTCAACCTCGGCCTCTCGTTCATCAACTTCGGCCGCCTGCGCCCCGTGCACACATCGGCCGCGATCTTCGCGTTCGGCGGGTCGGCGCTGCTTGGCACGTCGTTCCACGTCGTGCAGCGGACCTGCCGCGCGCGGTTGTTCGGCGGCGACGCGCTCGCCGACTTCGTGTTCTGGGGCTACCAGTTCTTCATCGTCATGGCGGCCCTGTCCTACGTCATGGGCTTCAGCCAGAGCCAGGAATACGCCGAACCCGAGTGGCACCTGGACCTCTGGCTCACCATCGTCTGGGTCGCCTACGCGGTGGTGTTCGTCGGCACGCTGATGAAGCGCGAGGAGCCGCACATCTACGTGGCGAACTGGTTCTACCTCGCGTTCATCCTGACCATCGCGGTGCTGCATATCGGCAACAACCTGGCGGTGCCGATCTCGGTGTTCTCCGCCAAGAGCTATTCCGTCGCATCGGGCGTGCAGAACGCCATGATCCAGTGGTGGTACGGCCACAATGCGGTGGGCTTCTTCCTGACCGCGGGCTTCCTCGGGATGATGTACTACTTCATCCCGAAGGCGGCGAACCGGCCGATCTACTCCTACCGCCTGTCGGTGGTGCACTTCTGGTCGCTGGTGTTCATGTACATCTGGGCCGGTCCGCACCACCTGCACTGGACCGCGCTGCCCGACTGGACGCAGACACTGGGCATGGTGTTCTCTATCATGCTGTGGATGCCGTCCTGGGGCGGCATGATCAACGGCCTGATGACGCTGTCGGGCGCATGGGACAAGCTGCGCACCGATCCCGGCCTGCGCTTCTCGGTCACCGCCGTCGGCTTCTACGGCATGTCCACGTTCGAAGGCCCGGTGATGTCGATCCGTGACGTCAACGCGCTGTCGCACTACACCGACTGGACGATCGGCCACGTGCATTCCGGCGCGCTGGGCTGGGTGGCGTTCATCAGCTTCGGTGCGATCTACTATCTGGTGCCCGTGCTGTGGAAGCGCAGCGGACTGTATTCGCATCGCCTGGCGTCCTGGCACTACTGGATCGCGACGCTGGGTATCGTGTTCTACATCACATCGATGTGGGTTGCCGGCATCATGCAGGGTCTGATGTGGCGCGCCTACGACGCATTCGGCTTCCTGCAGTACTCGTTCGCCGAGTCGGTTTTGGCGGTGCATCCATACTACGTGATCCGGATGCTGGGCGGACTGATGTTCCTCACCGGCGCGCTGCTGATGGTCTACAACCTGATCCAGACGGTACGCAGCCGCAGCACCGAGCCGGTGTTCGCTTTGCCGGGTGCCCTCGCCGTGGCGGGAGAATAAGCCGATGTTCATCCGCCACGATTTCATCGAGCGCAGCGCGTTCCTCCTGCTTGTGCTGACGCTGGTCACCATCGCGATCGGCGGCATCGTCGAGGTGGTGCCGCTGTTCACCATCGAGACCACGGTGGAGCACGTGAAGGGCGTGCGGCCCTATTCGCCGCTCGAGCAGCGCGGCCGCGACATCTACGTGCGCGAGGGTTGCTATGTATGCCATAGCCAGCAGATCCGCGCGCTGCGCGATGAGGTGGAACGCTACGGCCACTTCTCGCTGGCAGCGGAGAGCATGTACGATCATCCGTTCCAGTGGGGCTCGAAGCGCATCGGCCCCGATTTGGCACGCGTCGGCGGCAAGTATTCCAACGACTGGCACTACGCCCACCTGATCGATCCGCGGAGCGTGGTGCCGGAGTCGCTGATGCCGCGCTACGCGTTCCTGGCCGAGACGCCGGTCGAGTCCGACGACATCGCCGCACGGCTGCGCGCGCTGCGCATGGTGGGCGTTCCCTACACCGACAATGAGATCGCCAACGCGGTGGCCGACCTGGCAGCGCAGTCCAATCCGACGGCGGACGCCACGGACCTGCTGAAGCGCTACCCGAAAGCGGTGACGGTGCTGGGCAACGGGCACGTGGTCACCGAACTGGATGCGCTTGTGGCGTATCTGCAAGTACTCGGCACCATGGTCGACTTCGCCGACCCCGCCGAGGAGCGGCTGCAACAATGATGACCCTCATCATGTGGCTGCAGCATAACTGGATCGCTCCGGTGTTCGGCGTGTTCGTGCTGATCCTGCTCACCACCTACTGGCCGGGGCGCAAGTCCCAGATCGAGCGGCACGGCCGCATCCCGCTCGAAGACGATCGCTGAGGAGCCGCCACTGTGCCCACCAAGATCGAGAAGGACATCGTCACCGGCCGGGACACTACCGGTCACGAATGGGACGGCCTGAAGGAGCTGAACACGCCGCTGCCGAAGTGGTGGGTCTATGTGCTCTACGCCACCATCGTCTGGGCCGCCGTGTGGTTCGTGCTGTACCCCTCGGTGCCGGGCATCACCGGCTATTTCCCCGGCGTTCTCGGCTACTCGCAGCGAACCGCGGTGATGGACGATGTGCGTGCGGTCGCGGCGCAGCGCGCCGTTACGATGGACCGCATCAAGGCGCTGTCGTTCGCCGACATCCGCAAGGACCCGCAGCTCATGGCGGCAGCCGGCACCGCAGGGCGTATCGCGTTTGCCAATAACTGCCAGCCTTGTCACGGCGCCGGTGGCGGTGGTCAGACGGGCTATCCCGCACTGGCGGCCGGCGCGTGGATCTGGGGTGGTTCGCTCAATGAGATCTATCAGACGATCACCTACGGCATCCGCAGCGGCGATGCCAAGGCACGCGAAGGGCAGATGCCACGCTTCGGTGTCGATGGCATTTTGAAACCCGCCGAGGTCCAGCAGGTCGCCGATTATGTGATGACACTGTACGGCGGGCAGCCGGGCAAGGACGTGTCGGCAGGGAAGAAGCTGTTCGCCGACAACTGCGCGCTGTGTCACGGCGAGGCAGGGCAGGGAGACCGCGAGAAGGGCGCGCCGCGGCTGGCATCGCACGTTCACCTCAACGGCGGCGACCGGGCCACCGTCGTGGCACAGATCACCTCGCCGCGTATGGGGGTGATGCCGGCCTGGCACACCCGCCTCGACGAGGCGACGATCAAGAGCCTGGCGATCTACGTGCATTCGCTGGGCGGAGGCGAGTAGCCATATGTCCCGCATCAGCAAGGCGGATCGTCAGCTTCAGCTCCAGCGAGAGGAAGCCGGCGATCATCTCTATGCCAACCGCGTGCGGGTCTATCCGAAGTCGGTCCATGGCCCGGTGCGCCGCTTCAAGTGGGCGGTGCTGATCGTCTGTCTCGGTATCTACTACCTGTTGCCCTGGCTGCGCTGGCACCGCGGGATCAACCAGCCGGACCAAGCGGTCTTGCTGTCGCTCTGGCACGAGCGCTTCTACTTCTTCAATCTCGAGTTCTGGCCGCAGGACATCTACTACCTGACCGGCCTGCTGATCATGGGCGCGGTCACGCTGTTCCTGGTCACCAGCCTGATCGGCAGAGTCTGGTGCGGCTATACCTGTCCGCAGACCGTATGGACCGATCTGTTCATGTGGATCGAGCGCCTGATCGAAGGCGACCGCAACGAGCGCATGAAGCGCGACGCGGAGAAGCCGACCTTCGATACCGTCTGGCGCAAGGCCTCGAAGCACGCGATCTGGCTCGGCATCGCATTCTGGACCGGCGGCGCGTGGATTATGTACTACGTCGACGCGCCGACGGTGACGGTGGAGTTCTGGACCGGCACCGCGTCGAAGGAAGTGTATTTCTTCACCTTCCTGTTCACCGCCACCACCTATCTTCTGGCCGGCTGGGCACGCGAGCAGGTCTGCACCTTCATGTGCCCGTGGCCGCGTTTCCAGTCGGCGATGCTGGACGAGCAGAGCGTCACCGTCACCTATCAGGGCTGGCGCGGCGAGCCACGTTTGCGCGGCCGACGGCACGAGGGCGACTCCGGCGGCGATTGCATCGATTGCGGTGCCTGTGTCACGGCGTGTCCCACCGGGATCGATATCCGCGACGGGATCCAGCTCGAGTGCATCAACTGCGGGCTGTGCATCGACGCGTGCAACCACGTGATGGAGCGGACCGGGCGACCAGCATGGCTCATCACCTGGGACACGCTGGCCGATCAGGCAGCCAAGGCGGAGGGCCGGCAGACCACGCTGCATCTCCTGCGTCCGCGCACGCTGATCTACATCTCGGCGTTGCTCGTCGCTGTCGTGGTGATGACGGCGGCGCTGCTGATGCGGTCCTCGGTCGGATTGTCGGTACTACACGATCGCGCGCCGCTGTTCGTGCGCCTGCCGGACGGCAATCTTCGCAACGGCTACACGGTGAAGATCGTCAACAAGGGGCCGAACATCGCCTTGTTCGAACTGCGCACCGACGGCGTGAACGCGGCGTCGTTGGCCGAGGCCGACGAAGGACTGGGACCGGCGAGCCGGCTCGGATTGCTGGTGAAGGGCGACAGTGTCGGCACATTCCGCATCACGGTTGCCGGCGCGCCGGACAGGCTGGTCGATGGTTCGCAAGGCATCGACTTCAATCTGCGCAACACCGATACCGGCGAGCAGACCGTGTATCACTCGCTGTTCATGGGGCCGCGATGAAGCGATCGCTCTGGAGGTTCTTCCCGCTCGCGGTGGTGGCCGGGCTCGGGCTTGTAGTCCTCATCAACGCCGGTCTGGTGTATGCCGCGCTGCACAGCTTCCCCGGCAAGGCAGGCGACGAAGGCTTCGCCTTGAGCAACCACTACGACGCGGTTCTTGAGCGCGAGCAGCGCGAGGCGTCATTCGGCTGGACCGTAATCGCGCGAATTAATGCGGCAGGACGACCGGAGGTGACACTGACCGGTCGCGATGGAGCGCCGTTGCGTGGTGCGTCGGTGGCGGCGTCCGCGGAACGTCCCCTCGGCGATCCCGAGAGCCACAGGCTGGTGTTTCTTGAGGCGGCCGCCGGGCGATACGTCGCCGGCGAGGCGCTGCCGACCCCTGGGCAGTGGGATCTGACGCTGTCGGCATCGCTCGACGGCCACGAGATGGCGGCGACGCGGCGAGTCATCGTGCATTGAGCGATGCCCCCTCCCCAACCCTCCCCCGCTTCGCGGGAGAGGGGGTGCTGTCAGCGCGGGACTCCCTCTCCCGCGAAGCGGGGGAGGGTCGGGGAGGGGGCGCCGGTTCCTGCCTCCACTGCAACCAACCGGCAGTCTACGGACGCCGCTTCTGCTGCCCCGGCTGCGCCGCTGCCTACGAGACCATTCAGACGCTCGGCCTCGGCCGTTACTACACGCAACGCATCCTCGACCCAGCACTTCGCGCACTGCGCCCCGAACCACCGGAGCGCGGCGACCTCTCCCGCTTCACCACCACTCTTGCCGACGGCACCCACGAACTCTCCCTCGCGATCGACGGCCTGCAATGCGGCGCCTGCGTCTGGCTGATCGAGTCGGTGCTGGCGCGCGAGCCGGACCTGCTGGTCGGTCGTGTCAACATGACCACCCGCCGCCTGCGCCTGGTCTGGCGCGGCACGGCCGAGCGCGCCGCATCGCTGGTCGCTGCCATAGAGCGTCTCGGCTATCGCCTCATGCCGTTCGATGCCGTCTCGCTCGCCGCGGCACGTGACGGCACCGATCGCGCCCTCATCCGTGCGCTCGCGGTGGCCGGCTTCGCCGCCGCCAACGTCATGCTGCTGTCGATCGGCATCTGGGCTGGCGAGGCCGGCGGCCTGCTGCACGACATGGGGCCCGCGACGCGCGACCTGCTGCACTGGGTCTCGGCGCTGATCGCCATGCCGGCGATCGCCTACGCGGGGCGGCCGTTCTTCGCCTCCGCCTTCGCGGCGCTGCGCCACCTGCGCACCAACATGGACGTGCCGATCAGCATCGGCGTCATCCTGGTCACCGGCATGAGCCTGGTGCAGACCATCCAGGGCGGGGTGCACACCTACTTCGATTCCGCCATCACCCTGCTGT
>JANWJK010000063.1 GCA_025452005.1 Acetobacteraceae bacterium | reverse complement strand
TGGCAGGCCAAGGCCCCAAGGCCCGCGCGCTCGCCAAGGAGATTGCCGACGGGCTGATTTCGCTCGGCGGCCCGGCCGAAGGGTTCGAGACCTGCCTTGTGTCGACCAACGGCACGGTCCTGGACGATGGCGAGGACGTCACCTCGCCGCGCGCCTCGACCGCCCTCAAACCGATCATCGCGCTGGCCTATCACCATCGGTACACGACCGATCCGGAAAGTGTGAAGGCGCTGCCGAGCGGCGAAGCGTGGCTGGCGAGCGTCGAACGTGTGGCCGAGAACCTTCGTCACCTCTCCGTTCACCGCGGTCATAATCTCGACGTCTCAAACGACCACGACCCGCTCGTTGACGTGTCCGCCGCCAAACAGATGACCTTCACAGGCACTCGCGAAGAGTTGCGTGAACGTCTCACGCAGCTCGAGGCCAGGGGCGCCACTGGTATCATCTTCGGGACGAGCGGTTATGATGTCGAGCGGGAACTGAGGGCCTACGCGGAGGTTGCGGGATTGAGGTGACCGAGGCGCGGCGCCTATTGGTGAGCAACGATCAACACGCACGCAACAAATTGCTGGCTCTTGCACTGATCGAAGATCGCAATGGGCATATTGACGAGTTTCTGGCGCAGCGGCGGCTTATCGGCGGATGGTTTACCCACCGCTGACCAGGATGCGCCAGCAATGGGTCGAATGCAGCTGTTCCGGCCCCATTCCGGGACAGGCCTCAGACAGCCAACAGCAGTCGTCGCGCCTGAGTGGCCGCCGTTGCCGCCATCTCGCGCAGGGTGTCGTCGCCGGCGCTGCTGAGCGGGTGAGCGATGACCGCGAATGCGTAACCCGGGAAACCGAGCACGCGCGCCATCAATTCGGCGGCGCTGACGAAGCGCGTGGTCATCACCGCCATCGCGGGGATGCCTAGCTTCTCGGCGGTGATGGAGTCATGCAGACTGCACGACGAGCAACTGCCTCAGTCGCCGATGCCGGTGACCACGGCGTGCCAGCGCGCGATCTCGTCCACGATGTCGCGGTCGGCCGGCGCGCTATAGTTCGATTTGACGCGCATGACCACGTCGGCGACACCGAACTCCTCGCGCAACAGGCGGTCGAGGTGGGCGAAGAAGCCCTTCGTCCCCTCCTTGCCGTTCGAGATGAAGCCGACAGTCTTGCCCGCGAGCGACGTCAGGCGTGGTGCCGTCTGACCCAGCGGCGGCACCGTCTCGTTGGTAGGGTCCAGGACCTTAAGCGCCATGGCGCGAGTTCACCGCTCGGGCGGCTCGCAGTCAACACAGGCGCCGATCGGCAGCGTAACCGCACGGCTCTTGTGGCCGAGCCAGGGCGGGATCACGGCGCCGAAGCCACCGGCGGGGCCGCCGGCGGCGACGACAAGCAAATGATCCGGCGATTCCAGCGCGGCGTATTCGCTTTCGCCCCGGTCGCGCACCACCTTGCCCTTGCCGACCGCGGCCCATTCGCCGCGGCGGATGCGCGCGCGCTCGAAGATGAAGGCAGCGATATCAGTCTTGCTCCAGCGCGCCACCTGCAGGTGCTCGCGCAACTGCTTTGGGATGATCAGCGCGTAGTTGCCGGCCCAGATCGAATAGTGCCGCATGTTGGCGCGCATCTCCGCGGCGAAGGTTTCCAGGATCTCCTCCGGCTCCGTGGTCCACTCGTTCATGATCTGGCGCGGCGCGCCGGCCGCCATGACGGTGACCGCGGACACCTCTGGCGGCAGCCCGCGCTGCGCGTGCAGCGGCAGCCAGGCGCTGTCCGCCTCGTCCTCGGCGACGCAGTAGCTGAACTTGCCGGGGTGACCGAGAGTGGAACGATCGATGCCGCCAGGCCGCACCTCCAGGATATTGATCAGCGCGAGGCGAATCGCACGGCCGATCGTCGCGGTGGCGCGGTCGCTGTTGCCGAGTGCGTTGAAGCTGCCAGCCGCACCCAGTTCGCGGCAGACCGGCCCGCTCAGCACGATGAACACCGCGCAGCCGCCGGTCGAGGCGGTCGCGCCGTGCAGCAAAAACTCCGGCTCCAGCATGGCGACGAAGGCGGTGACGACAGCCGGGAAATGCATCGGTAGGCAGCCTGCCATGACGGCATTGATCGCGAGCTTCTCGGCGGTGATCGGCACGCCGCGTACCGGCTCGATCCCCAGAAGCTGATCAGGCGGGATCATCGCCCAATCGAGGCAGGCGTGCACGGCATCCTGCGTCGGCGGAACGATCGGCAGGCCATCGGTCCAGCCATTGGCGTGGTACAGCTCCTGCACCGCATGGACGTCGGCGACGTCATAGGTCTTGCTGGCAAGGTCCATGCCGCCGACACTACCCCGCGCACCACGCAACGGAGAAGACAGCATGTTCACCACCCGCCCGGAGATCGCCGGCACGTTCGGTGTCGTCGCCAGCACGCACTGGATCGCGAGCCAGGTCGGCATGGCCGTGCTGGAGCGCGGCGGCAACGCGTTCGACGCCGCCGCCGCGACAGCCTTCACCCTCCAGGTGGCGGAGCCGCACCTCAACGGCCCGGGCGGCGATGCGCCGATCATCCTGCATTCGGCGCGCACGCAGACGCAGCAGGTGATCTGCGGCCAAGGCGTCGCGCCACAGGCCGCGACACTGGGGAAATTCCGCGAACTCGACCTCGAGCTGATTCCCGCGACCGGCGTATTGCCCGCGGTGGTGCCCGGTGCATTCGATGCCTGGTGCCTTCTGCTGCGCGACTGGGGCACCTGGGAACTCGCCGACGTGCTCGCCTTCGCGATCTATTACGCGAAGAACGGCGTCCACGTCGTGCCGCGTATCAGCGCGACGATCGAGAGCGTGCGCATGCTGTTCGAGGCGGAGTGGAAGTCCTCCGCCGCTGTGTTCCTGCCGGGTGGCAAGGCGCCGGCGCCAGAATCGCTGTTCGCTCGTCCGGCGCTCGCCGCGACCTATGAGCGCATCTGCCGCGAGGCCGTCGGCGACACGCGCGAGGCCCGCATCGATGCCGCGCGGGGCGCCTGGTACCGCGGCTTCGTCGCCGAGGCGGTGGACAAATTCTTCCGCTCCACCGATGTGCTGGATGTGTCGGGCCGCCGCCATCGCGGCCTGCTGGCCGCCGACGACTTCGCCCGTTGGTCCGCGACGGTAGAGGACCCGGTCGCCTACGACTATCACGGCCACACCGTGCTGAAGTGCGGGCCGTGGAGCCAGGGGCCGGTGTTCCTGCAGCAGCTTGCCCTGCTGCGCGGCTTCGACGTCGCGGCGATGGACCCGTTCGGCAACGACTTCGTCCACGCCGTGGTTGAGTGCGCCAAGCTCGCCTACGCCGATCGCGAGGCCTATTACGGCGACCCCAACTTCTGCACCGTCCCGCTGGGCGCGCTGTTGTCCGACGACTACAATGCCGAACGCCGCAAGCTGGTCGGCCGCAACGCTTCGCAGGAATTGCGTCCCGGCACTGTGCCGGGCCATCGGCCCGTGGTCGATTGCGACGGCGCCGGCCGCGCCCACCTGCTCAGCCGCGAACCGGGCGTCGGCGAACCGACCGTCTCACGTCTCGGCGTAATCGGTGCCGACACCTGCCATCTCGACGTGATCGACAAGGACGGCAACATGGTGAGCGCCACGCCGTCCGGCGGCTGGCTGCAATCCTCGCCGGTGATCCCGGAACTTGGCTTCTGCATGGGAACGCGCGGACAGATGTTCTGGCTGAAGCCGGATCTTCCCAACAGCCTGGAGCCGCGAAAGCGTCCGCGCACCACGTTGTCGCCGAGCTTCGCGCTGCGCGACGGCAAACCGTGGATGGCGTTCGGCACGCCGGGCGGCGAGCAGCAGGACCAATGGGCGCTGATTTTCTTCCTGCGCATGGTTCACCACAACATGGGCATCCAGGAGGCGATCGACGCGCCATCGTTCCACACTGAACACTGGCCGTCGAGCTTCTGGCCGCGTGTCGCGCGTCCTGGCAAGGTAGTGCTGGAAGGCCGCTTCCCCGACGCCGTGATGTACGAACTGAAGGCACGCGACCATAAGGCGGAGAAGGGCGAGGACTGGTCGGAAGGCCGTCTTTCCGCCGCGCGGATCGAGGGCAAGCAGATGCGCGCCGGCGCCAATCCGCGCGGCATGCAGGGCTACGCTGTGGGGCGGTGAGGGAGATCGTTTCTCATGCCATTCAAGGTTCAGGTCGGTCCGCCGCAGATCTCGATCCATCAGGGGCAGACGGTGCTGATCACCGACCCCGATGGACAGATTGCCTCGCCCAGCGAACGGGGGCTGTACTTCCTCGATACGCGGCTGATCAGCAGTTGGGCCGTGGAGGCCAACGGCGAACCGTGGGAGCTGCTGAACGGCGGTCCGATCACCTATTACGCGCAGCGCATCTTCCTCACGAACCGTCTGTTCCTGACCGAGGATGGGCCGATCGCCCCGCGTACCATCGGCTTCACCATAGGCCGCTCGATCAGCGGCGGCATGCACGAAGACCTCGACATCTCGAACAATGGCATGAAGCCGATCCGCTTCCAGCTTGAGGTCATTCTGCGCTGCGACTTCGCGGACGTGTTCGAGGTGAAGTCGAACCGCATCGTCCGCCGCGGCCGCATCGTCACCGAGTGGTCGCAGGACACGCAGCAGCTTCGTACGGCGTACAGCTATCGCGACTTCCACCGTGCCGTCACCATCACCGCGGTGAAGGCGTCGCAGGAAGCCGTGTACGCGAACGGCAGGCTCAGCTTCGAGGTGGCGCTCCAGCCCGGCGAGGCTTGGCACACCTGCCTGCATTACACGCTGGAGGACGGAACACAGCAGTATCTGCCGACCGACAACTGCATCGCCGATTGCGAAAGCTCGCACCACGCCGACACCATGGCGGCGTGGCTCGACAGCGTTACCAAGATCCAGACCACGAATGAGGAGTTCTATCGGCTGTATCGCCAGGCGCTGGAGGACATGGCCGCGCTGCGTTTGCCGATCGCGGGCACCGACCACATGGTGTTCCTGCCGGCGGCCGGACTGCCGTGGTTCGTCGCGCCGTTCGGCCGCGACAGTTTGATCGTGTCGCTGCAGAACATGCTGATCTACCCGGAGTTCGCGCAGGGAGCGCTCGACGTCCTGGGTTCGCTCCAGGCGAAGGAAGACGATCCGTATCGCGATGCCGAACCGGGGAAGATCCTACACGAGCTGCGCTACGGCGAGCTCGCCCACTTCAAGCAGATACCGCACACGCCGTACTACGGAACCGCCGATGCGACGCCGCTCTATCTGATGACCCTGCATGCGGCATGGCGCGCAACCGGCGACAAGGGATTGCTGGAACGCTACCTTGCCAATGCCGAAGCCTGCCTGTCCTGGATCGACCACTATGGCGACAGGGACGGCGACGGCTTCCAGGAATACCAGACCCGTTCATCCGCCGGCTACGAGAACATGGCATGGAAGGATTCCGGCGACTCGGTGATGTATCCCGACGGTTCGCTGGTGAAGGGGCCGAAGGCGCTGTGCGAGCTACAGGCCTATGTTTACAGCGCCTGGGTACGGATGGCGGAAGTGTTCGATGCGCTTGGGCAGCTTGACCGGGCGCAGGCGCTGCGGACCAAGGCGGCGACGCTGTTCACGCAGTTCAACGAGGCATTCTGGGACGACGAGCTGGGCTGCTATGCCTATGCGCTGGACGGCGACAAGAAGAAGGTGCTGACGGTTTCATCGAACATGGGCCACTGCCTGTGGTGCGGCATCGTCCCGCCCGAGCGTGCGAGGTTGGTGGTGCAGCGGCTCATGGCGCCGGACATGTGGACCGGTTGGGGGATACGCACCCTGTCGTCGCTCAATCCGGCATTTAATCCCTACAACTACCAGACCGGATCGGTCTGGCCGCACGACAACGCCATCATCGCACTGGGCTTCAAGTATTATGGCTATGGCGATGAAGCCGCTGCGATCGCACACGACATCAGCAAGGCGGCCAGCCACTTCCTGCTGAACCAGCTCCCCGAGCTCTACACGGCGTTCGAACGCGACGACACCACATTCCCGGTGCAGTACATCGGCGCCAACGTGCCGCAGGCCTGGGCCGCCGGCTCAGCCTTCATGCTGGTGCAGGCACTGCTGGGCTTCCTGCCGGACGCTCCGCGGAACCGGCTCTACATCGATCCTCTGCTGCCTGCGTGGCTGCCCGATCTCACTGTCCGCGACCTGCGCATCGGCCAGAACAAGTTCGCGATCCGGTTCTGGCGCGAGGGCGGGGAGACGGCCTTCGAGGTGATCGACGGCGACCCGGCCCTGGTGGAACGATGCCGGCTTCCCGAGAAGCTCGTGCAGATGCGGGCAGCGTCGGAGCCGCTGTAGCGCCGGTCATCCGGCTGGCACCGGAACCGCCAGCGCCGCCGACGGCGGCCGCTGCGATGGTGCCTCCCATGTCTCCGGCATCGCGAGCCAAAGCAGCGCCGTTCCGGCGGCGCCGGCCAGCGCGAGACCGAGGAATGCGGCGCTATCGCCCAGCGTATCGGCGGCAATGCCCGCCAATGTCGTGCTGATGGAGGCACCGATGGCAATTGCAACGCCCAAGGCGCCCAGCGTCAGGTTGAAACGACCGTTCCGCTGGGTCAGGTCGGCCGCGACCAGTGTCATCGTGACGCCGAACACGGCCGCGCTCACCCCGCTCAGCATCTGGCAGACGACCACCGCATAGGGCATCGACGCGACCGCGTACAGCAATCCTTGCGTCGGCAGCATGATCCAGCCGAGCAGCATGATCGGCCGGCGGCCCCACCGGTCCGAACTTCGCCCGACCCATGGCGACATCAGCGCCACGATGAGCTGCGGCACCACGATCGTCAGCGCGATGAGCGCATCGGCGAGCTGTGGATGCCGCTTGGTCACCTGGGTGGCGGCGAGCGGCAGCATTGCCGCGTTGGATACGAAGAACAGCAGGACGCAGCCGCCGAACACCAGAAGCCGCCAATCCATGAACAGCTCCTTCAGTCCGGCGAGGCCGGTCGATCCGTCCGCCGCCTCCGCCGCCTCCGCGGTCGCCACGGGCGGCTTGATGCGGCTGCCCGGACCGATCTGGCGCAGCGCCAGCAGTGCCGGCACGCCGAGTATGGCGGTCAGCCAGAAGACCGAACTCGCCGACACGAAGGACCCGGCAGCGCCCATCACCCCTGCCGCGATGCCGTTGCCGATCGAGGAGAAGCGCGCGTTCCGGCCGGCGCGCTCGCTGAATGCCGCGCGTCCGACAAGCGCCAGGCTGACCGCGGCAATCGCCGGACCGATGACCGAGCTTGCCAGTCCATGCAGCACCTCGGCCGCGTAGACAGAGACCTTGGTGGTGGACAGCGCGTACAGCAGCGCCGTGCCGCTGACCGCCGCGACGCCGAGCCAAACCGCCCACCGCTTGTCCTCGAGGGCATCGACCACCGCGCCGGCCGGCATCTGGCTGACCAGGCTGCAAATCGTGCCGATCGTAAGGGCAAAGCCGATCTCCGTTGTCGTCCAGCGGTTCTCGGTAAGGTAGACCGCGATGAACGGACCGAATCCGGTCTGCACATTGGCCACGAAGAAGTTCAGCCAGTCGAGGCCGCGCAGGCTGCGCTGGTCTGCCATGGCTATTGCCCGTTGCCGACGACCACCGTCGGTGTCCCGTACTTGAAGTCCGGCAGTGCCCCAAGTTGCAGCCTGGTCAATGCCAGATGGACCGGCGTCGCCGTGTCGGACATGACAAACTGCAGCGCGCTCCAGGCCACGGCCACCTTGCGCTGGCCGACGCCGAGGGGGCCGCCGTAGTCGATTACCGCCGCCATCGGTTTGGCCGCATCGTCGACCAGGATATCCCACAGCCTCCCGGCATCGTCGCCGTTCAGGTCCCTGACATGCTCACCGAACACTCCGTGCAGGCCGCTCAGCTCGGATGTCGAAACCGCCGCTGGGTCCTGCGCGAGGGCGGACGCAGGAAAGGCAAGCACCAGCGCGGCGGCCGCCGCCACGGCGATCAGATTTAGCTGCAGTGCCATGCCGGCGCGTCATTCCGCTGCTGTGCAACCGCCATGGTGTCCTCCGCTGCCGGGAACGGCGTTGTAACGATGTCCGATGGCTACACCGCTGCCGCCCTCGACGGCAAGCGCGCGAACCACGTCGGCCACCACGCTCTCCCAGTCACCGGCGCGCCGCTGACGGAAAAGCCGCGCGGTCGGATACCAGGGGCTGTCGTCGCGATCCAGCAGCCAGCGCCAGTCGGCACTGTGCTGCAACATGATCCATACGGGCTTGCCCAGCGCGCCGGCCAGATGTGCCACGGACGTATCGATCGACACGACGAGGTCGAGCAAGGTGATCAGCGCCGCGGTGTCGGCGTAGTCGTGCAGCTCTGCGCCGTGATCGATCAGCAGCCGGCGGGACGCCAGCCAGTCGCGCTGTGCCGACGGGATCTCCTTCTGTAGCGCATGCAATTCGATCCCGGGCCACGATAGCAGCGGCAGCAAAGCTTCCACCGGCAGCGATCGCTTGGGAATGTGCTGCGAGCCCCACCAGGCCAGCCCCACGCGCAGACGCGAGCGTGGACCGAGCTGCCGTTGCCAGGCCGCAAGCCGCTCGGCCGGCGCCAGCAGATACGGCACCTGTGCCGGCACCGTATCGGCCCGTGTGCCGAAGACCAGTGGCAGGCTGAGCAGCGGCGTTACGATGTCGGTAGGAGGCTCCCTCTCGCCCGGCGCAACGACTCGCTCGACCCCGTCGAGCGTGCGCATCAACACCTTCAGTTCGGCATAGGTCTGAACGGTGACGCGCGCGCCGTGCGCGGCGAGCAGCGGCGCATAGCGGGCGAACTGGATCATGTCGCCATGCCCCTGCTCCGCCGTCAGCAGCACGCGCCGGCCGGCAACCCCGGTCAGGTCCGGCACAAGCGCATCGGCGCGCGGCGGATCGTGACTGGCGACGCCCCAGCGGCCTTCGTACTGCCGCCAGCCTTCGTCGTAGCGGCCGAGCAGCAGCAGGACCAGACTTTCGTTCCACGCCGCCAGTTGCGGCCGATGCGAGGCGATCGTGCGGCACGTATCGAGCGCCTCGTCGTGCTGCCCAAGCCCCACCAGCGCCTCACCGAGGCTCGCCTGTAGATCCGCCAGCCGGTCCGGATCGATATCGGCAGGAGCATCCGCCAGCGCCTGGCGAAAGCTCGCTGCCGCGTCTTCGAGCCGGTCCAGGGCGGCCAGCGAGCGGCCGAGATTGAAGCGTGCCGGCACGTGGCCGGCGTCGCCCGCCAGCACCTGGCGATAGCATGCGATTGCTTCCTCATGCCGCCCGCTGCCGGCGAGCGCGTTGCCCAGATTGTTGAGCGCGCCAGCGTCGCTGGACCGCGGCGTGACTGCGCGCTGCAGCGCTGCTTCCGCCTGGCCATACAGCTTCAAGCCCAACAGCGCGGTGCCGAGGTGATAGTACACCCGCGTATCGTGCGGACGCTCGCGTGTTGCGCGCGTCAGGTAGCCGACCGCGTCAGCCAGATGCTTGCGATCGAGGCACACCACGCCCAGCAGATGCAGCGCATCGAAATGCCGCGGCTCACGCTCGATCAGGGCCAGGCAACATCGCTCCGCCTCCGAATGGTCGCGCGCGAGGTAGGCACGCGCAGCCGCTGCCATCAGGTGGCCGGATGTGAAGCTCATCCACCCCGCTTTTTGCCGGACGTCGCACCGCGTGCCGGCTTCGGGTGCTTGGGTGCGGCGGCGCGCTTGGGTTTCGCCGCTGGCTTCGTGACCCTCCCCGCGCGCAGTTCCGCGATGGTGGCACGCGTGGTGATCTGCTCGGGATTCATTCGCAGCTCGATGACCGCCGGCCTGCCGCTGGCCACGGCGCGGCGGAACGCCGGGGAGAACTCGCCGGTATCGCTCACCACTTCGCCATGCCCGCCGAACGCCTCGATGAATTTGGCGAAGTCGGGGTTGGTCAGCCCCGTGCCGGAGACGCGGCCGGGATAGGCGCGCTCCTGATGCATGCGGATAGTGCCGTACATCTGGTTGTTGAACACCAGCACGATCGGTGCGACGCCATGATGGAATGCCGTCGCGAGTTCCTGCCCGGTCATCAGGAAGCCGCCGTCGCCGACCATGCTCACCACCATACGGTCGGGATACGCGATCTTCGCGCCGATCGCCGCGGGCACGCTGTAGCCCATCGCACCGTTGGTCGGTCCGATATAGCGCTGGCCGTCGCGGAAGTTGATGAAGCGTGTCGCCCAGCCGGCAAAATTGCCTGCATCGGTGGTGATCAAAGCATCGCGGTCCAACAGTGATTCGAGTTCGCGCATCGCCGTGCCGAGATTGAGCCTGCCTTGATAATTCGGCACCGCGCGCTGCGCCTCGCGCAGGGACCGCAGTTCTCCTGTCCACGCCACCCAATCGGTGCGCACCGGCTCCAGCGCCGCCACGGCGTGGGCAAACGCGTTGAGGTCCGCGACGATGCCGAGTGCGGGACGGAACACGCGGCCGATCTCGCTGCCGTCGGGATGCACCTGGACGATCGGCACGCTGCCGGCCATGTCGAGCAGCGTGTAGCCCTGCGTCACCGCATCGCCGAGACGCGAGCCGATCGCCAGGATCAGGTCCGCCTCCTTGGCCTTGCCGATCAGTCCCGGATCGGAACCGACGCCGAGATCGCCGGCGAAATTATCCAGCGTGCCGTCGTACAGCGCCTGACGACGGAAGCCGACGGTCACCGGAATGTCGTTCCCCAGTAAGAAGTCCCGGATCGCCACACGGCCTGCGTCGGTCCAGCAAGAGCCGCCAAGCACGGCAAGCGGCTTACGTGCACGGCCGAGCATGACGCGCAATTGCGCCAGCGCCGCGGGATCGGGATGCGGCGGCGACACCACGGCACGCGGCAGGTCGGGCGCCTCGACCATGTCCTTCTGCATCTCCTCGGACAGCGCGATCACCACCGGCCCTGGCCGCCCCGACACCGCAACATCCGTCGCATGCGCGACGATTTCAGGAATGCGCTTCGCCTGGTCGATCTGCGTCACCCACTTGGCGAGCGGGCTGAACATCCGGCGATAGTCCACCTCCTGGAATGCATCGCGTCCGGCGTCCTCATGTGGGATCTGCCCGACGAACAGCAACAGCGGCGTACTGTCCTGCATAGCGACATGCACGCCGATCGCGCCATGGCACGCGCCGGGCCCGCGCGTCACCATCGCCGCCGCAGGGCGCCCTTTCAGCTTGCCGAACGCCTCGGCCATGTTCACCGCGCCGGCCTCGAAGCGGCAGGTCACCAGCTTCAGCTTCTGGCGCACGTCGTAGAGGCCGTCGAGCACATCGAGATAGCTCTCGCCCGGCACAGCGAATACATGGTCGATGCCCTGCGCGACCAGGGCATCGGCGAGCGCGCGGCCTCCCGTGCGTGGGACGATCCGAGCCTTCCGCGCCTGAGCCAGTTCCATGCAAGCCTCCTGCTGTGCCCGGTCCGGGCGCTTGCTCACAGGATAGTCAGGTCGCGCAGGTTCCGTCACGCCCGTACGTAGAAACCCGATCCGCATCATTGCGAACTTTCCGCCGGTCACTCGACGGTGTTTGCTCGCCACAAATCGAACAAAACGTCTGCCAATTTCCGCCCTTGCCTCGCCCGAACGATTGGGTATCTGCTGAAACCTACGAACAAGAGGTGCCGCGATGCTTCAGAGCATGACCTGGCTAGCAACGGACAACCTGGCTCGCAGTCAGTTCGCCGTGTTCAGCGAGCTGGGCGAGCAGATGCGGCTCAGCGAGGACGATCGGCGCCGGGCGCTGCTGCTGTCGGAGCAGGAATGGTCCGCCTGGTCGGAGTTCCTCGATGACGGACCGCTGCCGGCTCAGCCGCAACTTCCCGTGATGCTGCGTCGTCTTGGCAGCGCGAGCCATCGCCTCGCCGTGATGGCCGACGGTACCGGCGCGCAGGCTTAGGTTAATCGCCGTCCCGTGGCGAGCGCGGCGAGGCAAGCGGGATCAGCCGGCGCGCGGTCGCCGCGCCACGCGATGTGCAGATCGGGCCGCAGCAGGAACACGGAAGCTCCGTAAACCGAACGCACCCGTTCTTCGTCCAGACGAAGGACAACGAGCGGCGCCCCTAGTTTCCGGAACTCCTCGACCAGTGGACCGGCGTCGCAGTTCCCGCGGAGGTCGAGCAGCGTGTAGTCGCTGCCGAGCACGTCCTGTAGCGCACGCCCGTCCTTCAGCCACATATGCGGTATGCGGACGCCAGGACGCGCGTGCGGCACGTATGCGCTGGTTTCCCATTCCGCAACGTTGCCCGGCTCGTCCGCGATCAGTGGCGAGCCGGCATACGAATAGCCGGACTCGATACCGACCATCCCATGCATGCGGCGATGATTGATGTCGAACGACGCTGCCAGTTTCTCGCGCGCAGCCTCGCCTTCCGGTGTCGCTTCGCAGACGGCGGGCGTTACCAGTGCCCGCCAGATCGGCACGCCCTCCGACGCCCATCCCGCGGCGGCGACGTTACGGATACCGATCGGTCGGCGCTCCTGCTCGTAGCCATCGAGCAGGCCGGGACCGCCCCAGCCTCTGATCGTGCCGGCCAGCTTCCACGACAGATCGAAAGCGTCACCGACGCCGGTGTTCATGCCGAGGCCACCGGACGGAATGACCAGATGCACCGCATCGCCGGCCAGGAAGACGCGGCCATCGCGGTAGCGCTCGGCCACCAGAAGATGATGCCGCCACGGGATCACATGGCGGATTTCGAAGTCGCAGGGGAAGCCGATCAGATCACGAATGATTGGCCGAAAATCCGTATCGGGCGGCAGCGAGGAATGCAGGGTGAACTCCTTGCGGGTTCCTTGCGCCACCATGCTCGATCCGGCGGCATCAGCGAACTGATAGTGGCGTCCCTTGCCGGTGACGATCCGCTCGTAGAGGTCCTCCGATCGGAAGATCACCTGCACCAGCTCGCGGATGCTGCCGCGACCTTGCAGTACGATACCGAGCTTCTTGCGCACCGTGCTGGTGCCGCCGTCGCAGCCGGCGAGGTAGCCGCAGCGCAGCATCGCCACCTCGCCGTCCACCGAGCGAGTCGTGACGGCAACGCCGGCCGCGTCCTGCACGAAGTCGACCAGTTCGCAACCGTATCTCACGGTGACGTTGGCCTCGGCCTCGGCAACCTCCTTCAGCAGCGGCTCGAGCTGGTTCTGCGAGACGAGCTGATACGGCTCGAGCAGCCATGCGCCGTTCGGTGATTCGGCGATCTGCTTGCGGCGCTCCGCCACCGACGGATACCTGAGCACCGTGATCGGCGGATCGCTTAGCCTGGTGGTCAGGAACACGTCCATCGGGTTGTCTGCCGGGTAGCCCAGCGCGCGCACCCGATCGGCGATGCCAAGCCGGCGGTAGAACTCCATCGTCCGCGCGTTCGACCGGTCCATCTTCGGATACGGCAACGTTGTCGGACTGCGCTCGATCAGCAGGCACCGGACGCCGCGCCGGCCGAGATCGATGGACAGCGTCAGGCCTACCGGGCCCGCGCCGGCCACGATCACGTCGTAGGCTGCGGTCTCGCTGTCCATCAGCCGGGCGGTGCGATCAGGAAAGCCTTCGAGGAGTTGAAAATCCAGGTGTCCACGAAGCCGGTTTCCTGGGGCTTGCGCTCGAGAGCGCTCAGCGCGCCGACCAGGCACAGCCAGTTCAGGATTTCCTGCTGCCCGCTGTCCTCGACGGCCTGAGCCGGGTATTGCCGCCACACGTCGTAGTCGCCGTCCCGCAGGTGCTCGTACATACGCCGATCGGCTGTCCGGTCGGGATAGAGATAGTGGTGCTTCGCCGTCAGGAACGCATGCGACCATCCCGACGACGCCAGCAGTGCAACGCGATACGGCGATTCGGCCAGGATGCGCGCCGTTGCGGCACCGAGGTCGAACAGACGCCAGGGCGCCGGCGCCGGCGGGTCGAACTCGACGTCGGACTCGGCCTTGTCGAACGCCGGCACGCCACCGCGCTGCGAGACCACCTTGCGCCCGTAACAGTTCACCGCGAACGGCACGATCGGATAATCGAAGCCCTTGCGTTGGTAATCGAGATAGAAGATCGCGTTGGTGAAGGCGTGCCCCAGCGGATGATGCAGCGGCTTGTAGGCATAGGCCGCGTCGAAGCCCTGCTCGATCAGACCTGTCGCCAGCATCTTGGCCGCGGTGCGATTGCCGGGCAGTTCGTAAACCCTGTCGGTCTCGCCCCAGACGTTGTCGGCACGCGGCGAGAAGGTGAACTTCTCGTGAGCGGCGATGCAGTAGGGCGGGATGATGTCCTCGCGGAAGTTCTCGTACTGGTCGTCGCCCCACAGCAATACGAAATCCGGCCGGAACGCATCCAGGGCGGCCCGTGTCCGCTCCATCCAACCGACCAGCGCGGCACGATGCTTCGCGGCCGCGGAAAGGCCCTCGTCTTCCCCCCATTCCGCCCGCATGCCCTCGGGCCATCCCTCCGGGGTGCGCAGATGCGCCGGCAGGTCCGGGTTCTGCAACATGCGACGCAGGATCGTCGCCATGCGGTCATCGTGGCCGCTCAGCGGCGGATAGTGCGATATTCCAAGTGCCAGGATCTCAGCCATCATATCCTCCCTGTTGGAGTTTCACTCGGCGGCCTGACGGCGCCGGCTGTAGCGATTGATCACCGGCTTCAGGCCAAGGTTCTCGCGCAGCGTTCTGCCGTCATACTCGGTGCGGAACAGGCCGCGGCGACGCAGTTCCGGTACCACCATCGCGACAAAGTCCTCGCCACCGCCTGGCAGGGTCGCGGGCGTGACGTTGAAACCATCGCACGCCGCGGCTTCGAACCATTCCTGCATGACGTCGGCGATGTCGGCGGGCGTGCCGATCCTCGCGGAGCCGGTGATGCCGGAGCGCATGTACAGCTCGCGGATGGTCGGCCGCTCCTTTCGCACGCGTTCCACCAACTGTACGCTCAGACTGCGCAGTTCCTGCTTGCCCAGCGCATCTTCCGGCACCGGATCGTCCAGCGCATAGCCCGACAGGTCGCCGAACGAGCCATAGAGCCGTCCCAGGCCGACCAGTGGATCGATCATCGCCTGCAACTGATCATACTTTGCCTGTGCCTCCGCGCGGGTGCGAGCGACCACCGGACAGATCGCCGGCATGATCTTCAGGTCGTCGGGCTCGCGTCCGTATTTCGCCATGCGCCCTTTCACGTCGGCGTAATAGGCCTGTGCGTGCCGCAGCGAGTCATGGATCGCATAGATGACGTCCGCTGTCGCCGCGCCAAGTTCGCGCCCCTGCTCAGAGGCACCGGCCTGGACGATGATCGGGTGACCCTGTGGCATTCCAGCGACGTTCAACGGACCGCGAACGTTGAAGAAGCGGCCCCTGTGGTCGAGCACGTGCATCCTGGCCTCGTCGAAATAGCGGCCCGTCGCCTTGTCGAACAGCAGGGCGCCGTCCTCCCAACTGTCCCACAGGCCCCTGACCACATCGACGAACTCGGCCGAGCGGGCATAACGCGTGTCGTAGTCGAGCGTCGTCTCCATGCCGAAGTTCTGCGCCTCGTGTTCCGACCATGATGCCACGACATTCCATCCGGCGCGGCCATTGCTGATCAGATCCAACGTGGCGAACTTGCGCGCCAGGTTGTACGGTTCATTGTACGTCGTGGACGCCGTCGTCACCAGGCCGATACGCTGCGTGACCATGGCGAGCGCCGGCAGCAAGGTCATAGGCTCCATCTCGACCATGTCCGTACCTGTGCGGCACAGCGCGCCCCGAGGATTGTCGCCCTGGCGGATGCCGGCGCCGTCGGCAAAGAAGATCAGATCGAGTTTTCCGCTCTCGGCAACCTGCGTGTTATGCACATAGTGCTCGACATGCAACGTGCCGTCGGCCGGTACATCCGGATGGCGCCAGGCTGCCGGGTGGTAGCCGTAGCCGCGGATCGACATGCCCAGGCGCATCCTGCGTGGCGCCATTGCCCGGATCTCCTCAAGCGAAGTGCCGCAGCAGTCTGCTGACATCCTGCACGTCTTCAAGGTGCAGGATCGTGTCCGCCGCCTCGGCTACGACATCGTCCGACAACTTTCGTACCGCGTTGCGCGCACAGTCCGCGAACTTGGTCAGGAGTTGCTCGCTCCCGAGGCGGTTCTCTGGCGAGCCGAGAGGCGGACCGATTGCGACGGTCGCCGCGCGACCATCCCGCAGGCGGATCGTGACCCCGACGGGCCCGCCTTCCGCGCCGACGCCCGCGATGCGCCCGGCAATGTTCAGCACCTCGACGTTATGGATATCAGCAACCTCCGTGATGCCGACACGGCCGTGCACCACGCCTGTCGCGATAAGGTATGGCAGCGCGAACTGCGCCTCCACGATCTGCGTCGGCCGGCGCTTGTGCGGTGCGCCGTTGAATTGTTCGGCAATGGTCGCGACGGCGGCGGCCACTCGAAGGTCTGCGATCTCGGACAGGTCGGTGGCAGTCCCCAAACCAAGCTCGTTGCGAGCGGCGATGGCGGCATCGAGCATGGCATGCTGCGGGCGGCCGCACGCATAGGGCTTGAAGCTCAACTGATCGCCACGGAACGCCTTGCCCAGTTCGTCGAGCAGTATCGCCGGATCATGGCCGTTCGGCTGGTACAGCTCGAAGAAGCCGAACCGGCCGAGGAAGATGTTATGGGCGCCGGTAAAGCCCTCTGCTGCCAGGATCGCGGCCAACACGCCGCTGCTGCTGGCCTGGCCCGCCTGAAGGCGCTTGGTCAACGCGCCGTCCACGATGCACTGTCGGTTCCCCGCGGCCTGGCTGAATGCGATCCCCAAGGCATTCACCATCTGCTCCACGTTCAGGCCGAGCAGCTTGCCGGCGGCCGCGGCGGCGCCGAACACACCCATTGCCGCGGTGCGATGCCAACCGCGATCGACCGTCGAGGCGAGCGCGACACGACAGGACACATCGAGCCCCAGCGTGATCGCCAGCAGCAACCGCTCGCCCGATATGCCGCCGAGCATGTCGGAAACCGCAAGGCCTGCGGCGAGCACCGACGCCCCCGGATGGATCGAACCGCCATGATCGAGCGTGTCGTCGAAGTCGAGCGCATGGGCCATGCCGGCATTCAACATGGCGGCCTGCGGCGC
>JANWJK010000062.1 GCA_025452005.1 Acetobacteraceae bacterium | reverse complement strand
GTGCGTTGCCGAGCCTCAACGCCACATCAGCCTCAACGTTCCCACCGCCAGTGTCAGCACGGTCAGCGGTGCTCCGACGCGGAAGTAATCCCAGAAGCCGATCGCAATGCCGCGCCGCGCCGCCTTTTCCACGACGATCAGATTGGCGATCGAGCCCAGCACGGTGAAGTTGCCGGCCAGCGTGGACGCCATGGCGATCACCAGCCAGGCGCGATCATGATCCGGCAGTACGGCCACGAACGGTTTCAGCAGCAACACGGCAGGCACGTTGCTCACTAGGTTCGACAGAACCGCGGTCACTGTGCTGAGCACCGGTACGGTGGCGAGGTGCAGTCGACCCACCGCCTCGACGGTCTGCGGCTTCAGCAGCTCGCGTTCGGCACCCGTGACGATGATGAACAGCCCGGTGAACATCAGCAGCAGCGACCAGTCGATCTCGGCATAGACACGCGCGCTTTTGACCCGGCGCGTCAGCAGCAGCAGTGCGCCGACCACGATCGCAGCCTTTGCCGGCGGCTGCCCGGCGAAGAACAGCGCGACCACCACAGCGGTGGCGATCAGCGAACGCACCACCAGCACCCGATTGGCCCGCACGCGCGGCAGCCGCAGTCGCAGGCTTTCGCCACGCAGTTCGGTGCGGTGGAACAGAGCCAGCAGTGCGATCGTCAGCACAAGGCCGATCAGCGCCACCGGCGCCAAGGCTGCGGCGAACTGCGTGTAGGGGATCTGCGAGAAGCTGCCGATCATCATGTTCTGCGGGTTGCCGGTGATCGTCGCCGTCGAACCGACATTCGACGCCATCGCCACGGCCAGCAGATACGGCACCGGATTGCGTCCGAGAGCGAGCGTCAGTTCCATCACCAGAGGTGCCATGACCAGGCAGATCGCATCGTTCACCAGGAAGGCGGAGAACACACCGGACAGCGCGACGATTGCCGCCAGCAGCACCACGGGACGATGGATGTGGCGGGCGACCCAGGCGTTCACCAAGGCGAAGAAACCGGAAATGCGCAGGCTGGCGACCACGATCATCATGCCGAGCAGCAGCGTGATCGTGCCGACATCGACCGCCTGATACGCCTCCTCCGGGGACACGACGCCGGAGCCCACCATGAGACACGCACCGACCAGCGCGACCCCGGCGCGGTCTATCGACAGGCCGGGAACCTTGCCGATCGCGAGCGCCAGATAGCTCGCCGCGAAAATCGCCATCGCCGCAAGACGGCGGGCCGAGGCGTCGTGTTCGGGCATGATCCATGGCAGCGCGGCGGTGCCGAGAGCCAGCATCAGCAACAGCCCGACGGTGATCAGGCTCGCAAGCCGCAGCCATCGTGCGGTCATTCAGTGGTTGGGCCAAAGCCCCGGCGTCGCGACCTCCAGCGAGTTGCCGTCGGGATCGCGGAAATACAGGCTGGTGCCGCCCCGCGCCCAATGGATGCGGCTTTCGACCGCGATGCACTGACGGAGCAGATGCCCTTCCCACGCCGCCAACTCGCCGAGCGGGATGGCGAAGCAGAGATGCAGCTCGCCTTTGCCGTGATGCGGCGGAATGACGCCGCCCGGCACGGGGGCCGGTTCATTGGTGCTGCCATGGCGGAACAGCAGCAACACCTGGCTGCCGGGGACGCCGAGAGCGCACATTCGGCCGTCATGCACGAAGCGCTCGAAACCGAACACGCGCTGATAGAACTCGCATGCCCGGTCCAGATCGGCGACATAGAGTGAGGTCTCCAGCACGGAGCTCACCCTGGGAACAGACGCAGCCATCGGCTTCTCCGGGTCCACGGCCTCTCCCATAGCTGGTTCCGGTGCTAAGCTACGGCAAGCTTGGGGAATCGAGTCATGCCAGCTCATTTCGATCTGTTGATCCGCCACGGCACCTGCGTCCTGCCATGGAGCGTCGAGGCCACCGATGTCGGCGTCCGCAACGGCCGTATCGCCGCACTCGGCGTCGCGGCCGATGCCACGGCGGATGCCACGATCGACGCCAGCGGCCTGCACGTTCTGCCCGGCCTGATCGATCCGCATGTGCATCTGCGCGATCCCGGCGACAAGGCGGTCGAGTCGATTCCCACCGGCACGCGGGCTGCCGTGCTGGGCGGGCTGGCGGCAGTGTTCGACATGCCGAATACGTCGCCATCGATCGTCGATGCCGAGAGGCTGGCCTGGAAGCAGAACTATGTCGAGCGCGAGTCCTGGTGCGACATCGGACTTTATATCGGCGGCACCAAGCAGAACATTCCCGAACTCGCGAAGCTGGAACTCGGGCGCGGCGTGTGCGGCATCAAGATCTTCGCCGGCAGCTCGACCGGCGATCTGCTGGTGGAGGACGACGAACACCTGGAGCGCGTGATGCGTTCGGGACGCCGGCGAATCGCGTATCATTCCGAGGACGAATATCGGCTGCAGGAGCGCCGTCCGCTGTTCAAGTCCGGCGACCCGCACCGTCGCCACATGGAATGGCGAGACGAAGAGACTGCGTTCCTGGGGACACGCCGTCTGATGGCGCTGGCGCGCGCTACGGGGCGGCCGGCGCATATCCTGCATGTCTCCACCGCCGAGGAGCTCGACTACCTGAAGGACTTCCGCGAGTTGGCGACCTGCGAGGTGCTGCTGAACCACCTGACGCAGGTGGCGCCGGACTGCTACGACACGCTGAAAGGCTTCGGCGTGATGAACCCGCCGATCCGCGGGCCGCGTCACCTCGAGGCGGCGTGGCGTGCCATCAATGATGGTACGGTCGATACGGTCGGCTCCGACCACGCGCCGCATGCGCGCGACAAGAAGCTGCTGCCGTGGCCGGATTGTCCCGCGGGACTGACCGGTGTGCAAACGATCGGTCCGCTGATGCTGAACCACGTGAATGCCGGACGGCTGTCGCTGTCGCGCATGGTCGATCTGATGTGCGCCGGCCCGGCGCGGGTCTATGGCGTGGTCGGCAAGGGCCGGCTCGCCGCAGGCTACGACGCGGACTTTACGCTGGTGGACATGCAGCGCCACCGTCGTATCGAGGAGTCGTGGATCGTCTCGCCCTGCGGCTGGACGCCGTTCGCAGGCATGGACGTCACCGGCTGGCCCGTCGCGGTGGTGGTGCGCGGCCGGACGGTGATGCGCGAGGACGAGGTGCTTGGCAGCCCGATCGGACGGCTGGTACGGTTCGCGTGACGGTCCTGTAGTTACGCCGCTGCCCGCACCGGCTGCGCCGCCGCCTTGACCATGTCGGCACCCTTCTCCGCGATCATGATCACCGCGGCGTTGGTGTTGCCCGAGACCAACGTCGGCATGATCGACGCATCGATCACGCGCAGTCCGGCGATCCCGTGCACGCGCAACTCGTCATCGACCACCGCCATCGGATCGTGGCCCATCTTGCACGTGCCGGTGACGTGATAGGTGGTCTGGCCGTTCATCCGGGCAAAATCCAGCCACTCGTCGTCGGACTGCACGCGGTCACCGGGGTTCATCTCGAACGCGCGGTACTTGTCCAGTGTCGCATTGTTGACGATCCGCCGGCCGATCTTCATGCCCTCGACAATCGTGCGCCGGTCCAGCTCCTCGGCAAGGAAATTCGGCCGGATCGCCGGCGCCGCCAACGGGTCGGCCGATTTGGCATGGATCGATCCCCGTGATGCCGGTGAACACTGATACGCGGTCAGCGTCATCCCCGGCTGACGATCCAGGATGCGTGTCTGCGCGGTCGCGTAACTGGCGTGCGCGAAGTGGTACTGGACATCGGGCTCCTCGAGCTCGGGCCGTGTCTTGACGAAGCCATAGACGATGCCGGCGGTGAAGGTCAGCACGCCGCGGCCTTGCGTATAGTATTTGACGATCTCCTTGGCGAACGCGACGCCGCGCGTCTGCTCGTTCAGCGTGACCGGCAGCTTCACCCGCCAATTCATCCGCGGGGCGAAGTGGTCGCGGTAATTCTCGCCGACGCCGCGCAGCTCGTGCCTTACCTCGATGCCGAGTGATTGCAGCAGCTCCGGTTGGCCGATGCCCGACAGCTCCAGCACCTGCGGCGACTTCACGGCACCCGCGGCAAGGATCACTTCGGCATAGCAGCGCACCTGCTGCGTCTGGCCGTGCTGGCGATACTCGACGCCGACGGCCCGCTTGCCCTCCAGCAGGATGCGCGTTGTGTGCGCCTCGGTTTCAATGCGCAGATTCGAGCGGCCACGTGCGGGATCGAGGAAGGCGCGCGCGGTCGACCAGCGCCGGCCGTTCTTCTGCGTCACCTGGTAGTAGCCAAAGCCTTCCTGGCTACCGTTGTTGTAATCCGGATTGCGCGGATAGCCCTCGGCCGCGGCCGCATCGACGAACGCGTCGAGCAGTTCGGCACGTTCGATCATGTTGGCGACATTCAGCAGGCCGCCGCGGCCGCGCGTTTCATCGCCGCCCGGCTCGAAATGCTCGGACTTGCGGAAGTACGGCAGCACGGCTTCGTATGACCAGCCGCGGTTGCCGAACTGCGCCCAGGTGTTGTAGTCGAGCGGATTGCCCCGGACATACAGCATGCCGTTGATAGAGCTCGATCCGCCGAGTGTCTTGCCGCGCGGAATGGGAATCGAACGACCCTTGACGTTTTCCTCCGGCTCGGTGGCAAAATTCCAGTTGTAGCGCGGGCTGTTCAGCAGCTTGGTGAATCCCGCCGGGATGTTGATCCACATGGAATCGTCTTTCGGTCCTGCCTCCAGCAGCAGCACCCTGGTACGCGAATCGTCGGTCAGCCGATGCGCCAGCACACACCCTGCGGAACCGGCGCCTATGATGATGTAGTCGTAGTCGGCCATCGTTTGTCTCCCTCTGCCGGCAATGCTACCGGGTGCAGCCGCTTGCCTCAACACGAAGTGCGGGGGAGGATACGGCGGGAGCGGGAACGTTGCGTTTTTCGGTCTATAGCTTGATGCGGCATGCTCTGGGCGGCGCTGCGTGGCCGGAGCAATGGCGCTCGCCGGAACCGCGGGCGGCCTACGATGTGGTGATCGTGGGTGCCGGCGGCCATGGCCTCGCCACCGCGTACTACCTGGCGCGCGATCACGGCGTGCGCAATGTCGCGGTGCTGGAGCGCGGCTGGCTCGGCGGCGGCAATACCGGGCGCAACACCACGGTCATCCGTTCCAACTACCTGTGGGACGAGAGTGCCATGCTCTACGAGCACGCGCTCAAGCTGTGGGAAGGCCTGGCGCAGGAACTGAACTACAACGTCATGTATTCGCCGCGCGGCGTGATGATGCTGGCGCATTCGGTACACGATGTGCAGGTGTTCAAGCGCCATGTGCACGCCAACCGGCTGAACGGCATCGACAACGAGTGGCTCACACCCGAACAGGCGAAGGCATTTTGCCCACCGCTGAATACGTCGTCCGAGCTCCGTCACCCGATCCTGGGCGCCGCATTGCAGCGTCGCGCCGGAGTGGCGCGGCACGATGCCGTCGCCTGGGGCTACGCGCGCGCCGCCAGTGCGCTCGGCGTCGATATCATCCAGAACTGCGAGGTGACTGCGATCTGTCGCGTGCCATCCGGTGCCGTGGCCGCTGTCGAAACGACGCGCGGACGCATCGCAGCGAGGAAGGTAGCCGCGGTGGCGGCCGGCCATACCAGCGTGGTGATGGCGATGGCCGGCCTGTGCATGCCGCTGGAGAGTTATCCCTTGCAGGCGCTGGTGTCAGAGCCGGTGAAGCCGGTGCTGCCCTGCGTGGTGATGTCCAACAGCATCCACGCCTACATCTCGCAGTCGGACAAGGGCGAACTGGTGATCGGCGCCGCGACTGATGCCTATGTGTCGTACAGCCAGGCCGGTGGACTGCATATCGCCGAACACACGCTGGAAGCGATCTGCGAACTGTTTCCGACATTCCGTCGACTGCGCATGCTGCGCAATTGGGGCGGCATCGTCGATGTCACGCCGGATCGCTCGCCGATCATCGGGCTGACGCCGGTGCCGGGGCTCTATGTGAACTGCGGCTGGGGTACCGGCGGGTTCAAGGCCACGCCCGGATCCGGGCACGTTTTCGCCGCGACGGTCGCGCGTGGGGAGCCGCATCCGATCGCTGCGCCGTTCTCGCTCGATCGCTTCCGCACGGGCCGATTGATCGATGAGGCCGCCGCCGCGGCCGTGGCACACTGATGCTGCTGATCGCCTGTCCGTGGTGCGGCAAGCGTCCGGAGAACGAATTTCGCTATGGCGGCGAAGCGCACATCGCCCGTCCGTTGGATCCTGCATCGCAGGACGATGCGGCATGGGCGGAATTCCTTTACCTGCGCAGCAATCCAAAGGGCATGCACGCCGAGCGCTGGCGCCACATCCATGGTTGCGGCCGGTTCTTCAACTGCGTGCGCGACACGGTCAGCGATCGCATCAGTGCCACCTACAGGCCCGGTGAGACGCCGCCGCGATGACCGGCGCGTTTCGCACACCTGATGGCGGCCGCATCGACCGCACGCGCCCACTCGCATTCAGCTTCGACGGGAGAGGGTACAGCGGCTTGCGCGGCGACACGCTCGCTTCCGCACTGTTGGCCAATGGCGTGCATCTGGTCGGGCGCTCGTTCAAGTATCACCGGCCGCGCGGGATTCTGTCCGCGGGGTCGGAGGAACCCAATGCACTGGTAACGATCGATCGCGGCGCCGGGCGCATCACACCGAACCTGCGCGCGACGCAACTCGAGCTGTACGACGGAATGCGGGCGCGGAGCCAGAATCGCTTTCCTTCGCTCGCTTGGGACCTCGGTGCGGTCAGCAACACAGTCGCGCCGCTGTTTCCGGCGGGCTTCTACTACAAGACCTTCATGTGGCCGCGCGTCTTCTGGCGGCACGTTTATGAACCGGCAATCCGCGCTGCGGCTGGTCTGGGACGCGCGCCCGTTGCTGCCGATCCCGACCGCTATCTGCATTATTATGCACATTGCGACGTGCTGGTAATCGGTGCCGGTCCTGCCGGTCTCGCCGCCGCACTCGCTGCATCGGCAAACGGTGCACGCGTCGTGTTGTGCGACGAACAGCCCGAGTTGGGCGGGTCGTTGCTGGCGGAGGCAGCATCGTCCTGGCTGCGCGAGACGCTTGATACCTTGGCGCAGCGCGCCGAGGTAACATTGCTGCCACGGACAACGGCGTTCGGATGGTTTCCCGACAACCTGGTCGGCCTCGCGCAGCGTGTCACCGATCATCTGGCGCACCCCGACCCGCAACTGCCGCGCGAACGGCTGTGGCATGTGCGAGCGAGCAGGGTGGTGATCGCCGCAGGCGCGGTGGAACGCCCGATGGTGTTCGCCGGCAACGATCGACCGGGCATCATGCTGGCCGATGCTGCGCGGATCTATCTGCGGCGCTATGGCGTAAAGGTGGGTACGCGCGCAGTGATCGCCACCACGGATGACAGCGCCTACGCGGCGGGCGTCGCGTTGCAGCAGGCCGGTGTTGCCATCTGCGCCGTCGCTGATCCACGCACCGAGGCCAGCGACGCGGCAAGAGCATCCGGCCTGCCGTTACTACTGGGTGCGAGCGCCGTTGCCACCAGCGGGAAATTGCGTGTCAGCCGCGCAACGTTGTCGAACGGCGAAGCCATCGCCTGCGATCTGTTGCTGATGTGTGGCGGTTGGACCCCGTCGGTGCATCTCTATTCGCAGTCCCGCGCCAGGCTGCGGTTCGACGAGCGATTGCAGGCGTTTCTGCCGGGCGAATGGACCGCGCAGGTGCGTTCCGCAGGCGCATGCAACGGTACGTTCGGCCTGGAGGCGTGCCTGGAGGAAGGCTACGCGGCGGGAGATGCCACAGGTGTACGGCGACACTATGCGCCGCCGCTCTCGCAGCCCACAGCGCAACCTGCCGTCGCCAGCGGCAAGGCGTTCGTCGATTTCCAGAACGACGTCACTGCCAGGGATCTCGTCATCGCCACGCAGGAGGGCTTCCGCTCGATCGAGCACGTCAAGCGCTACACCACGACGGGGATGGCGACAGATCAGGGCAAGACGTCGAGCATGAACACTCTGGCCATTGTGGCTGGCCTGACGGGCCGACCGGTGCCAAGTGTCGGCCATACCACGTTCCGGATGCCATATACGCCGGTGACGTTCGGCGCGCTTGCAGGCGCGGCGCGAGGCCATCTATTCGAGCCGGTGCGCCGCACGCCGATCCACGATTGGGCTGTTGCGAATGGTGCGGTGTTCGAGAACGTCGGCACCTGGCAGCGTGCCCGGTGGTTCACACGGAATGGCGAAGATGCACACCGCGCGGTGGCTCGGGAATGCCGCGCGGTGCGCAACGCGGCCGGCATGTTCGACGCCACCACGCTCGGCAAGATCGAAGTGACCGGACCTGACGCGGCCGAGTATCTCGACCGATTATATACCGGCAGCTTTGCACGGCTCGCTCCTGGCCGCTGCCGCTACGGTGTTCTGCTGACAGAGGCAGGGTTCGTCATGGATGACGGGGTCGTTGCCCGGCTGGCGCCGGATCGCTTCCATGTCACCACAACCACCGGCGGCGCGGCGAGCGTGCTGCATCACATGGAAGACTATCGACAGACCGAATTTCCGGAACTGCGTGTATGGCTGACCTCGGTCACGGAGCAATGGGCCGTGATTGCTGTGCAGGGTCCGCTGGCACGGCAGGTGATCACGCCGTTGATCACAGGCATCGACATCGCGGCCGAGGCCATGCCGCATATGAGCGTCCGCGAAGGCCGTGTCGGCGAAATTCCCGCGCGGGTCTTCCGTGTGAGCTTCACTGGCGAACTCGGCTATGAGATCAACGTGCCGGCGGATTACGGTCTTGCCGTCTGGCATGAAGTGCATGCCGCCGGAGAGCCGCACGGCATAACGCCATATGGCACCGAGGCAATGCATGTGCTGCGCGCCGAGAAGGGCTACATCATCGTCGGTCAGGAAACCGATGGCACGGTGATCCCCACCGATCTCGGCCTTGACTGGACCATTGGCAGGACGAAGCGCGACTTCGTCGGCAAACGCTCGCTGGCGCGACCCGACATGATACGCGCAGATCGCCGGCAGTTGGTCGGACTTGTCGCACCCGAGGTGCTCGAGGAAGGGGCGCAACTGGTTGCGGACGCAACTGTACTGCCTCCTATAGCGATGCTCGGACACGTCACGTCGGCGTATTGGAGCGAGACGCTGCGGCGGCCGATTGCGCTGGCAATGCTGTCTGCCGGCCGCGCGCGGATTGGCCAGACGCTGTACGTACCGATGCCCGACCGCAGCATCGCCGTACGGGTGACGGAACCCGTCACATACGACCCGGAAAGCAGCCGCCTGCATGCTTGAGCGAACGCACCCGCTCGCGGCATCCGCCGCGGTGTCGCCGGATTGCCCAGCGGCACAGTTGGCGTCCGTGGCGCCGGCGAGGCGGTTCATCATCCGCGGCGATGCCGCTGCTCTTGCCTCGATGGGGTTGTTGTTGCCCGGCACCTGTCGGGCAACAACGACCGGGAATTGTGTCCTGCTATGGCTTGGCCCCGACGAATTCCTGCTGCTCGGGTCGAACGACGTCGTCCCATCCGACGCCTGCGTGGTGGATGTGTCGCATCGCGATACCGCACTGACAGTGTCCGGGCCGCTTGCCGCCTGGTTGATCAATGGGTTCTGTGCACTGGACCTTCAGGAGGCGGCATTTCCTATCGGGATGTGCACGCGCACCGTGTTCGGCAAGGCAGAGATCGTGCTTTGGCGGACC